>NZ_VFQC01000001.1:1610056-1932613 GCF_006717075.1 Haloactinospora alba
GTCCAAGGCCACCACCTTCACCAGGCCGAGCTCGACGTCCACGTCCACCACGGCGCGGTGCACGCACATGCCGAACTGGGTGTGCGAGTCCCCCTGCCCGTGGGTGGGGTCCAGCATCTGGGTGGGACGGTGGTGGAACTCCCGCGTCTCGTCGATGACCGTCGCCCCGTCCCCCAACAGGTCCGCCAGGGAAACGAGGACACCGTGGGTCTGGGAGACCACCTTGCCACCGTTGAGACTCAGCAGCGCGTCGGGGTGCTCCGCCGTGACGAACCCCTGCTCGCGCACCAGCTCGAAAACGCGCTCGCGCACCGCTTCGCAGGCCATCTTGACCGCACCGCCGGTCATGTAGGACTGCCGGGAGGCCGACGAGGAGCCCGCCGAACCGACCTGGGTGTCGGAAGGATGGATCGTGACCCGTTCCACCCCCAGCTCACTGCGGGCGATCTGCCCCTTGACCGTGACCAGGCCCTGACCCACCTCTGCCGCGGCGGTATGCACCATGACCACCGGTTCGCCCCCGATGGCCTCCATGCGTACCCGTGCTGTGGAGTAGTCGTCGAACCCTTCCGAATAGCACAGGTTCTTCAGACCCACCCCGTAGCCGACGCCGCGCACCACGCCCTCACCGTGGCTGGTGTTGGCGACCCCGCCCGGAAGGGTGCGCAGGTCCTGGGGATCGGGGAGTTCCTCCCGCGCGGTGGGAAGCGGCATCTCCTTGGCCTGGCGCAGCATGTCCGCCATGGGAAGCGGCATGTCGACCTCCTGGCCGGTGATGATCCTCGACCCCTGGGACATGGCGTTCTTGACGCGCAGGTCCACCGGGTGCATCCCCAGTTCGGCGGCGAGCTTGTCCATCTGGGACTCGTATCCGAAACACGCCTGGACAGCGCCGAAACCACGCATCGCGCCACACGGCGGGTTGGTGGTGTAGGCACCGTAGGCGTCCAGGGTGACGTTGGGGACCTCGTAGGGGCCCACACCCAGTGAGGACGCGACACCGACCACCGCCGGGGTGGCCGAGGCGTAGGCACCACCGTCGAGGATGATCTCCAACGCGGCGTACAGCAGTGTGCCGTCCGCACTGGCTCCGTGCTCGAAGCGCATCTTGGCGGGGTGGCGGTGCACGTGGCCGAAGAACGACTCCTCACGGTCGTACACGATCTTCACCGGTTTCCCGGTGCGCAGCGCCAGCATGCACGCGTGGATCTGCATGGAGAGGTCCTCGCGCGCGCCGAACGCGCCCCCCACGCCAGCCAGCGTCAACCGCACCTTGTCCTCGGGAATACCGAGAGCCGGGGCGATCTGGCTCTGGTCCACGTGCAGCCACTGGGTCGCTATGTAGAGGTCGACGCCACCGTCCTCCGCGGGGACCGCCATACCCGACTCCGGGCCGAGGAACGCCTGGTCCTGCATGCCGACCTCGTACTCGGTGGTGACCACAGCGTCGGCCTGGGAACGCAGCTCCTCGACCGAGGCGCCCTCGGTGAAAGCACCGGTTCGCACCGGCTGGTACCGGACCAGGTTCGGGAGCTGGTGCTGATTGTGCTCCTCGTGCACGGGAAGGTCGCCGTCCTCGTGCACCCGCGGGCAGTCCCCGTCGAATATGGCCCGCCGCGAGTCACTGACCGGCTCCAGAACCTCGTACTCGACCGAGATCCGCTCCATGGCACGACGCGCGGTCTCCGGGTGGTCGGCGGCGACGACCGCTACCGCCTCCCCCTGGTAGCGGACCTTGTCGAACGCCAGAACCGGCTGGTCCTGGTACTCCAGGCCGTAACGCTTGGCGCCGGGAACGTCCTCGTGCGTGAGAACCGCGTACACACCGGGCAGCGCCAGCGCCTCGCTCGTGTCGATGCTGGTGATCCTGGCGTGCGGATGCGGACTGCGCAGGGTCTTCCCCCACAGCATGTCCTCCATCCACATATCGGAAGAGTAGGCGAACTCACCAGTGACCTTCTGCGTACCGTCAGGACGGGTCGGGCTCTGGCCGACCCCGTCCCGCGTGACACTGGAGAGACCGGTTGGGGTGCGGGTGGTTGCACCGGGCATCAGCGGCTCACCTCCTGAAGAAGTTTGTTACGGGCGGCGCGGCCGGCACGGGCGGCCTCGCCGGAGGAAACGGTGCGGAGCTGGCCGTGCTCCACCACGGTCTCGCCACCAACGAACAGGTGTTCCACCCGGGGAGGAGGGCCGAACGTCAGCGCCACCAGCGGATCGTCGATCGCGTCGTGTCCGAAGCCGTCGACGCGCCACAGGGCGATGTCGGCCAACTTGCCAGCTTCGAGCGAGCCGAGCTCCTCCTGACGGCCAAGAACGCGAGCCCCCCCGAGTGTGGCCATGTGCAGGGCTTGGCGGGCGCTGAGAGCCTGTGGGCCGGAACGGGCGCGAGCCATCATGATCGCCTGGTGCATCTCGCCGGAGAGCGGGGTCAGCTCACTGGACGCGGGCCCGTCCACCCCCAGTCCGACGGGAGCTCCCGCTTCCAGCAGTTCCGGTACCCGGCAGATACCGGCACCGAGACGCGCGTTCGACGTCGGGCAGTGCGCTATCCCCGTCCCCGTGGCAGCGATCCGAGCGATCGCGGCGTCCGAGAGGTGCACCCCGTGCCCGAACCACACGTCCTCACCGAGCCAGCCCAGTTCCTCCGCGTATTCGACCGGGCTCTGTCCGAACTCCTTCTGGCACTTCTCCTCCTCGTCCGTGGTCTCGGCGAGGTGAGTGTGCAGCCGGACCCCCTTGTCCCGGGCCAGTTCCGCCGCCCCTGCCATGAGTTCACGGCTCACCGAGAACGGGGAACAGGGGGCGGCTGCCACCCGGACGGCGGAGTCGAACGAAGGGTCGTGGTAGGTGTCGATGGCAGCAGCGGTACCGGAGAGGGCCTCCTCGGTCCCCTCCACCACACCGTCCGGTGGGAGCCCCCCCGAGGACTGGCCGCGGTCCATCGACCCCCGGGCCAGATCCAGCCGGACGCCGGTCCTCCGGGCCGCCTCGACCTCGGCCGCTGCGATGTCGCCGCGTCCCCTCGGATAGATGTAGTGGTGGTCGGACACCGTGCTGCACCCGGACAGCGCCAACCAGCTCGTCCCCGCCGTGGTGGTACCGGAGACGACGTCCGCGTCCAGCCGGTTCCAGATCTCGTACGATCCCACCAACCACTCGAAGAGGGTGGCGTCGGCGAACAGCCCCTGGCTTGCCCACTGGTACAGGTGGTGGTGCGTGTTCACGAGGCCTGGCGTGGCGACACAACCACTCCCGTCCACCCGCCGCGCACCGGGGATGTCGGGGGCGGGCCCCGATCCGACCCGCGCGATCCGCCCGTCGGTGATGACGACGTGTCCCCGGGAGTGCTCAGCGCCGCTGACGGTGGCGATGTAGGCGTCCTCGATGATGGCCGTGCTCACGCGGCGCCTCCGCCTGACTTCTCGGCCTCGCGTTCGGCGGCGAGCCGGACGGCGTCGATGATCTTCTCGTATCCGGTGCAGCGGCACAGGTTTCCGGCCAGTGCCTCCCGGATCTCCGTATCAGCGGGAGCCTCCTGACCGGTACGTACGGTGCGGGACAGCAGGTCGTCCGTCTGCACCAGGAGCCCGGGAGTGCAGAACCCGCACTGTACGGCACCCGCCTCCACGAACGCCTCCTGGACGGAGCCGAGCTGTTTGTCGGTTCCTTCGCCGGACTCCTCCACCAGGCCTTCCACGGTCTGCACCGTCCTGCCCTCGCACTGGCCGGCAGCGATCATGCAGGAACAGGCGGTACTCCCGTCCAGATAAACCGTGCAGGAACCGCACTCTCCCTGTTCGCAGGCGTTCTTGCTGCCGGGAAGGCCCAGCCGTTCCCGCAGCACGTACAGCAGGCTCTCCCCGGCCCACACATTGTCGGCAGTAACTTCCTCGCCGTTGACCTCGAATGTCACACGCACTGCGGTTCTCCTTTCCGGTACTCGCTGACGGACCATCCCAACGCCCGGCGTGCGATCACCGACAGGGCGTGCTTGCGGTAGTCGGCGGTGCCACGGACGTCGTCGATGGGACGGGCGGCTGAGGCGACGAGCTCACCGAAACGGCGAATGGCCTCCTCGGACAGTGCTCCGCTGTCCCAATCGAACTCGGCGGCCAGGAACTGCTCCGCCTCGGTGGCGCGCAGCGGTGTGGGGCCGGCCGAGCCGATCCCGGTCCCGACCTCGCGGGTGGCGGTGTTGAACGCGAGCGAGAAAGCGGTGACGGCGATGACCATCGCGTTACGCGGCCCGATCTTGCAGAACTGCTGTGGGCCGGACGGCTGCGGAAGCAGAACCGCCGCTATCAACTCGTCCTGCTGACGGGCCGTACGGCGCGGTCCCAGATAGAACTCCCGTGCGGGAACATGCCGAGTCCCGCGTACGGAGGCCAGCTCGATCGTCGCGTCGGTCGCGAGCAACGGCGGGTGGGAGTCACCAGCGGGGGAGGCCCCGCCCAGGTTGCCACCGACCGAACCACGGTTGCGGATTTGCGGAGAGGCGACCGAACGGGAAGCCTGCGCCAACGCGGGGGCGTGACGGCCGAGCTTCTCGATGATGGTGGTGTAGCTGACCCCAGCCCCCAAACGCAGCTGCGAGCCGTCCGGCTCCCACTCGAACAGCTCCGTTACCCGGGTGAGGTCCAACAGCGCGGGCGGGCGGTGCTGGTCGAAGTTCAGCTCCACCATGACATCGGTGCCGCCGGTGATCGGCACCGCGTCCGGGTGCGCGCTCTTGGCGGCGAGCGCCTCCTCCCATGTGGAAGGGCTCAGGAATTCCATTCTTGTCCTCGTTGGTCGCCTACGGAAAACTCCGTTGAAAGGTGTTAATTCAACGTTTGGCGTCCTGTGAAGTACACCACCGAACGTCTCTGCTGCTCTAGGCCGCGATGACATGAACTGACCTGGTACGCGGCACCACACCTTCGTGTTTTCCTACAACCCACCTGTGGACTAGCGTAGCCGCCATGCCAGCGCCTCCGGGGGGCCAGCTCTGCCGGTAATCGTGAGGAGAAGACATGCAGATCAGTGAACTGGTGGCAGTACCGCGTTTGCATCTGCGTTTCCTGTGCGGGGCAGAGCACGCTCACCGTAGTGTCAGCTGGGCCTACACCACCGACCTGCTGGAGCCCAAGCGTTACCTCAGCGGCGGTGAGCTGGTGCTGACCGGCATGATGTGGCGTCGTTGCCCCGAGGACTCGGCGACGTTCACCGACTCCCTCGTCGAGGCCGGGGCGGTTTGTCTGGCGGTCGGAACGGCACTGGGCGACGTCCCGCCCGACCTGATCGAAGCGTGCCGTCAACGTGACCTGCCCCTGATCGAGGTTCCCAGCCAGACCTCCTTCGGTGCTGTGACGGAGGAGGTGCTGCGGCTGCTCTCCCGCTACCGTTTCACCACCATCGCCGAGACCCGGGACCGGCACCGCCGCCTCATGGCCGAGGTCGCCGCGGGGGGAGACTTTCCCGACGTCTTCGCCGGCATCGGAGAGGACGCCGGGCTTGACGCCTGGGTCGTTTCCAGCGCCGGCCGTCTCGTCGCCTCGGCGGGACCGGAACTGCCCGGACAAACCCGACGGTTGCTGGCCGCCCGGATGCTGGGATGGTCGAGTTTCCCCCGTACTACCCAGCTTCCGAGCGCGGAGAACCTTCCCTCGGAGGTGACGGGTATGCCGGTCCAGACCCGCGACTCCCATCCGCTCGCCGGTTGGTTCCTCGTATGCGCCGGGGACCACGCCTCGTGGAGCGATGACACCCACGAAGCGGTGGCGGAGCTGGCCTCGGTTGCTGTGCTGGCACGGAGCCGGACCGAGGAGCGCGCGGTGAGCGACGCGCGGCACGTGGAAGAGCTCCCGCGGCTGCTGTCCGCCCAGCGTTTCGACGAGGTCGCCGCGCTGCTGCACGTCTCCGAGCGGGAGGAGAGCGTTGCCGGCTCCGCCCACGGACACGTTGCGGTGAGCGCCACGTTGCTGCCCGAACCCCGTCTCCCGGATCTGGCCCGCCGGGTTCTGGGAGAGCTGGCCGCCGCACGCCCGGATGCCGTGGTGACGGGGGCGAACGACGCGTTGGCCATCGTCACCGTGCCCACCGCCAACGACGTCGGCGCGCAGGCGGCCGAGGAGCTGCGGCAGGAACTCACCCAGGGAGCGCGGGTCCTGGAGTCCGGACTCATGGACTACCAGCTCGCCCTCGGTATCAGCTCGACCGCCCGGGGCGTGGTCGACCTCCAGGGAGCGGCGGTGGAGGCACGCCACGCGCGCCGGCTGGCTGAGCTACGCGGTGGGCGTTCCTGTGTCATAGCCGGTGCCGAGATCGACTCGCACGAGCTTCTTCTGGCCTCTGTGCCCCACGAGGTGCAGTCCTCCTACCGTGAACGTCTTCTCGGGCCGCTGCTCGCCTACGACCGTGACCACCGTTCCGACCTGGTGGCCACGCTGGAACAGTTCCTTCGCCACTCCGGCTCCTGGCAGCGTTGTGCCTCGGCCATGCACGTCCACGTCAACACGCTCCGTTACCGGATCGGGCGTGTCGAGCAGCTCACGGGAAGGGACCTCAGCAGCCTGGAGAACCGTGTGGATCTGTTCCTCGCGCTGAAGCTCCGCGGCTGAACCCCCGGGCTGTTCTCCCCGGCCCCCAGTGCGCGGCTGCGCTCGGAGGTGTCCGGTACGGCACCTTTTCCGGAGGGCAGGAACGCGGTGCGTCCCCGCTGGCGCACAACCGGCTGCGGTTGGTGTGCGGAGTCACGCCTTCTGTGCGACTTCTTTAATCTACATCGTAAAGGACGTGGGTGTAAGGGAATTCGGATCCCATCCCCGGCAACACCAGAAGAACGGGATCCGGCAGTGACGACTCACTGTTTCGTGGCGTGCTCCGGCCGCAGGTAAAGAACGATCCGCTGCTCACCCGGCGCGGCCCACGGATAGGTGTCCTCGTCGATGTACTTCTTCGCGAGTTTGTCGATGAAAGCGTTGTCGGGGTCGTCCTCGACGTGTTCCACCCGGCCGCGCAGCTCGAGGTAACGGTACGGCTGGTCCGGGTCCTGCATGGACATGGCAATGCGGGAGTCGCGCTGGATGTTGCGGTACTTCTGCCGGGTGGTGGTCTGGCTGAACTTCAGATACTCGCCGTCCCAGTCGACCCAGACGGGGTTCGCCTGGGGCTCGCCCCTGGGGCCGATCGTGGCGACGTGGGCGAAAGCGCGTTTGCCGAGGATGTCTGAGCGGTCTTCCGGAATTATCGACACGGTTCTCCTCACAACGTCGAATTCTGACAACCGTCGTTCCCGCCCCGTACGGGCCGGGGAACCGGCTTTTCATCGCGTTTAACCCGAGCGGGACCCGAAAGCTGCAGCCGGAACCCCATCCCGCAGCGGCCACACGAAAGGAGCACACCGGAGCCGTGCCCAACCGCGTCGGTGTGGTTGCGGGCACCGTTGCGCAGCATCCGGGGCTCCTCCGACACGTTGCCTCCTGGCCGGTGACCGTAAGGACCCCGCCCGGTTCCCTGTCGTGTATCTACCGGGGACGGGAGGCGGCCGCACGGAAACGCGCCGAGGGACCCGGTTTCCCGGAACCTTTCCACGTTGCGTGGTCCACTGGAGGGACGTTTCACAGCACGGTCGGCGGGTAGCCGTGTCCCGGCAGCGCAGCGGTCAACTCGGGCGTTGCTCCGGTTGGCTCTCCCGTGGGGACACAACGGTCCCGCCCGCGCTGCGAGACCCCAACGGCGGCGTTGCGGACCCGCAGGCATCCCCGGGGTTGTGGAGAGAGGAGACCTGACCATGACGCACGGTTTCGGCGAGCAGGGCGGTTCCGATCCTCGCTCGTTCGAGGAGTTCCTGGCGCGGTTCTTCGGCTCCAGCGGGCACCGTCGCCCGCCCCAACGCGTCGACCTCGCCCGGTTGATGGACAGCGCGGCCCGTGAGGTGGTGGCCGAAGCGATCAATCGCGCTTCGGAGTCCGACCGCACCGACCTGGACGCGTTCCACCTGCTGTGGGCGCTGATGCGTTACGAACCCGCGCGCGAACTGGTCACCCGCACTGGTGCCGAACCGGACAAACTGGCGGAAGCGGCCTCGGCGGAGGCGCAGCGCGCTCCCGCCGCGAGCGGTGTCGACACCCCGGTGCTCACCCCGGCAGCCAAGCGCACCCTGCTGGACGCCCACCAGATAGCCCGGGCTCTGGGGCAAACCTACATAACTCCCGAACACCTCCTGTTCGCTCTCGCCGTCAACAGTGAGTCACCGTCGGGCAGGATGCTGGGCGAGTCGGGAGTGACCCCCGACTCGCTGCGGGCGGCGGCGGGATCCACCCAGAGCGGGAGCGAGACCACCACGGAGAAGAGTTCCACCCCCACTCTTGACGAGTACGGTACTGACATAACCGCTCTGGCCGCCGGCGGCCGCCTGGATCCCGTCGTGGGCCGGGACGAGGAGGTCGAGCAGACGGTCGAGGTGCTCGCCCGGCGGAGGAAGAACAACCCCGTGCTCATCGGTGACCCCGGAGTCGGGAAAACGGCGATCGTCGAGGGGATAGCGCAACGTATCGCCGACGATGACGTGCCCGAGACGCTGAGCGGGCGCCGGCTGGTGCAACTCGACATATCCGGGGTGGTGGCGGGGACGCGCTACCGGGGCGACTTCGAGGAACGGTTGAAAAGCCTCATCGACGAGATCCGCGGCCACGCCGAACAGCTGCTGATCTTCATCGACGAGATGCACACGGTGGTCGGAGCGGGGAGCGCTGAGGGCGCCGTCAGCGCCGCGAACATGTTCAAACCGGCACTGGCCCGGGGCGAACTGCACATCATCGGCGCGACGACCGTGGACGAGTACCGCAAGAACGTCGAAAAGGACGCGGCGTTGGAACGCCGTTTCCAACCGGTACTGATCTCCGAACCCACGGTCGAGGACACTGTGGAGATCCTGCGCGGACTCAGCGACCGTTACGAGGCCCACCACCAGGTCCGGTTCAGCGACGAGAGCCTGGTCGCGGCCGCGGAACTCGCCGACCGTTACATCTCCGAGCGGTTCCTACCGGACAAGGCGATCGATCTGGTCGACCAGGCGGGAGCCCGTGTCCGGCTCCGTACGAAAACCCCCAGCATCGACGTGCGCCAGTTGGAGCAACGGTTGCGGGAGCTGGAGACCCGCAAGGAACAAGCGGTGCAGAACGAGGACTACGAGCAGGCCTCAACAGTACGGGACGAGATCAACCAGACCCGGGACTCCATCACCCAGGCGCGGTCCCAGGGATCCGCCCAGGTTCCCGAGGTCAGTGTGGAGGACGTGGCCCACGTGGTCTCGCGTATCACCTCGATCCCCGTCTCCCAGCTCACCCAGGAGGAACGGACCCGGCTCGTGGGGTTGGAGGACCGGCTGCACGAGCGTGTTATCGGTCAGGACGAAGCAGTGCGGGCAGTCGCCGAAGCGATCCGCCGTTCCCGGTCCGGACTCGCCTCGCCCGACCGCCCCATCGGCAGTTTCCTGTTCCTCGGGCCAACCGGGGTGGGAAAGACCGAGTTGGCGCGTGCGCTCGCCGAGACACTGTTCGGCTCCCAGGAGCGAATGGTGCGGTTCGACATGAGCGAGTTCCAGGAACGCCACACCACCGGCCGGCTCGTCGGCGCACCCCCCGGCTACGTCGGGTACGAGGAGGCGGGACAGCTCACTGAGGCAGTGCGGCGGCAACCGTACGCGGTCCTGTTGCTCGACGAGATCGAGAAGGCGCACCCGGACGTTTTCAACCTGTTGCTGCAGCTCCTCGACGACGGACGCCTCACCGACGGGCAGGGCCGCACGGTGGACTTCCGCAACGTGGTGGTCATCATGACCAGCAACCTGGGGTCGGAACTCATCACCAGCGGCCCCATCGGTTTCAGCACCCGCGAGGAGGGGGACGGAGCCACCCGGGACCGGGCCATGAGCCGGTTGCGCGAGGAGTTCCGCCCCGAGTTTCTCAACCGCGTGGACGAGATCGTCGTGTTCTCCAAGCTCGGTGAGGCGGAGCTCGGCCAGATCACCCGTCTGTTGTTGGACGACACCGAGAGGCGCCTCCACGCGCAGGGCATAACGGTGAGTTTCACCGACGGCGCGGTGCGGTGGCTGGCCGAGACCGGTCACCAGCCCGAGTTCGGTGCACGGCCGCTCGCCCGGACGATCGAACGGCACGTGGCCACCCCGTTGTCCTCGAAGCTGCTGAACGGGGAGATCGAAGCGGGGGACCACATCGTGACCCAGGCCGGGGAACACGGCCTCACGTTCTCCGTCGAACACCGCACGACGGAAGAGCAGTCCGAGTGAACGGTCCCGGCGCTCCACCCGCTGCGTTGCTCGTCTCCCGGGCGGAGGAGCGAGGCAGCGGGTTGTTTCCCGTCCGGCCGCTGTCCGGGGAACCCCGGTCCGGCCCGTGCGTGGTCGCGGGGCGGAGGGCGCGTCAGCCGTGACGCGCCTGGCCCTCCGGACCCGCCAGGTACTCCCGGAACCATGTGATGGCCTCCCCCGCGACCTGCTCCAACGCGCCGGGTTCCTCGAACAGGTGGGTGGCATCCGGGACCAGGTGCACGTCGTTTGTGACGTGCAGTTCCTTCTGCGCCTGGAAACTGACCCGGACGATGGGCTCGTCGGCGCTTCCGGCGATCATGAGAACCGGGGCTCTGACCCCCGCAAGCCCGTCGGGAGCCAGGTCGACCCGTCCTCCCCGGCAGACGACAGCGTGGACCCGGTCAGGGCGCCGTACCGCTGTTCCGAGCGCGGCCGCGGCTCCCGTGCTGGCACCGAACAACCCCACGGGCAGTCCGGCGGTCTCCTCCGCCGAACCGAGCCAGTCCACCACATCGCTGAGCCGTCGGGTCAACAGCGCGGTGTCGAAGCGCAGCTCGCGGGTGCGCTCGTCGGTCTGTTCCTCCTCCGGAGTCAGCAGGTCGAGGAGTAACGTCGCGAAGCCCTGGTTGGCCAGAGCCTCGGAAACGGCTCTGTTCCGCGGACTGAGCCGTGAACTGCCACTGCCGTGAGCGAACAGGATGATGCCCCTGCGCTCCGCTGGGACCGTCATGTCGCCGGCGAGTGCGGCGTCCGAGGTCTCCACAGCCACGTGTCGGGTGTCCATGGTCCTTCCTCCTGTCTGGCGTGCTCCCACCGCACCGAAGCGCGTGCGGACCGTACGTGATGGGCGGGAGCGAAGGGCTCTCCGCTGCTCCGGCGCGCTGCGGGAGATGGCTGGCCCCTCACCCGGCGTCCTGCTGCCTCCGCGACGCCCCCGGCAGCGGGCTGTCGCAGTCAGGGCAGCGGGTGTTGCCGCCCGGATGGACAGCACGGCCGGGGGCGTATCCGTTGGACCGGGATCCGTAGGGTGTCGCCCACCGGAACACCATGGCAGCCCCGGCAGTGGCAGCCATGGTGTACTTCCCTCACACTGTGGCCGGGTGTTTCCGGCGGATGCTGCGTACCGCTTCTCCTCACCCGGGCACTGCTACCAGGGGTTGTGGCTGTGAAACGCAGGGCTTGGTCCCTGTGGGAGCCGGGCGCGCCGCGCGGCAGGGTTAGGGCGTGTACTTCGCGGGGTAGCGGAGCGTGTCCCACCTCCTGTACGCCGGTGTCACCCTAGGGAGAACATGATGGTGCTGTCCCGTCGTGAGCACGAGCTGCTTCGCCAGATCGAGGAGCGTCTCCGCACCGACGATCCTGCGCTCGCAGCCCGGATCGACCGTTGTATAGCGGTCATGCCGTGCGTGACCGTGGAGCGTGCCCCGAACTCCCGTCCCGGTTCGCGGAGTCCCGTCGTATGGACGGCGGTAGCGGCGGTGGGGGCACTGCTGCTGCTCGTGGTGCTGTTCGTTCCCACGTCGGAAGGCTCCACGGCCGGAGAAACGCCACCCGAGGGGCGGAAACCCGCGATAGATCCGAACGGTGACCCCGGATATCCGGAACGCGGGAATGCGGGAATTCCGTGACCGCGGGCCCGGTGAACGAGCGCAGTGTCCGGGCGGAGGGCCGTCCTGGACCGGTGCAGCCGGGAGCGCTCCTGCTGACCGGGTGGAGCCGGGAGGCGGGGTCCAACGGCTGGAGGCCTCCCGCGAGGTCCGCGCTCGCTGTGCCGGGTTCCCCGCGCAGGTAGCGGCTGCGTCATGCTGTCATACGCCCTACTCTTGACTTATATGAGTACCCACGCCGAGCGGTACGCTGAGTTCCGCCGCCGCCAAGCCGAGTCCAGTGAGACTATCGAGAATTTCCAGGAGCTTTACGGATTCGAGTTCGACTCGTTCCAGAAACGGTCTTGCAAGGCCCTGGAGAATGGGCACGGTGTTCTGGTGGCTGCGCCTACCGGTTCGGGAAAGACCGTGGTCGGGGAGTTCGCGGTCCATCTTGCGCTGCGATACGGTGCCAAATGTTTCTACACCACACCGATCAAGGCACTTTCCAACCAGAAGTACAATGACCTGGTTCGCCGCTACGGAGCTGAGCGGGTCGGGCTGCTGACCGGTGACAACAGTGTCAACGGAGAGGCGCCGATCGTGGTCATGACCACAGAGGTCCTGCGCAACATGCTGTATGCCGGCTCGCATACTCTGAGCGGTTTGGCTTATGTGGTCATGGACGAGGTGCATTATCTCGCCGACCGGTACCGCGGGGCGGTGTGGGAAGAAGTCATAATCCACCTTCCCGAGTCGGTGCTCACCGTTGCGCTTTCGGCGACAGTGAGCAACGCCGAGGAATTCGGAGAGTGGCTGCAACAGGTGCGCGGTGACACCACGGTGATCGTGGACGAGACGCGCCCGGTTCCGTTGTGGCAGCATGTCATGGCCGGAAAGCGTATCCATGACCTTTTCGTCCCGGTGGAGGACTCCTCTGCGGAGGGATCGAGCAGTAAACGCACCCGCAAACGCGACCGCCGGAACGGAAACGAATCCGGAAAGAACGTAGAGGTTGTGGTCGGTGGCCAGAAGATGCGGGTCAATCCTCGGCTCATCAAACTGACCCAGGAGGACGAGCGCATAACGCAGCTCGAACACCGCCGTCGCCACCCACAGGCGCGTACGCGTGGAGGCCCCCGCCCCAGGACGAAGTTCCCACCGCCCAGCCGGACACAGATCATCGACGAGCTGGACCGTGAAGGACTTCTCCCCGCCATTATTTTCATTTTCAGTCGGGCCGGGTGCGACGACGCCGTTCGTCAGTGCATGTACACCGGGATGACCCTGACGACGGAGGAGGAGGCGGCGGAGATCCGCGAGTACGCGGAGCGCCAGTGCGCCGATATTCCGCCATCCGACCTGGCCGTTCTGGGATACCATGAGTGGTTGCACGCATTGGAGCGGGGGATCTCCGCCCACCACGCCGGAATGCTCCCGACTTTCAAGGAGATCGTCGAGTCCCTGTTCCAACGCGGGCTCATCCGGGCTGTGTTCGCGACGGAGACCCTGGCACTGGGAATCAACATGCCGGCGCGTACCGTCGTCATCGAGAAGTTGGACAAGTGGAACGGCGAGACCCACGCCACGCTCACTCCGGGGGAGTACACGCAACTGACCGGTCGGGCCGGGCGTCGCGGTATCGATGTCGAGGGCCACGCTGTTGTCATATGGCAGCCGGGGACGGATCCGGAAAGCGTCGCCGGCCTGGCGAGTACACGCACGTACCCGCTGAACTCCAGTTTCCAGCCTTCGTACAACATGGCGGTCAACCTGGTCGGGCAAGTGGGCCGGGAACGCAGTAGGAACATGCTGGAGTCCTCCTTCGCCCAGTTCCAGGCGGACCGCGCCGTGGTGGGGCTGACCCGGCAGCTGCACAAGCAGGAGGAAGCGCTCGAGGGGTACGCCCGAGCCGCGGAGTGCCATCTCGGCGATTTCATGGAATACGCCTCGTTGCGTCGCGAGCTCAGCGACCGGGAGTCCCAGGCCTCCAAGGGACGCAGCGCGCAGCGCCGGGACGAGGCGATGCGTAGCCTGGAACGTCTGAAACCGGGAGACGTTATCCGGGTCCCCTCCGGGCGGCACACGGGGTTCGCCGTGGTCATCGATCCCGGGACGCGGGGCAACGTGCCGGCTCCGTTGGTTCTGACGTACAACCGCCAGGTGAAACGGGTGAAGGCGGCCGACTTTCCGGTACCTGTCGAACCGGCCGGCCGGATCCGCATTCCCAAGAACTTTTCCTCGCGCTCCGCACAGTCCCGCCGTGACCTTGCCGCCACGCTGCGGAACAAGGTCGAGGAGGGAAGCGTGGAGCAGCCCCAACGCCCCGCCAAAGAGAAGGAAGGGGAGGATCCGGAGATCACACGGATCCGCCGTGCCCTGCGTGAACACCCGTGCCACCGTTGTCCGGACCGGGAGGATCACGCGCGTTGGGCTGAGCGGTACTTCCGTCTGAAAAAGGACACCGACGGACTGCAACGCCGGGTCGAGGGGCGTTCGCATGTCATCGCGCGCACCTTCGACCGGGTGTGTGGCGTCCTGCAGGACCTGGACTACCTCGACGGGGACACCGTCACCGAGGAAGGCAAACGTCTCGCCAAGGTCTACTCGGAGCTGGACCTGCTCGTCGCCGAGTGCCTGCGCCGCGGGTTGTGGGAGGAACTCGCCCCCGTCGACCTGGCAGCGTGCGTGTCGTCCCTGGTATACGAGTCACGGCGTTCCGACGACGCCTTCCCCCGGGTTCCGGAGGGCGACTCGGCGGAGACGCTGTTGGAGATGGAACGCCTCTGGGGCGAGCTGCACGAGATCGAACGCAACCACAAGGTCTCTTTCCTCCGTGAACCCGACCAGGGGTTCGTCTGGAGCACCTACCGTTGGGCCCGCGGTGACCGGTTGGACAGGATCCTCATGGAGGCCGACATGTCCGCGGGGGACTTCGTGCGTGCCACGAAACAACTGATCGACATGCTCGGCCAGATAGCCGATGCGGCTCCCGAGGACGGGAACCTGCGGCGGAACGCCCGCCGTGCCAGGGACGCGGTCCAGCGTGGGGTGGTGGCTTACTCGTCCGTGTGAACAGGGCCGGCGCTTCCCGGGGCCAGCCCCTGCTTCCCCCGGCCCGGTCCGCGCCCACCGGATCCCGGCCAGGTACGGCCGTGCCTCGGGCCTGGCCCCCGTGCCAGGTCCGGTGGGCACCCTTTCGGCCGGGGTCGAACGTGTTGTTGTTCACATAGTGGGATACAGTCCTCCTAACCAGATAGTTGGACGACCTACTAACCGTGCGGTGGTCGGTCGGGGTCGTACTGGAACGGAGGGAGCGGTATGCACGTCGAACGGACTCTGCCCACGAGCGAGGCCCGTGACCTTCTGGACCTGGTCGGAGAACTCTCCAGGAAGGAACTCGCTCCCCGGGTCGCGGCGGACGAGGCGGCAGGCGTGTTCCCGCGAGACGTGTTCTCCCTCCTCGGCGGCTCGGGGCTGCTTGGACTCCCCTATCCCAGCGCCTACGGAGGCGGAGGGCAGCCCTACGAGGTCTATCTGCAGGTGGTCGAGGAGCTTTCCCGGACATGGCTCGCCGTGGGGCTGGGAGTCAGCGTGCACACGCTCTCCTGCTTCCCACTGGCCGAGTTCGGGGAGGAAACGCACCGCGCCCGCCTGTTGCCGGGGATGCTCGGCGGGGGGACGCTCGGGGCGTACTGCCTGTCCGAGGCGCACTCGGGATCCGACGCCGCCGCCCTGTCCACGCGGGCCGAGGAGCGCGAGGACGGATACCACCTACACGGCGCCAAATCGTGGATCACCCACGGGGGAGTCGCCGACTTCTACACCGTGTTCGCCCGTACCGGCGATCCGGACTCCGCGGCGCGTGGGATCAGCTGCTTTCACGTACCAGGCGGTACCGCCGGCGTGCACGCGGACTCCCCGGAGAACAAGATGGGGATGAGCTCCTCACCGACCGCCGCCCTGCGGTTCGACGACGCCAGGGCGGAGACTGTGGTCGGTGAGGTGGGGGAGGGGTTCACGATCGCCCTGGCGGCCCTGGACTCCGGGCGACTCGGTATCGCCGCGTGCGCGGTGGGGGTGGCGCAGGCCGCTCTCGACTCCGCACTGGAGTACTCCCGGAGCCGGACACAGTTCGGTCACCCCATCGGGGACTTCCAGGGTATGGAGTTCATGCTCGCTGATATGGCGACGCAGGTGGAGGCTGCGCGGGAGCTCTACCTCGCTGCCGCGCGGCGCAAGGACCGCGGCAGCGCGTTCGGTAAGCAGGCGGCGATGGCGAAACTGCTCGCCACCGATACGGCCATGCGCGTCACCACCGACGCGGTGCAGGTACTGGGTGGGGCGGGTTACACCCGCGAGTTCCGCGTTGAGCGGCTGATGCGGGAAGCCAAGGTACTGCAGATCGTGGAAGGCACGAACCAGATCCAGCGGTTGGTCATCGGCCGTCACCTGGCCAACGCGGGCACGGGTCAGTGACACCGGAAGGAAAGAGCACCCGCCGTCCGCTCGCCGCTGGGAGCCTCCCAGCGGCGAGCGGACGGCGGGGCCGGCGCCGGAGGGGACGGATCCCAACGCCGGGCGAGGGGGATCCGTGGGCAGTGCCAGCTGGCCACCAGCCTCATCCGGAGGAACCAGCTGGCTTCGCGGGTCATCTGATGCTGAGCCCGCTCTCCTTGTCGAAGTAGTGCAGCTCGGCTGCCTCCACCGCGAGTTTGACGGGATGCCCCGGACGCACGGAGCTGCGGGGGCTCACCCGTGCGGTGAACACCGACTTGTCGCCGGCGAGGGGAAGGGCGGAGCTTTCTCCCTCACTTTCGTCACCGGCGGCGTCGGCGGCGAGGGCAGCAGCTGCCTCGTGCTGTACCGGGGGAGCGTCGATGCTGAAGATGACGTTGATCTCGGTTCCGAGCTCCTCGGTGACGTCGGCGGTGACCTCCATCGTGGCACTGGTGTTCGTCGAGAAGGCAGCGTCGTTGAAGTCGGACGGGCGGATGCCCAGGATGATCTGCTTGCCTATGTAGTCCCGCAAGCCAGGGCGGGCGGAGAACGTCTCGACAGGGACCGAAAGCCTGTGTTCGGCGAACTTCAACACCGCGGTGTCACCGTCCCGCTCGAGATCGGCGGTAACGAAGTTCATCGCTGGCGAACCGATGAACCCGGCGACGAACAGGTTGACGGGGTGGTCGAAGAGGTTCTTGGGTGTGTCGACCTGTTGCAGGCGCCCATCCCGGAGGACGGCGACCCGGTCTCCCAACGTCATCGCCTCCACCTGGTCGTGGGTGACGTAAACCGTGGTGACGCCGAGACGCTCGTGCAACTGGTTGAGCGAGGCCCGCATCTGTACACGCAGCTTGGCATCCAGGTTGGACAGTGGCTCGTCCATCAGGAACGCCTGCGGTTCCCGTACGATGGCGCGTCCCATGGCGACCCGCTGGCGTTGGCCTCCGGAGAGGGCCGCGGGCTTTCGCTTGAGGTAGCTCTCGATGCCGAGCATGGCAGCGGCTTCCTGGACCCGTCGCTGGATCTCCTGCTTGGGAACCTTGCGCAGTTTCAGACCGAACGCAAGGTTCTGCTCGACCGTCATGTGCGGATACAACGCATAGTTCTGGAAGACCATGGCGATGTCACGGTCCTTGGGAGGCCGGTCGTTGACGACCTGATCCCCGATGAAGAGCTCGCCTCCACTGATCTCCTCCAGGCCGGCGATCATCCGCAGAGCTGTGGACTTGCCACACCCCGACGGGCCGACGAGGACCATGAACTCGTTGTCCGCGATCTCAAGGTCGAGGTTGTCGACTGCTTGGACCCCACCCGGGTAGACCTTGTCGACGCCGTCGAGAACGATCTTTGCCATAGCAGCTCCTGGTCTGGACCCGTACCTGCGCCCTCCGGGACAGGCAGCTCCGGGGATGTCGATGATCTTGATCGGTATTGATTGATGTTTCGGAAAATCACACACCATGTGAGCGAAAATGTCGATACCTTGCGCAGTTTCGATCACATTGCGCTCGTGCTTGCAGTGCTCCGGAACCCCCGCAGGAGGGCGGCGCGGAGGCCGCGTTTCCGGAGCCGGAGAAACGCGGAAAGTTCGTGCCGTGTTCGTTCAGCCCTGTCACCAGCGCAGATCCAGGAACTTGGCCCATGGGGGCTCGAGTGGACTGGCATGCGTTCGACCGGTGCGTTAGTCTGGCGTTGGTTATCCAGCTCCGCTCGTTCCCTTGCGATCACGTGGCTCGGTCGAGCATTGGAAACCGCTTCGACACGTGCCGTAGGGGTTGCAGCGGATCGCGGGATCTCTGGGTAACCTACTGACCAGTCCAACACTGGACGGACCGGTCGAGCGGTTCGGTTCTTGTCTTACTGCACGTCGCGCCACGCACCAGGTGCGGTCGGAGGTTCGAGAAGGACCGGGTTTCGCGGCCGGGCGGGGGGTTGGACCCGGAAAAGGCCCGAACATCCAGTAGACAACGGTCTCCGCGCTCGCAGCCGACGAGACGGATCCGGTCCGAAGGGTGCTTCGGGCCTTTTCCGCGTCCCCCCAGTATCGGGGGAAGCGAGTCAGACGTGGTCGCTGGCGACACGCAACGTGAGACGGCTGCTGCCGTCCTGCCAGACAGAGGGACCCACCTCCCACGCCGGGAACACCTCCGACTCGTCAGCCGTGTGCTGGCTGCCGCAGGGGCCGGAGCCGCCCAGCTGCTCGCGCTTCCTCCCTACGGACTGTGGTGGTTGGGACCCCTCAGCGCCACACTGCTCGTACTCGCGGTATCCGGTACCCGACTCCGCCGTGCCGCCTGGCTCGGGGCCGTCAGCGGTGCCTCGCTCATGGTGTGGCTGGTCAACTGGCAGAGCGTGTTCGGCGTCGACGTGTGGCTCGCGCTCGCCGCCGCTGAAACGCTGTACTTCCTGCCGTTGGCGACCGGAATCGCATGGGTCGTCCCACTGCGCGGCTGGCCGGTGTGGACCGCGGCGCTGTGGGTGCTACAGGAAGCGGTGCGAGCCCGCTTCCCCTTCGGTGGCTTCCCGTGGGGAAAACTCGCCTTCGCCCAACCCGACACACCTTTCACCGGGTACGCCGCGGTGGGCTCCTCAGCGCTGGTCACGTTCGGCGTGGCACTGTGCGGAGCGCTCCTGGCAGCGGCCGTCCCGCGTGCGGTGCGCCTGCTCGGTGGAACGCTCCGGAGGGCGAACGAGCGGAGCGGAGGACGTGTCATCCCGGTCGTCGGCCTGTTGGCGACGGCTGTCGCGATCCCCGCCCTGGGGCCCGTGCTTCCGTCCGTCGCGCCTCCCGAAACGGATCACACAGCGACCGTGGGAATGGTGCAGGGGGATGTCCCGGCCCCGGGGCAGGAGAACATCCTGGGCGAACGCATGCAGGTGCTGGACAACCACATGCAGGGGGTCCACAGGATCGCCCGGCAGGTACGGTCCGGGGAGGTGGAGCAGCCGGACATGGTGATCCTTCCGGAGAACGCCAGCGACCTCGACGCTTATGACAACCCGACCGCAGCGTCCCGGATAGCGGATGCCGCCCGTGACGTCGGCGCGCCCCTCCTCGTCGGAATCACCAAGTACGAGGACGGTGGTGCCCAGCGCGAGGTCCGTAGTGTTGTCTGGAAACCGGACACGGGCGCCGGAGACTACTACACGAAGCGTTACCTGGTCCCGTTCGGTGAGTACATTCCGTTCAGGGGGGTAATGACCCGTTACGTGTCCCGGCTGGAGCAGGTAACCAGCGACGCGGTCCCCGGAGAGGAGCCGGGAAAGCTGAGCCTGAACGGAACCACGGTGGCAGCGTCCATCTGCTTCGACGTCGTCTTCGACCGACCGGTACGGGAGTCCGTGGCCGCCGGGGGTCAGATCCTCGTGGTTCCCACCAACAACGCCAACTACAACTTCACCGGACAACCCGACCAGCAGCTCGCGATCACCCAGTTGCGCGCGGTTGAGCACGGTCGCCCCGCGGTGGTTGCCTCCACCAGCGGGGTCAGCGCCGTGGTCGCCCCCGACGGGACGGTTGTGTACCGTTCGCCCGAAGCCGAGCCGGACACGCACGTCACCGACCTTCCGGCCATGGCCGGGGAAACGTTGGCCACCAGACTCGGTGCCCTTCCGGAAGCCGCACTGAGCGCACTCGGCGTGGGCGCACTCGTCGCCGCCGCCGTGAGTACCATCAGGAGGAAGCACCAGGTGACGGGCGAGGTTTCGCGGCAGGAGTAGCAGAACGGCGCCGGCTACGGTCCTTCCCGCCCAGCCGGGGCACCTGCCACAGCCACACACCAACAGGGAAGCAGTGCTCTCCCGTCCGGACCGTCCGGGCGCACGGCCGGTACCGGCGAAGGTGTTCCCACCCACAGGAACGAATAGCCGATCCGAGGCGTTTCCGGGTGTAGGAGGAACTCACGGTAGGCGTGTCGTTGGAGGACAGGAAATCCCGAGGATGGTTCCCATGCCGTTGCTAATCGTCATCGCGCTCATGGCGCTCCCGTTCGTCGAAGTGTGGCTGATGGTCGTCGTCGGCCAACAGATCGGCGCGGCCTGGACCGTCCTCGCGTTGTTCGGACTGAGCGCGACGGGTGCTGTTGTACTGCGCAGCGCTGGGATACGGGCGCACCGTGCGGTGGAGGAGGCGATGCGCACGGGAAAGTCCCTCCAGAACGGCCCGTTGGAGATGCTGATGGTCATGGTGGGCGGGATACTCCTCCTCGTCCCCGGCTTCCTCACGGGACTCCTCGGAGCCGTCGTGGCGCTTCCCGTAACGCGGCCCGCACTGCGGTGGGCGTTCACGGCCTGGGCAGAGCGCCGTATGGCCCGGATGCGGGCCACGATGAACGCGGAGTCAGCGGTGCCGGGACGGCAGGAGGCCACCGGTCCGGGCCACACCAACGGCGCTCCCGGAAGCGGACGCGTCGTACGCGGACGAGTGGTCTCCGAGGACGAGTCCAGCGCTACGGGTGACGACTCCTGACGCTGCTGATGTGTCGACCGTTCCCCGTCACCGTTCGGGACGTGTGTGCCTTCCGAACCGTCATGTTCGCTGCGTGGCCCGTCCCGCTGGCTGACGGTCCCGCGGAGCCACGGGGGCGAGGGGCGGTCCACCGCCGGCACTGGTTCGCCGGGCGTGCTTCGACGGGGTGAGCACCAGCGGAACGGGAGGGTGTGCTCCTGTCCCTCCGCGCGGGATAATCCGTGGTGTGAATAGCGAATTCCGATGGAACTACCTCATGGACATGGACGGGGTGCTGGTAAGCGAAGAGTCCCTCGTCCCCGGCGCGGACGCCTTCATCTCCGAGATGAGGGAAAACGGCATCAGCTTCATGGTGCTGACGAACAACTCCATCTACACCCCTCGTGACCTCCGGTCCCGGCTGCATCGCACGGGGCTGGACATCCCCGAGTCGGCGATCTGGACCTCCGCGCTGGCCACCGCCCGCTTCCTGCAGCAGCAGCGCCCCGGCGGATCGGCGTACGTGGTGGGGGAGTCAGGGCTGACCACGGCGTTGCACAACATCGGGTATGTGCTGACTGACCGGGATCCTGATTACGTCGTTCTGGGGGAGACCCGCACCTACAGCTTCGAGGCGATCACACGTGCCATCCGACTGGTGGAAGGAGGAGCCCGGTTCATCGCGACGAACCCCGACGAGAAGGGCCCCAGCCGTGAGGGGTCCCTCCCCGCCACTGGGGCGGTGGCAGCACTGATCGAACGGGCGACGGGGCGGGCTCCGTACTACATCGGCAAGCCGAACCCGTTGATGATGCGTTCCGCCCTGCGGGCGTTGGGTGCCCATTCCGAGAACACGTTGATGATCGGGGACCGGATGGACACGGACGTGCGTTCCGGCCTGGAGGCGGGACTACAGACCCTTCTCGTGCTCTCCGGGATATCGGGGCACGACACCGCGGACCTGTTCCCCTACCGTCCGACCCGTGTGCTGGGATCGGTGGGTGAACTCGTGGGTAGGACCCTCGACCCGTTCGGGGACAACGGGGCGGACTGTCGTGCCGAACAGTCCGGTAGCAGCGAGTGAGACGACCGCGGCCCGGTACCCTCGGGCGTCTGCTCCCGGGATGACGCAGCCGAGCCTCGGTGGTGGCGCTGGGGGCGCGGGCGTCCCGGGAACACCGGGTGCGGCGTGCTGCCGTCCGGTTCCGGGAGACCCCCGCGCCGGAACAGCACGGCGCGCTCAGTGATCCCCACGAGCGGCGCACCGGGACAGTGGACCCCGGGAGCGAGGTTCCGTGCGTTTCCGGCGGGTCCTGCTCGTGGGACACAGTCCAGTCGGGAGGTGGGGATCACAAGCCACCTCCCGACTGGACTATGGGAACACGGGCAGGATTCTCAGGCGCTCTGACGCTCCTCGTCCATGGCCTGCATGTGTTCCGCCTCTTCCCGACGGCGGGCGCGCAGCAGCTCCAGGCGTTCGTTGAGTACCTCTTCCAGGTCCTCCATGCTCCGGCGCTCGAGCAGCATGTCCCAGTGGGTGCGTGCGGGTTTCGCCTTCTTCTCCTGCGACTCGTTCCCGTCCACGATCAGAGCGTTCTCGCCGCAGAAACGGCATTCCCAGTTAGTGGGAATCTCGGCCTCGCTGGCGAACGTGACGGAGAAGCGATGACCCTGCGGGCAGTCGTAAGTGACCTCTTGGCGCGGTGCCAGGTCAGTGTTTCTGTCGTTCTCGTAGCTGGTAGCCCCGAGCCGTGTGCCGCGAAGTGCTCGCTCGGCCATCGTGTGCGTGCCTCCAGGCGCTCATTGCGGTGTTCATGGGTGTAACGCGTCGGTCCGTGTCAAGATTCCCAGACATCAACGGTTCAACCGTGCGATAATAGCCTGTCACGTGCGGCCGGCCCGTTACATCGCTATACGTTGTGTATCTTCCCCGTACGGTGGGGGATCCAGAAGCGGTACTGCTCACTGCGCCAAAGAGTTGACGGGATGTTTGCGTCCCGTTGGTGGTGGCAGCCCTGGCCTGCTCCCCTCACGTCCGTCACGGGGAACTTGTCACCATCCGGCCGCGGGAGCGGCAGCTTAACGAGGATGCCGGTTACGCGCACACCGGTAGCCTCCCCCCGCCGGCAGCGGGGTATCCCGAAGCGAACCCTGCGGCGCGGAGGTGTCACGCTGTCGGTTCCAGGATCACGACCGGGATCGTTCGGTCGGTTTTGGCCTGGTAGTCGTCGTAGGCAGGCCAGGCGTCCGCCAACCGCGGCCACAGCCGTTCCCGTTCTGGCGGGGTGGCGGTCCGTGCGTGCGCGGTGAACCGCTGCTCTCGTACCTGGACGGTCACCGTGGGATGGGCGACCAGATTCCTGTACCACTGCGGGTGTTCGGGGGCGCCACCGTAGGAAGCCACCACGACATAGGAGTCCCCGTCGCGCTGGTAGATCAGTGGGGTGCTCCGTGGTTGCCCGGAGCGGCGGCCAGTCGTGGTGAGAACCAGCGCGGTGGTCCCCTGCCAGTCGTGTCCCTCAGCACCGTCGGTCTCGAGGTACCGCTGGACATGTTCTGCACCGAACAACATCGCTTGCTCACCTTCCCATCGCAGCCATGGTGGCGAACGTTCGCAGGGCGCCGCTGATTCCCTGCCGCGCTCGGAGGGTGCTGTGGCGCCGACTGCCGAAACCGGACATGTCTGAAATCATTTCTTGCCCGAAGGCCAAGGAACGTTTTGAACGGGATGGAGTGGTTCCCACCGGGAGGTTGCGTTCTATATGTTCCTCGGTGGCGTGTTTCCCGCCGCCTTTATCCCGTGGGCTATGTTGCTTTTCGCGAGTAGGAACCCACCCAGGAGGAAGAATGCTATGAGAGAAAGGATCGCAACTCTGTAACCACCCGTTACCGTGACGGCGATGGTAACCGTCAGCGATCCAAGGAGCGTGGACCCTTTGTCGCTTATCTGGTACAAGCTGAAGTATTCTGCTTCTTTCCCTCTGGGTATGAGGTGTGAGTATATGGAACGCGCCAGCGCCTGTGTCCCCCCAAGAACTATTCCTATTCCCGCTCCCAGGGCCATGAAAAGGACCGGGTCGTTGGCTGGTATGGCATAGGCCAGGGCCACCAGGACACACCATACAACAAGAGTTCCCAGTATCGCGCGCTTGGTTCCGACGGCTCGGGCGATGAGAGCCACCAGAAGTGCTCCTCCGAAAGCTACGAACTGGATCATGAGGATGGTTCCCATGAGAACGCCCTGCCCCAGGTCCAGGTCCTGGGTGGCGAAGGGGGCCGCATAGCGAATCGACGCCTGGACCCCGTCGTTGAAAAGGATGAAGGCCAGCAGGAACAGGAGAGTCTGCGGGTATTTGCGAATATCACGCAGCGTCCGCCCCAACTGGCGGACCGAGGTTCGGACCTGGGGAGTGCGGGAGGCGGTGACGAGCTTGCTGGCGCGGTTGCGCAGCGGCCGTAGTGCGAGAATGGTGAAGCCGATCCACCATATTCCGGAGGAAGCGAACGCGACGCGTACCGCTTGTTCCTCGGTGATTCCCAGTTGTTGGTGCTGGCTCACCAGAACCAGGTGGACAGTGAGAAGGAGCGCTCCCCCCAGGTAGCTGACCGCCCATCCCGTGCTCGACACCCGGTCGCGTTCGTCCGGTGTGGCAATGTCGGGGAGAAAGGAATTGTATATTACCAGGGACGCTCCGTACGCGACGTTGGCGAACAGGAAAAGCGCGGCCGCCGCGATGTGGTTTCCGCCCGTGAAGAACAGCCCCGTGGTGGAGACGGATCCTGCCAGTGCGAGGAAGAACAACCAGCGTTTCTTGTTCGGGGAGTGGTCCGCCAGGGCCCCCATGATCGGAAGCAGGATCACCTGCAGCACGATCGCTGCTGTCGTCGTCGCGGGGTAGAGGGCGTTCGCGTGCAGCTCTGCCCCCAGTAGGGAGACGGTGTAGTCGCCGCCGGTGCACGCGGTCGTGGAGGGTGCCCCTGCCGAGGAGCATGCCAGGCCGCTCAGGTACGGACCGATCAGGACAGTGACGACAGAGGTGATAAACACCTGGTTGGCCCAGTCGTACAGGTACCACCCCCGTTGTTCCCGCCTGCGTTCCCCCAACTGTCCGTAACGAGGGGTGTCCGGGTGGGCGGAGGACGAAGAAGCCATGCGATGTTGATCCTTGCTGCTCCGGGACGCTTGCAGTGAGGGAGTTCCCTGTCCGGAGACCCGGGTGGCTCTGGTTCGGTTGGGTACTGGGGAGACGGTTCCTTCGCCTGCTTACGGTCGACGCCGGCCGGAGGAGAGGAGCGTTCGGTTGCCATACCCGGTTCCCGTCGGACCCCCGGAGCCGGATCCCGTGCTACTGCTGTTCGGTGCTGCCCGGAGCGGGAGAGGGGCCGGAGGTGCCCCGCGTATCGGGAGAGCCCGGTTCCGGACCGTTGCCCTTCCCAGGGAACTCTCCTCCTTCCCACGCTCCGTACTGGGACAGCACCCGACGCAGGGCGTAGACATCGTCACTGACGATGCCGTCGACACCGGCGTCGAGAAGTCGCCGCATCAGTGCGGGATCGTTGATCGTCCAGACATGGACCTGCATTCCGAGGGCATGGGCGGTGGTGAGGACATCCCTGGTAACCAGCGGGACACCATGGCTCCGCAGCGGGATCTGCACACAGGTGACTCCCCTGCGCGCCATCGGACGCAGGACCCGTGCCACTGACGCGAGCCGCAGACGCGCCACGTCCACCGGCCCGCAGGAGGTGGCCACGGGGCGTTCGAACAGGCGTCGTGCCCGGTCGAGTCGTCGCTGACTGAACGAACCGACGCACACGCGGTGCCAGGCCCGGGTGCGTCGGAGCGTGCGGAGGAGCGGATCCAGACTCCCGTCGGCCTTGAGATCGATGTTGAACCGCGCCCCCGGCCAGTTTCCGAGCAGGTCCTCCAGCAGGGGGATGGGTTCCTGTCCCCCGACCCGGGCTTCGGCCACCTCGGCATAGGGCAGCTCGCCGATGGTTCCGGTCCGGTCGGTGGCCCTGTCCAGGGTGGAGTCATGGAAAGCGAGAAGCGCGCCGTCCCGGGTCGTGTGCACGTCGGTTTCCAGGTAGCGGTAGCCGAGATCGATCGCGTGCTGGAAAGCGAGCTCCGTGTTCTCCAGCTCGGGACGGATCCGTCCCGACGCATCGGCAGGCCAGCCGCCGCGGTGGGCAAGCCCGATCGGAGCGGGGAGGTCGAGGTATTGGCTCACAGTACAAGTATGCCGACCACGAGCCGGCCACGGTGTCGCGTTGCCGGACCGTCTTTCCGTCCGTGAGTCAAAACGGTCCCACTGGCCTGCTGTTTCGCTGGACATTGCGACTCCTGTCCGGGGTGCGGACTGGATTCGCCAAAAAAATTTGGCTTCCAGCTGGCAATGAGGGCCGGTCGGAGACTCTATGCACAGTGACGGGCACGCTGTGCTCGTCCCGAGCGCAACCAACGAGTCGTTGCGAGAACACCGGTGATCCGGCGTCCCGGATCGGCATGACGGAAGGGACACGCTGATGGCCAACCATTCCCCCCGTTCGTTGCACAGGCTCCCTGTCGGACAACAGTGGGCTCGTTCCTGCCCCGCCCAGCCCCGGACCTCCCGCTCCAACCTGCAACTGTGCCGTCTGACCCAGCTCGTGGCCGAGGTGCTGGCCGGTCAGCGCCCAGCGGCCCAGATGCGCCCGCTGCTCTCCCGTCAGGCTTACCACCTGCTGTGGCGCCGTGCCGGCATCTACGCATGCACGCGTCGTCCTCGCGTGCGCAACACCCACCTGGTATCGGATTATCCGGATGTAACGGAAGTTATCGCGCTCGTCAGCGACGGGAGACGCTACAGAGCCCTCGCGCTGCGTGTGACCTTCACCGAGAGTTCCTGGGTGTGTACACACATCGAGACTGACGCGGAGCGCCGGGGAGGGTGATTCCGCGGCCCGTGGGTCTGTGGCCGTGCGAGCAACGGCCACAGACCCTGGTGGCCTGTGGAGCTTCCGTATCCGTCTTCGGGGTGGGACGTTGTGATCGGACGTGAGAAAACGTTTACATGGACTGTGTAATCGATTACATTACTGGGCCATGGCCACGATCAAGGACGTAGCCCGTGCTGCGGGAGTGTCCACCGCAACGGTGTCCCGCGTCCTCAACAACCACGGCTCGGTCACCACGGAAGCCCGCGACCGGGTGAACGAAGCCGTTCGCACGCTGGGCTACCACCCCAACTCCGCGGCCCGTACCCTGCGCTCCCACGAGGTGTCGACACTCGGTCTGGTTATCGGGGACGTCCTCAATCCCTTCTTCGCCGAGCTGGCCCGAGCCGTGGAGGACGAGGCACGCGAACACGGCTACTACGTCATCATCGGCAACGCGGACGAGAACCCCCAGTGCCAGGACGAGTACCTCGACATCCTGCTGGACCGCCGCGTGGCTGGCCTGCTCATGTGCCCCACGGCCGAGGTGTCGCCGCGTGTGGGTGAAGCGGTACGCAACGGGCATTCCCTGGTCTTCCTCGACCGGACGATTCCCGAACTCGACATTCCGACTGTGCGCAGTGAAAACGCTCAAGCCGTGCACGAGTTGGTGCGGCACCTCTGCTCCGTGGGCCATCACCGGATCGCGATCATCTCCGGTCCGGACTCGCTCGTCACCGGCCAGGAACGACTGGCAGCGTTCCGCGAGGCACTGAGGGACAACGGGTGCGAACTCCCCGCGGAGTACCTGCGGATCGGTGACTTCCAGGTGGAGAGCGGTGTCCAGGCGATGCGCTCTCTCATGGAGCTTCCGGCACCGCCGACGGCGGTGTTCGCCGCCGACAACCTGATGGCGTTGGGAGCGTTGCGCAGTATCCGCGACCAGGGACTACGTATCAGCACCGACGTCGGGATCGCTAGTTTCGACGACCTTCCCTGGTTCGAGCTGGTGGACCCTCCGATCACGGCTGTCCAGCAACGGACCGAGGAGATCGGCCGGGTGGCCGTTCGGGAACTGATCGCCTCACTGCACGGGGAACAAGCCCGTTCGTGGAAGTTCCCGTGTCGGTTCGTCCCTCGCCAATCCTGCGGAGAGCGGCACCCCTGACCACGCCGTCGGGGCTCGCCAGGAGCGTCATAAGGAGCAAGATGAACGGCCGGATGGAGCTCGCCGGTGTATCGAAGACGTTCTCCGGTGTCCGCGCGCTGGAGAACGTCGACTTCGACCTGTACTCCGGCGAAGTGCACGTGCTACTGGGAGAGAACGGTGCCGGCAAAAGCACCCTCATCAAGCTCATCTCCGGGGTGCACCGCCCCGATACCGGTGAGATCCGTCTGGACGGCGAACGGGTTCGCATGCGTGGGCCCGGTGACGCCGAACGTCTCGGGGTCGCCACGATCCACCAGGAGACCGCACTGATCCCCCGGCTTACCGTGGCGGAGAACATCTATCTGGGGCGTCCGCCGCGCCGTTTCGGGATGGTGCAGCGATCCCGGATGCGCCGCGATGCCGCGGCACTCGTCGAGAGCCTGGGGCTGTCGCTCGACGTCGATGCGGTCGTCGGTGACCTGGGGATCGCCCAGCGCCAGATGGTCGAGATCGCCAAAGCCCTGAGCGTGGACGCCCGCTTCCTCATCATGGATGAGCCCACCGCGGTGCTGAGCCGTACCGAGGCGGAACAGCTCTTCGACCTGGTCCGGGAACTGGCGGCGCAGGGAGTGGGCGTCGTCTTCATCTCCCACCTGCTGGATGAGGTGGCCGAGATCGGTGATCGCGTGACCGTACTCCGGGACGGCACCCGTGCGGGGGAGGCCTCCGCGGACGCCGGCCACGAGGAGCTGGTACGGCTCATGGTCGGCCGGTCGATCGAGCAGCAGCATCCCAAGCGCCACCATCCGCTCGGCGCACCGGTGCTCCAGGTACGCGAGCTCGGCCGTGCCGGAGCTTTCTCCCGGGTTTCCTTCGAGGCCTGTTCGGGTGAGGTCGTGGGGATCGGCGGTCTGGTCGGCGCGGGCAGGAGCGAACTCGTCCGCGCGGTTTTCGGAGCCGACCGTTATGACACTGGCGAGGTGCGTATCGACGGCGTCCGGGTACCCAGTGGCGACATCTCCGCCGCACGCAAGGCGGGACTCGCCCTGGTCCCCGAGGACCGCGCCGGCCAGGGGCTGGTATTGGGAGCCTCGGTGGAGGAGAACCTCGGGCTCGCGACGCTGTCCGACCGGTCCCGTGGCGGGTTCGTCGACCTCGCCGCCCAGCGGGAGGCTGCGGAATCCTCCATCGAGCGGCTGGGAGTGCGCGCATCGGGACTGGGCCAACCCGTCCGGACCCTGTCCGGAGGTAACCAGCAGAAGATCGTCATCGGGAAGTGGCTACTGGCCCGGCCGCGAGTACTGATCCTCGACGAACCCACCCGCGGAGTCGACGTAGGGGCGAAAGCCGAGATCTACGAGCTGCTGAACTCCCTCGCAGCTGCGGGAACCTCCGTGGTCATCGTCTCCAGCGACCTGACGGAACTGCTCGGCGTCAGTGACCGGGTCCTGGTCATGGCGGACGGAACCCTGCGCGGTGAACTCGACGGGCTCGAGGCTACTCAGGAAAGGGTCATGGCCCTGGCGGTCACGGAAGGAGAACACAGTGCCTGAGGAGAGGAAACCGGTGGGGCGGAAGAGTCAGCCTCCCGGACCCGGGAGAACCGCGGCGGTGCGCGAAGGCCGGAACTGGCTGCGGTCGCTGGCCAGGGACAACGGCGCCCTGGTCGGTCTGGTCGCCCTGGTCGCTCTGCTTTCCGTGCTGTCACCGGACTTTCTCACCCTGGACAACCTGCTGAACGTTGGCGTACAGGCGTCCGTCGTGGCGATCCTCGCCTTCGGACTGACATTCGTGATCGTCAGCGGCGGGATCGACCTGTCCGTCGGAAGCGTCGCGGGCCTGGCGGGCATCGTCACTGGCTGGGCCATCGCATCGGGCGGACTCCCCATCTGGGTGGCCGTACTGGTCGGGCTGGGGGCCGGCGCTGCCGCGGGCGCGGTCAGCGGGCTACTGGTGACGCTGGGCCGGGTTCCACCGTTCATCGCGACCCTGGCGATGCTGAGTATCGCCCGTGGCCTGGCACTGGTGATATCCGACGGCAAACCCATCACGTTCGACGGCTGGTTGGCCGAACTCGGCAGCGGAACGCTGTTCGGCGTCGTCCCCTATCCCGTGATCGTGATGCTGGCGATAGCCCTCATGACCGCGGTCGTACTGCGCCGCACCTACAGCGGACGCGCGATGTACGCGATAGGCGGAAACACGGAAGCGGCCCGACTGTCCGGGATCAAGGTCGGCCGCCAACAACTCGCGGTGTTCGCCCTGTCCGGGTTGTTCGCCGCGGTAGCCGGGGTGTTGTTGGCGTCCCGGCTGGCCTCGGCCCAGCCGGAGGCGGGCGATGGTTACGAGCTGGACGCTATCGCCGCTGTGGTCATAGGAGGAGCGAGCCTCTCCGGGGGCGTCGGGAGCGCCACGGGAACGTTCGTCGGCGCGCTCATCCTGGGAGTGCTGCGTAACGGGTTGAACCTGCTCAACGTCTCGGCCTTCTGGCAGGAGGTCATCATCGGGGTGGTCATCGCTGTCGCGGTCCTCTCCGACACACTGCGACGCAACCCCAACCTGCGCCTGCCCTCCCTGCTCCGTACACCGGGTGTACGTCGTGCAGCGGCCGTCCTCGTCGTCGCTCTCCTCATGGCCGGAGGAGCGTTCGGATACCAGCGGTACAGCGAGGACAGCACCGGAACCACGACCATCGCGGTCTCCGTGTCCACACTGAACAACCCGTTCTTCGTCGATCTCCGCGACGCGGCTCGTGCGGAGGCGCGCGAACACGACATCGAGCTGATCGTCACCGACGCGGGGAACGACTCCTCCCAGCAGGTGGACTCGGTGAACAACGCGATAGCGCAGAACGCGGACGCGATAATCGTCAACCCGGTGGACTCGGACGCGATCGTTCCCGCAGTGGAGGCCGCCAACCAGGCGGAGATCCCGTTCATCGCGGTGGACCGTTCTCCCAGCGACGGCACGGTGACGACGACGATCGCCTCGGACAACGTCGAAGGAGGGCGTGAAGGAGCACGTGAGATCGCGGACCTGGTCGGGTCAGGGGAGATCGCCGTGTTGGAGGGCCAACCGGGGACCTCGGCTGCTCGGGACCGGGGGAAGGGCTTCTCCGAGGAGATCGAGCAGTACTCCGACATTGAGGTGGTGGCGTCCCAGCCCGCTGACTTCGACCGCACCGAGGCGTTGAACGTCACCCAGAACCTCGTGCAGGCCAACCCCGGAATCGAGGGGATATTCGCCGCCAACGACGAGATGGCGCTGGGAGCGGCGAAAGCACTGGGGGACAAGGCCGGGGACGAGGTGAAGATCGTCGGGTTCGACGGTACACCTGACGGGTTGGACGCGGTCGAGAACGGCACCCAGAACGCCACCGTGGCCCAGCAGCCCAAGGAGCTCGGGCGGCAGGCGGTGCAGGAGGCCGTGACGGCGGCCGCCGAGCAGGACCTCGGTCCGGGGGAGCCGATCGCTGTTCCCGTCACCGTCGTTGACAAGGACAACCTGGCGGCCTTCCGCGAGGGGGAGTGAAGAAACCGTTCCCTGTCGGGGAGGCAGTGACCAGCGCGTGCTTTCCCGAGGTGAACGGCGGGGGAGCGGTGCTGCCGGTTCCGGGGCGGACAGGCCACTGGCGCTCCTGCCCGTTGGGTCGGTTCGTCCCCGTGCCACCGGCCGGTGGAAGGCCGTGCCGGTCCGCTGACCGGACCGGCACGGCCCCCGTCGCGGGGCATTCCGACCGGTAGCGGTGTTTGTCGTCCCGCGGCGGAACGGACCGCTGGGGTTCCGGCCGACAGGCGAGAAAACAGGTGTCCGAGACGGCCGGCCGGGTCCTGCTCGCCGGTACAGCGCAGTACCTCCCGCGCCCGGCCACTCTCACCCCTGCCGTGTGCCGTCTGGCTCGGTGCCCCGCTCCGGACCGGGGGAAGCCTCGTTGTGCTCGGGGGTCCCCTCCGAACGCGTGGAGCCCGGACCGGAACGTAGCCGTGGAGGGAGCCAGAGGGCGGCGACCAGCGCCAGAGCCACGAGCAGAGTGAGTACGAGGAAGACGTCGGAGTAGGCAGGCGCTTCCTGGCCGTACAGCGGATTGGCGGCGCCCTCGTTACCGCCCCGCCGGGCTGCCAGCAACGCTCCCATCAGAGCGGGGCCGGTGCCGGCGCCCAGGAACTGGGATCCTTGCAGGATACCCAGACCGACGCCGACCCGTGCGGGTGGCAGGGAGCCCGCGGCGGCGTTGGTGACGGTGGTGAGGACGAGGGCGATGCCCACCCCGACCCCGAGTACGCCGACGGCAGCCAGGAGGGCCGAGGCCCCTGCTCCGACACTGGACAGGAAGAGGGTGGAAGCACCGATCGCGGCCAGGCCCGCGATCGTCAGCGGCCGCGCGCCAGCGCGGTCGGCTACGCGCCCCGCCAGTGGCGAGACGAGTGCCAGGGCCACGCCGCCCGGGATCATCACCAGGCTCCCGGCTCCTGGGCTGAGACCGTTGACGTCCACGACGAGCACGGGCACGAACACCAGTGTGGCGAGGTTGGTGAACATGGCGACGAAGATGACCATGACTGCGGCCGCGTAGACCGGGCTGCCGAACAGGGACGGTGGAACGAAGGGTTGCGCGGTGCTGAGACTGCGCCACAGGAACAGCAACCCTGCCGCGGTCGCGAACAGGAGGCTGCCCCACGCCGAGGGCGCATCGAATCCGGCGGCCTGCCCCTGGGTGATTCCGAACAACACGAGGCCCGCGCTCAGGCCGAGCAGGACACCCCCGGCGATGTCGAACCGCTCCTCAGAGCCAGGAGCGTGATCCGGCAGTACCCGCAGTGACGCGGGCACCAGGACCAGGGCGCACACCAGTGTCAGCCAGAATAGCGAGGGCCAGCCGAACAGCTCTCCGAGGCCGCCACCAACGACCGGCCCGGCGGCGGTACCGACGCCGCCCGCGGCGGATATGAACCCGACACCGGTCCCTCGCTTCTCCGCGGGGAGCAGGCGCGTGACGGCGACGACGGACAGTACCGGGATGGCGCCCGCGCCGGCTCCCATCACGATCCTCCCAAGCACGACCACGAACAGGTTCGGAGCCAGCGCGCAGACCAGACTCCCGGCCGAGTAGACCAGCAGGGTCGCGCTGAACAACCGCCGTAGGCTCACGCGGTCGGCGATGCGGCCGTAGAACGGGATGCCGATGGAGAAGACCAGCAAGAAGCCCGTGACGACCCAGGCGAGCTGCGCTTCGGACGCTGCGAACTCCTCACCCATCAACGGGAGTACAAGGTTGACCATGTCGGAGGCGATGACCATCAGCAGCATCGCCGGAACGAGCACACCCAGCAACACCTGCGTCGAGACGGTTCCCTCTCGCGTTGTCGGTTCCATGAGCATCACACCTCCACGTCGATGACTGTAACTATTATTGTTACAGTTTGGGGAAAAAGAAGGAACGGGACGGGCCCGTTCCGCTCTACGGCCTGGTCAGTCCTCCGGGGCGGCTTCCCGGAGGTCCCGCGCCAGCACCCAACCGAGCATGTCGGCGATCGTGGTCTGAGCCAGTCGTTCCGTCGCCGCGTGCTCCGCCGCTGTGAACTCCGCTTCCAGGAGGCCCTGGATGTTGCGCCCCACCACACAGCTGGAACTGGGGGGATGGGCGTGCAACGAGAGCATGGGCCCCTCCTCGACGGCCCGGTAGGCGTCGCAGAGCGTGATCCCGTGCGGGCTGCGGGCCAGCCGCCACCCACCGCCGCTGCCCTCGACGGAGAACACCAACGACGCGTCCCGCAACCTGCCGAGGACGCGCCGCACCACGACCGGGTTGCTCTCCAGGCTCTCCGCGATCTCGGCTGAGGCCAGTAGCTGCTCGCCGCCGTTCCGGGCCAGTAGGGTCAACGCGTGGACCGCCACCGCACACCGACTGCTCACGGCCATCATTCACCCCCTCCGGACTGAAACAACGTTAGTTACAGTTTGTTCGGGTGTCAACGAAACCCGGGCGTCGTCCGGGATGGCCCTGATGGGGAAGTCCCTCGAGGGCGCGGTCCTCGCTCGAGTCCGGGAGACGGGAACGGGGCCGAGCGCTGCCCGTACAGTCCTCCGTCGGCCGGTCATCGAACGGGTCCGCGCACGAGACACCCTCGGACTGGGAAGTCGCGGCGGTTTCGGCCCGTTAGTGCCGTACCCGCAACTGATGCTGTTTCGGGAGCCACGGGGCCGAGGATCGGTGCAACCGCCACGGGCGGTCATTCCGTCCCCGGCGCCGTGCCGCAACGGTTAGGATCCGCTGATGGCCTCGAGCGTGCTCTGCAGGTCGGACTGGATGTCATCCGGTAGCGGAGCCGAGCCCGCCTCCTGCGAGGCCGCCGCCTGGCCTTCGTCACTGATGACGTAGCTCAGGAACGACGTGAGGCGTCGCGCCTGGTCCGCGTCTGAGTAGTCCAGGCACGCGATCTCGTAACTGACCAGCACGATCGGGTACGTCCCCGCGCTTGTGGTCCCGTAGTCCAGCTCGAGCGCGTGATCGTGCTTGTTCCCGCCCTCACGCTTGGGAGAGTCGGAAACGATGCGTGCCGCGGCCTCGGGTGAGATCCCCACGAACTCTTCACCCACGCCCACGTTGACCGTGCTCATCGACCCAACGTGGGAGTTCTCCACGTAACCGATGGTGCCCCGGCCGTTCTCGACGGCTTCCGCGACACCGCTGTTGCCCTGGGCGGCCTCTACAGGGGGGAGGGGCCACTTGTCATTGACGTCGTGGGGCCAGCTCTCTCCCGCCGCTTCCTTGAGATAGGCGGAGAAGTTCTCCGTGGTTCCGGAGTCGTCCGAACGTGAGACCGGAGCGATCCGCATGTCGGGCAGGTCCGTGTCCGGGTTGGACTCGGCTATGGCGGGATCGTTCCAGTGGGTGATCTCCTGGTTGAAGATCCGGGCGATCGTCTGCGGGGTGAGGTTGAGGGAGTCCACGCCCGGTAGGTGGAACACGACGGCGATGGGAACGACGTAAGCGGGGATGTTGACCGCGTCCGACCCCTCGCACCGCGGGGCGGCTTCGGCGTTCTCCTCGGGATCCAGGGGTGTGTCCGATCCGGCGAAACTGACTGCCCCGTCGATGAACTGGCTGCGCCCGCCTCCGGAGCCGATCGAGTCGTAGAAGACCTGAGTGTCCTCGCAGGCCGTCTGGTACCCGGCGACCCAGGTCTGCATCGCGTTCTCCTGAGCGCTGGATCCCGCTCCGGAGATGTTTCCGCTGAAGCAGCGCGCGTCCGTCGGTACCGGGACAGCACTGCTGTCCCGGACGGCATCATCGCTGCCACACCCCGCTAACAGAACCATCGTTCCGGCAAGCGCTACAGCGGAGAACGTGCGATACGCGGATGGGAGCACAGTTCCCTAAACCCTTCGTGAACGCCAATCAGTCCGGTCGCACCACCACGGTTACGGATGACGTACCGGTGACCGGACACCGAAAGAGAACCTAACAACAGGTGACGGTTTCTGCCGAATGCCCCGGCGTGTGTGAAACGCCTCACCAGCGCGTTGGGATCCTCTCAGGAGCTGGGAGCGCCCCCGAACCGTTCGGTGGTGCTCCGCAGGACCGCACGCAGCCCCAGTTCGTAACCGGTGATTCCGCAACCGGAGATGTAGCCCTGGGTGACGGGAGCGGTCACCGACGTGTGCCGGAACGACTCGCGGGCGTGGACGTTGGATATGTGAACCTCCACACACGGGGTGTCCACCGCCTCGACGGCATCCCGCAGGGCGATGCTGTAGTGCGCGAACGCCCCGGGGTTGAGGACGATACCGAGCATGCCGCGTGCCCCGTGTACGTGTTCCACGAGCACACCCTCGTGGTTGCTCTGCGCGCATGTCACCGATACACCCAGCTCCTTGCCGAGCTCGGTGACGCGTCTCTCCACGTCAGCCAGCGTGGCCGAACTGTAGTGCTCCGGATCGCGCTCACCCAGGAGGTTCAGGTTGGGCCCGTTCAGCAACAGGACCCTGTTGCGGGCAGGATCGGGTCCGGACAACGATCAACCCTTTCGACGGTGCAGACGGCCGTACTCCCGTATAAGGGGACGGGAGAAGCCTACTGCCTTCGTTTCCGCATCCCACGGTGCTGTCGGAGCGACGATCCAGGGAGCCGGTACCGGCGGATCCGGCCGGGGAAGAACCCCTTCTCTCCCTCAAGACTCCTTCCCGCGCGATGCCTCCTCCCGCCGACGGGTGCCGAGGAGACACGTGGCCAGCCGAACCATACCCCGACGTCCGGAGTCAGAGCGGCCGTTCGGCTGGCCACGTGCGGGAACCCCGTGTCTCACACGGCGGCGTAGTCGCCGCTGTCGGTTTCGAAACGAACGACGATGGACTTCGACGTCGGCGTGTTGCTGATGTCAGCCGTCGAGTCGAGCGGAACCAGAACGTTGGTCTCCGGGTAGTAGGCGGCGGCGCATCCTCGGGCCGTGGGGTAGTGGACGACACGGAAGTGGGGAGCGCGACGTTCCACTCCGTCGTCGAACTCGCTTACGAGGTCGGCGTAGGAGCCGTCCGCGAGGTCCAGTTCCCAGGCGTCGTCGGGATTGACGAACACGACACGGCGTCCGTCGTGGATACCCCGGTAGCGGTCGCTGTTCCCGTAGATCGTCGTGTTGAACTGGTCGTGGGAGCGGAGGGTCTGGAGCAGCAGTTTCCCCTCCGGCGCCTCGGGAGCCGTCGCCGCGTTGACCGTGAAGTTGGCTTTCCCGGTATGTGTGGGGAAAGCGCGTTTGTCCCGCGGCGCGTGCGGCAGTGTGAACCCGTCCGGTCGCCGCACACGCTCGTTGAAGTTGGAGAAACCGGGAATCACCTGTTCGATCCGGTCGCGGATCCGGTCGTAGTCGGCGACGAACTCCTCCCACGGTACGGAGTCGTCCCTACCCAGCACCCGCCGTGCGAGTGAGGCCACGATGTCCACCTCGGAGCGCATCTCGGGGGAGAGCGGCTCGACGGTTCCGCTCGAACCGTGCACCACGCCCATGGAGTTCTCGACAGTGACGAACTGTTCCCCGGTCTCCTGAACATCATGGTCCGAGCGGCTCAGGGCAGGAAGGATCAGCGACCGGGCTCCCGGTATCACGTGCGAGCGGTTGAGTTTCGTGGAGACGTGTGCCGTCAACCGGCACTGTCGTACAGCCTCCTCGGTAGCGCGGGTGTCCGGTGTGGCGGAAACGAAGTTTCCCCCCATAGCGAGGAAAACCCCCACTTTCCCGTCCCGCATCGCCCGAATGGTCTCCACGGTGTCGAGACCGTGGTGGCGGGGCGGGTCGAACGAGAACTCGGCACCCAACGAGTCCAGGAACGCTTTTCCCGGCCGGTCGAATATCCCCATCGTTCGGTCGCCCTGGACGTTACTGTGACCTCGTACGGGGCACACTCCCGCTCCGGTGCGACCGATGTTTCCGCGCAACAGGAGGAAGTTCACGAATTCCCTGATCGTCGGTACCGCATGGCGGTGTTGGGTTATCCCCATGGCCCAGCACACCACGATTCTCCGCGAAGCGAGTACCATCGCTACGGTCTCTTCGATGTCCTCGCGTGGAACTCCGGTGGCATGGAGGACCCGTTCCCAGAACGTTTCCTCGTCCTCCTCGAGGATGCTGCGAGCGAATTCGTCGAACCCGTGGGTGTGCGTGTCGATGAACTCGCGGTCTATGGCATCCGGGCTGTGCTCCGCGGTCTGTAGCAGAAGCCGGTTGAACGCGCTGAACAGCGCGAGGTCCCCACCTACCCTGGTCTGCAGGAACAGGTCGGTGAGCTGGGTGCCAGGGCCTATGATTCCGCGGGGCGACTGCGGGTTCTTGAACCTCTGCATCCCGGCCTCCGGGAGCGGGTTAACCGTGATGATCCTGGTTCCCGAGCGTTTCGCCTTCTCCAGTGCCGTCAGCATCCGAGGATGGTTCGTCCCGGGGTTCTGCCCGGCGACGATGAGGAGGTCAGCCTGGTATATGTCGTCCAGCAGCACGCTGCCCTTCCCGATGCCCAGGGTCTCGTCCAGAGCGGAGCTGGAGGACTCGTGGCACATGTTGGAGCAGTCGGGAAGGTTGTTGGTCCCGAACTTACGAGCGAACAGCTGGTACAGGAAAGCTGCTTCGTTGCTGGTACGTCCGGAGGTGTAGAAGGCGGCCCCGTCCGGGGAGTCGAGCGCGGAGAGTTCCTCGGCCAGTAGGTCGAACGCCTCGTCCCAACCGATCGGAACGTAGTGCTGTGCTCCCTCCTCCAGGTACATCGGATGCGTTATACGACCTTGTTGGCCAAGCCAGTAGCCGGAGCACTCAGCGAGCTCGGAGACAGAGTACCGGGAAAAGAAATCCGGGGTCAGTTTCCTACGGGTCGACTCCTCGGCGATGTGTTTGGCACCGTTCTCGCAGAATTCCACGGGATGCCGGGGGTCGGGTTCCGGCCAGGCGCATCCCGGGCAGTCGAAACCGCGTTTCTTGTTGACGTTAAGAAGGGTAAGTAGACCGCGTTTGGCCCCTGAGCTCTCCCCCGTGACACGGAGACTGTTGGCGATTGCGGGCAGCCCCACGGCGGTGTCCTCCGGGCTGCTTACACGTGGATTGTCCTGACGCGGATCGTTTCCGGGGGCTGGGGACATACTCGCTCACCTCTTCGTGGCTGGTCTCAAAGACACCTCGCGCCCCCAGTCTTTCAGGTCACGGGGGAGCGTGGCGATGGCTCTCCCGTGAGTTTCACAGCTGAGTCCCGACCTCCGCGGCTTCCAATGGAATCTACACTGTAAAGGAAAGGATAGTTAAAATAGAATAAAAGGAACAAAGAACACAACACACCAACAACAACCAGACAAAGGAACCACAACGCCATAGCATCGCCCCATGGCGACCGAGATACATACAGAGCGTCTGGTCATCCGGGAGTGGAGAGTCACGGACGCTGAGGCGGCCCTGGCGGTGTACGGCGCCGAGGACGTGGCGCGGTGGTTGGCTCCGGAGATGGAGCTCGTGACCGACGTCGCTACGATGCGCCTCGTGTTGCAGGCGTGGATCGAGGCACAGCCCAACATGGTCCCGCCCGCCGGCCGTTGGGCGCTTGTCCGCCGCGAGGACGACCAGGTGGTCGGCGGGGTCTCTCTGCGGCTGCTACCGCCCTTCGAGGAGGATTTCGAACTCAGCTGGCAGATCCGGCCCGACATGTGGGGAAGGGGCTACGCGACCGAGGCGAGCCGCCCGCTGGTCCGATGGGCGTTTGGCCAGGGAGTCGAGGAACTTTTTGCGGTGGCGCGTCCGAACAACACGAGGGCCATAGCAACGGCGCGAGGTTTGGGAATGGAATGGGTCGGAGAAACTGATAAATACTATGGCATACTCCTCCAGGTGTTTCGCGTCCGCCCTGACGACATCAGGGAAGGGGTATAAAAACAGGAGTGCCAGCGGACGGGAGAACAGGGGAGGGGTGAACGGAAAGTGGCGGAGGAAGGGCTGGGAACGACCCCGGGCGTTTACTTTTGCAAATTCAGCTGGAAATGTTTCCGGACCCTACGGGTATACTGACGCGCCCCGGGGAGTGGCCCCGGGGTGGAGGAACCCGCGGCCACGGTCGCCGAGGACGAGCGTCCGACCGTCGTATGCACGAGGAGGGAGGTCGAGAGAGCGAAGCTGAGCTATGGCTTCGCTGCTGCGTGGATCACTATACGCGTGAACGCGGCGCTGGATTCGGTAGGGATGACGTCCACGGACCCTTCCACCCTCGCGGAAGGGAAGACCCCGTGCAACGTCATTGCGGGATACCTCCATGACCATCTTCTCGTTCCCTATGGCTCAGGTGAGCGTGCTCTGACGGTTCTGCGCTCCCTTTCTCAGGGGACGGGGCAGAACGTGTCCGAACATACAGGATCCTCGCTTTGCCGTTACCCCTACGGAGCCTGTCGGAGACAGCGACGAAGCGGCGTTTCTCGTTCGTCCTGCGGCCGTTCTATGGTTTGAACGCGACCCCCGAGTGCTCCCAGATGCGCTGTCCGGGGTCCTGCGGAACCCGGGAGGGATGACGTTCCGGTGCGCGCCATGTTGCGCAGTCGACCTCTCCGGGGTCGACGACGTTCAGACCCTGGAACACCCTTCCCGCCTCCTCGGGAGTACGCACCCGGCCCCACTCGGTACCCAGCGAGTGCACCTTGTCAGTAAGCCACTGGCGGGATTCCGCCTCGTTGGAGACCAGGTGCGAGTAGATCAACGCGGACCCCGGGGTCAGGCGGTCGAATATACGGTGCACCAGACCAAAAGGATCCTGTTCGTCGGGTATGCAATGCAGCATTGATACCAGCATGACACACACCGGCCGGTCGAAGTCGAGAATCGAGGTGGAAACCGACTCTTCCAACACCGCGTCGGTGTCCGTGATGTCAGCTGTGATGACGCTCGTATTTGGATTGTCCTCGAGTATGGCCCGACCGTGAGCGAGGACGATCGGGTCTTTGTCAACATAAATGACCCGGGCGTCCGGATTCACTCGCTGAGCGACCTCATGAGTGTTTTCTGCTGTTGGTAGACCGGCGCCGAGATCCAGGAACTGGTCTATTCCTTCGTGCGATACGTACTCGACAGCGCGGCTGAGAAAAGCCCGGTTGTCATGACTGAACCGGAACATCTCCGGTATCTGTTTCAGCATCTCCTCCACGGCGCGACGATCGATCTCAAAATTGTCCTTCCCTTTGAGAAGATAGTCGTACATGCGGGCGACGCTCGGCGTCTTCATGTCGATCTCTGGAGGGAAATCGTTCCTTGTTTGGTGTTCCGTCATAACCCGACACCACCTTCGCTGCTGATCGTATGCTCCGATGCTTACCCTAACCACAGGATCGCACAGTGGGAGGGGGAGGAAGTCAAACAACTGAACATAATTTGCACCTGTGCGTCCTATTCGTCCGATTTGTGTTTCTGCGGTGCGGCGCATGATCCGAGCGGACCTGGAAAGAGGGGAGGAACGGAACGAGAGCCTGGTACGAAACAGTGGGGTAAGGGGGGAACGGACTGTGCGAGCCGTGCAGTACACCAACGTCGGCGACCCTCCCAGGGTCACCGACGTTCCGGTTCCCGAACCGGGGCCGGGACAACTGGTGTTGAGGGTTACCGCGGCCGGAGTGTGCCATTCGGACCTGGCGGTGATGAGTTGGCCGGCCGACGGCTTCCCGTACCCGCTCCCGTTGACGCTGGGACACGAGGCCGCTGGTCGTGTCGAGGCGCTGGGAGACGGTGTCCACGGTGTCTCCGAGGGTGAGTCCGTCGTGGTCTACGGTCCGTGGGGGTGCGGGTTGTGCCGGAACTGCTCACGTGGCATGGAGAACTACTGTCCCCACGCCGGGAGGTTGGGGATCAGGCCCCCGGGGCTGGGAGCTCCCGGTGCGTTGGCCGAGTACCTCCTGGTGGACGCGGAACGTCACGTGGTTCCCATCGGGGGTATGGATCCTGTGGAAACCGTTCCTCTCACGGATGCGGGGCTGACGCCGTACCACGTGGTCAAACGCTCCCTTGACCGGCTGTTCCCGGGAAGCACGGCGGTCGTTATCGGTGCTGGGGGGCTGGGACATGTGGCTATCCAGCTGCTGCGCGCCGTCTCGTCCGCGACAGTGGTCGCTTTGGACACCCGTGAGCAGAGTCGGGAACTGGCGCGGCAGAGCGGAGCCCACCACGTTTTTCCCTCGAACACCGACGCCGCGGAACACCTGCGGGACCTGACAGGGGGAGCCGGTGCGGACGCGGTGTTCGACTTCGTCGGGGCAAAGGCAACCACGGATATGGCGTCCAGGATGGCCGGGATGGATTCCGACGTGAACATAGTCGGAATTGCTGACGGCTCATTTCCCGTGTCGTTCGGTTCGGTCCCTTTCGGGACTCGTGCTGCCATAACCTACTGGGGAGGGAGGCCGGAGCTCATCGAGCTGATCGACCTGGCGGCCAGAGGGGCGGTTTCGGTGGAGGTTCAGCGTTTCTCCCTGGAGGACGGGCCCCGGGTGTACGAAAGGATGAGGTCCGGAGACATCCACGGGCGCGCTGTGATTGTCCCGGGCGCTTAGCCGGCCGTTTCTGGAGCCAGGAATTTCTCTGCTTTCCTCGTGCGTGTGAAGAGATGTCGTAAAAAATCTACACTGTAAAGGTAGTGGTTTGTTACACTAAAAAAGTGCTCAGAACAACAAAGGTGACGAGATACACAACACCTCTACGAGAAGGAGGATCGCTTCCCGGACTCGTCGAAGCCGATGACCTGGGGATGTACGTCGTCAAGTTCCTGGCGGCGGGACAGGGGCGTAAGACCCTGATCGCCGAGGTCATCGCCGGAGAACTGGCACGTCGACTGGGCCTGCCGGTTCCGAGGCTGGTGCTGGCACAGTTCGACGCCGTCATAGCCCGGGGAGAACCGGATCCGGAGGTGCAGGAACTGCTGAGGGCCTCCGACGGAACCAACCTGGGGATGGACTTCCTGCCAGGAGCTCTGGGATTCGACCCTCTCGTGTTCGACATCGATCCGGATCTGGCGGGACGCGTCGTTTGGTTTGACGCGTTCGTGAACAATGTGGATCGCACCTGGCGCAATCCGAACATGCTGGTTTGGCATGACCGGCCGTACCTGATCGACCACGGCGCGACCTTGATATTCCACCACAACTGGCAGGGAGCCGACTCCTCCGTACGGCGGCCGTACGACGTTTCCGAGCATGTCCTCCTCACCGTCGCTCCCGATCTCGCCGCGGCTGATGAGAAGTTACGGAAACGGGTCGACCGCAGGTTGTTGGAGGATGTGGTCGCTCTGGTCCCGGACGAATGGTTGGAGGGTGAACCGGGCTTCGGCTCTGCCGCGGAAGTGCGGGACGCTTACGTCAAGTACCTCCTCACCCGAGCCGAGACGTACGACTGGCTTCCGGAGGTATCACAGTGAGCCGACAAGTCTTCGAGTACGCTCTGGTCCGTGTCGTCCCCCGGCCCGAGCGTGGTGAGCTGCTCAACGCTGGAGTCATCGTGTACTGCAAGCCACTGGGTTTCCTGGGGGCCTGTTGCGCACTGGACGTCGAACGACTCCACGCGTTGGACGCCACAGCCGATGTCCACGGTGTGCAGCGGTATCTGGCTTCGGTGGAGACGATATGTCGCGGCGACCAGAGCGCTGGTGCCGTGGCCCGGGAGGATCCGGGACGCCGGTTCCGCTGGCTCACGGCACCGCGCAGCACGGTTGTCCAACCGGGGCCGGTGCATACCGGGCTTACCGCCGATCCGGAAGAGGAACTGGAGCGGTTGGTGGACCTGCTGGTGCGGTGAGACACCGGTGGCCCATCACCCGTGAGGAACCGTTCTGCGGAACGCGGTCACCCCGCGTTGCCCGCGGCCCAGCCACACGCACCGAGCACGGCAGGTCCCTCCCGGCCATGTGCCGGTGGTGGGCACGCCTGTTCCTCAACCCCCCGGGGGCGTTGGAAGTCGGGAGCGGCCGCCGCCTATGGCGGCTCGGTACACAGCGGCCCACGGGTTGGTGAGGGTCCGAGATCGTTGCTTCGTTGCCGTCCGACTCCCGGGCACGTGACGGGTTTGGGGCGGTTGCGGCGATCGGGAGCGTCGACGCTTCGGACGGTGGTTCACACCGTGTCCGTGATCCGGTGGGCCGTGCCGTGGCGTTCCCGACCATTCGGGGGCACGGGCCATACACTGCGCCCGACGGTGTCGATACGGGGGGCGTGTCGTGCTCGGGGCAGGGGACGGAAACGATGGCGCGGCGGGGTGGCCCCTGGGGGTTACCTCTTCGGCCGGTGTGGCGGTGCTCTTCCTGATCCTGCGGTTCATGGCCGTTGCCGACTGGGACTGGAACACGGCCTCCGCGGTGGTGGACACCGTCGATTTCGGCGGCGTGCTCGGGATCGTTTTCGGCACCCTCATGGGCGATGCGACTTTCACCGGGGTGTTGGTGGCCTGGATTCTGGCGATCGCTTCCGTGGATCTTGCCTGGCCACCTGCGGGGCGGAGCCGGGAGTGGAGGACCCTGTTGCTGGTCGCTCCGCTCGGCGCCGTCATGGTCGCGCTGGTATCGACCTTCCATATGTGGTGGTTGCTGCTGGTTGTGGTCCTGGTCGCCGCGGTTGTCGTTGGCGCGCGCCTTACCTGGCGCACCGGTCGTTCCCATAACGTCGTTCTGGCGGTCTTCCGTAGTTTCACCCTGTCGTCGGTGATCGCGGTTCTGGCACTCGCCGTCCTGGTGCAGACGCCGTGGATGGGGCTCGAGCGCATCGATACGAAGAGTCGCGGGGTCATCGTCGGCTACGTGTTCGACACCGAGCCGGGGTTCATCAAGGTACTGACCGAGGAGGAACGCGAGTTCACCATCCTGACCACCACGGATGTGGTTTCCCGGACTCTGGTGGAGAACTGATCCCGGTTGTGGGACTTGCCGCTGTGTCGCTCGCGCACCGGGGAGGGGCGGTCTGCTGTGGTGTCGACGGTGGTTGGGGTGCATCGCTGATGGTCGGAGGTCGGTGGCCCGCTCGTTTGATTAGTTAGCCTAGCTAATTTTATGGTGGGCGGGTGACGTTACAGCCCCACGGCCTGACCTCCGAGCTTTATTCGGTTCTGCGCGGACTGGTGTTGGTGATGCGGCAGGCCGCTGCCGACCAGCGTGTTTCCTCGCAGCACCTGGCGATTCTGGGATCGCTGGAGTCAGGGAATCGGCGGGTCACGGCCCTGGCCGAGGAGCACGGCGTTCGGACCCCGACGATGACCGCCCACATCTCCAAGCTCGAGGAGATGGGGGCGGTGAGGCGGGACAGTGATGCCGGGGACGCTCGCGTCGTGGTCGTGGAGCTGAGCGAGTACGGGCGGCAGCTGCTCTCGGAGGGCAAGTCTGCCCGGATGGCTGATCTTGAGGCGCGTCTGCAGCAGTTGAGCGCTGCGGAGCGGGAAGCCGTGGAGGCCGCCCTGCCCGCGCTGGCCAAGTTGAGCGGGCGGCGGCACTAGGGCCGTCTGGTCGGTTCCGTTGTTGGTTACGGAGGTTACGGGGTCATCATGTCCGACAGCAGTGCGTTATCCATCCCTTCGGAAACGTCCCGGGGCGTGGGCCGGGCGAGTCCGTGGCGTCAACCGGTGTCGGTGTGGGCGACCGCGTTCGCCGCGGTCGTCGCCTTCATGGGGATAGGTCTGGTTGACCCGATCCTTCCGTCCATCGCCGAAGGGTTGGACGCGGCCCCGAGCCAGGTGTCGCTCCTGTTCACCAGTTACTTTCTGGTCACCGCGGTGGCGATGTTGGTGACGGGTTTCGTCTCCAGCAGGATCGGGGGCAAGAAGGCGCTCCTGTTGGGCTTGGCACTGGTGGTGGTGTTCGCTGCCCTGTCGGGGATGTCCACCTCGGTGGGCGAGCTGGTCGCGTTCCGTGCCGGCTGGGGGCTGGGCAACGCGATGTTCATCGCTACGGCGCTTGCCGTGATCGTGGGCGCAGCCAGTGGTGGTACGGAGTCGGCGATCGTGCTGTACGAGGCGGCGCTGGGGGTCGGTATCGCTTCCGGGCCGTTGATGGGTGCGGTCCTGGGGGATTGGCACTGGCGTGGCCCGTTCTTCGGTACTGCCGTGCTGATGGCCGTCGGATTCGTGCTCATTTCCGTTCTGCTGCGGGAGCAGGCCAGGCCCATGGTTCGGACCCGGATCAGTGATCCGTTGCGCGCGCTGGCGCACGGCGGCCTTTCCACGACCGCTTTTACCGCTCTGTTCTACAATTTCGCCTTCTTTACCATACTGGCGTTCACACCATTCATGTTGGGAATGTCGCCCTATGGTATCGGTACGGTCTTTTTCTCCTGGGGTGTGCTGGTAGCGGTCTCGTCGGTGTTCGTTGCGCCACGACTGCAGGAGCGGGTCGGAATGGTTCCCACACTGCATCTGGCGTTGGGAGCGCTACTGGTCCTGCAGGTAGCGATCGTTGCCGCCGGAGCGTTCGCGCCCGGATGGGCCGTCGTGGTGTTCGTGGTAGGGACCGGGGTTCCCATCGGTCTGAACAACACAGTGTTCACGGAGGCCGCGATGGAGGTGTCCGACGCTCCCCGGTCGGTCGCATCCGCGGGCTACAACTTCGTCCGGTGGATGGGGGGAGCCATGGCACCGTTCATCGCGACGAAACTGGGCGAGGAGGTCAGTCCGCTCCTTCCCTACTGCGTGGGGGCCGTGTGCTGTGCGGCGGCGGTCGGACTTCTGGTGCTGCGTCGCCATCATCTGGGAGCGTTGGCTGCCCACTAGCCGCCAGCGGGCGCCGGTGGTCACGAAAGCCAGCACATGTCGCCGGTGTGCGGGTCGGTCCATGCCAACGGGCGTGTGTTGTGTGCGAGCAGAAGTGAGTTGCCGTGCTGCGCGGGGCGGGTGACCCCGCTCGGGAACGGGAGGGCGTCGGGGTTCTCCTGAGCGATCCAGTGCAGACCATGGTGCTGGATCTGTTTCGCGAGCACCCGGCGCTCTTCCGGTGCCAGGTAGGTCAACGTCGTCGTGTGGGTAACCACGATCGTGGTGCCGGGCGGGGCCGCGGCGACGGCCTCGGGCAACAGACTGGTGGCGTCTCCGTGCAGGACGTGGACCGGTTCGGTGGCGGCCAGGCGCAGCGCCGACTCCAACCGTGCCGCGCGTTCGTGGTGTTCCGGCCATACGAGGGAACGGAGCCAGTCGCGGTCCTCGGGGGAGCGCGGGTCCAACGGCGCGAGGTCGATCCCGATGCGGCGGGTTACGTGTGGTGGGGTGCTCTGCGGCAGGTGGCCCCGGGACCGGCATGTGATGCGGACGGGGGAGTCGGGGGCTCCCAGTGTGGTGCCGTTGACCTCGTAGGCGTAGCGGTCGGGGTGAAGGCACAACCCTGACGAGCTTCCCAGCTCGATCAGGGTCAGGGGCTGGGGGAGCGTTCCCAGGACGGGGTACACGGGAGCGCAGCGGGCTGGCTCGTTGGTTTGGGTGTGGTTGCGCTGCATGTGGGCGGCGATCCGGTGCCACTGTGCGAAGAGGGTTTCGCGGAACTCGGGGAAGCCGGCAGGGGTGCCTGTGAGGTAGCGGGTGCTGGCGAAGAGGAGGGTGGGGTGGTGTTGGCCAGCGGGCAGGGTGTTGAGTAGGGCGAGTATGGCTGGGTCGGACGCGACACCGAGTGCCAGCTGTGTGTAGAGAGGGGAGGTGGGGTGTGCTTCGTGGCAGGCGAACCGGTGGTATCGCTCCGCGATGTCGGGTTTTGACATGGGGGGTGTTTTCTCTGGGGCAGCTCGTGGGTTGCCATGACTGTTGCCCGGACGGTCTCCCTCGAAACGCCGCGAGGGAGTGGTGGAGCGTAACGTAGGTCATGTCGGGCGCTCCACGGTGTGTGGGATGGCGCGTGTGGGCGTACCTGTTGGCGATGGTGTAGCTCGTCGATAGCCGTAGTCGTCATGTGGATGGAGTGCGCGTGCGCTTGTCTCGTTTATCCCGGTCCGGACCGGGGGCGGATGGCAGTGGTTCTTCCGGTGTTCCGCGGTCGCGTCGGGCCATGGCGTTGCTCGTGTTGGTTCTGGGTGCGTTGACCGCGACGGGGCCGTTGTCGACCGACCTGTACCTTCCGGCGTTCCCACAGATCGCTCGTGACCTGAACGCTCCCGAGTCCCAGATCCAGCTGACGCTGACAGCGATCATGCTTGGCCTGGGTGTGGGTCAGTTGGTTATCGGACCGTTGAGTGACGGGCTGGGGCGGCGTCTGCCGTTGTTGCTCGGCGTCACTGTGTTCACTGTGACAACGTTCGCGTGCATGCTGGCTCCTTCGGCTCCGGTGCTTGTTGCTCTGCGGTTCGTGCAGGGGGTGGCCGGTGCTGCCGGTGCGGTGATCGCGCGGGCGGTAGTCCGTGACCTTTTCGAGGGCGATCACGCGGCGCGTTTCTTCACCCGGTTGATGCTGGTGACCGGGATGGCTCCGCTCCTGGGGCCGATCCTCGGCGGGCAACTGTTGTTGTTGGGGCCGTGGCAGCTCACCTTTGGTGTCATTGGAGGAGTGTCCACTCTGACACTGGTGGTGGTGTTTTTCTGGTTGCCGGAAAGCCTTCCCAGGAGCGAGCGCCGGGAGATGAGGCCGGCGGAGCTTGCGCGGACGGTCGGAGCGTTGTTGCGTGATGCGCGGTTTGTGGGTCCTGCTCTGACCCTGGGCCTGAGTTTCGGGATGATGTTCACTTATGTGTCGTCGTTCTCGTTCGTTTCGCAGAACCAGTTCGGCGCTACAGCACAGCAGTTCAGCCTGATATTTGCGGTCAATACGTTGGGGATCATCATCGGGACGCAGCTCAACGGTTTTCTCATCGGGCGTGTCGAGACCGCGCGGCGGCTGGCAGCGGGGTTGACCGGGGCGCTGGTGGCGGTAGTGACCATGTCGCTGCTGGCGGCAACCGGGTCGGCCGGTTTGCTGTCGCTGACCGTGGTCTTTTTCGGCATGATGTTCAGCGTCGGGTTCGTGTTCCCGAACGCGACGACCCTGGCTATCTCCAGCCAGCCCCCGGCGGTGGCGGGAACGGCGTCGGCGCTGATGGGATCGATGCAGTTCGCGTTGGGTGGTGGCCTGGCGGCGCTGGCCGGTCTGACGGCTACGGGCGAGGCCACCTTGGCGAGTATGGCCGTGGTGATGGTGTCCGTGGGGGCGGCTTCCGCTGTGGTGTTCGCCGTGCTGGGACGGAGCGCTGCTCGTTCGGTCAGTTGAGGTCGGATGATCCTGTATCCGGAGGGCGGGTGTTGTACCTCCCCGGGACGGTTTTCGGTGTTCCAGCGGAGCCGTTGAATTTTGGTGTTTTATGCCGGTCTCTGTGCTGTGTGGGAAACAGTGCGAGTAACTGTTAGTGATTTCTCCGATGTCTTACGGGTTCGACATTCGGGGAAGTTGCCGCCGAGTGTGTGATGCGGGCACAGTGGGGCACATCCAGGTGACATGTGAGGTTACGGGTGGTGGTCTGTGCCACGGCCCGGCCGGTGGAAGGATGAGTCGGCCATGCGGCAGTCGCGGCCCGATCTGTTGTCCCAGGCAGCTCAGTTCAACGGGTTGGGGGACGTGGTATACGAGCATGCCAACACCAGCCCGCGGGCTGGGATGTTCTCACGCCAGACCTCCGAGGGTGCCTGGGAGGAAATCAGCGCGAGCGGGTTCCTTGGTGAGGTGACCGCGGCGGCGAAGGGGATGATCGCTGCTGGTATCGGGGCGGGCGACCGGGTGGTGCTGGTGTGCGGTACCCGCTACGAGTGGGTGATGCTCGCGTTCGCAGCGTGGGTGGTACGGGCCGTTGTCGTTCCGGTCCATCCCCGGTGTTCGCAACAGCGGCTGCGGCGCGTCATGCGCGATTGCCGTCCTGCCGCGATCGTGCTCGAGGACGGGCGCCATGCCTCGACCGTGTCCGGGATCGGCCACGAGCTGACCGATCTGGCCAGGATCTGGCGGTTGGACGAGGCGGGGTTGGAGGCGATCACTCGTCCGGGAACCTACATCGACCCCACAGCGGTGCGGTTCCGTCGTGAGGAGGCCTCGCGGGAGGATCCCGCGCTCATCACGTACCCCGCGAGCACCACGAGGCCGATCCGGGGGGCGGTGCTGACGCAGGGGAACCTGCTGGCTGTCGGTGAGCGCCTCGCCGAGCGTATGCGGCCGGGTGTGGAGTCCCGGGACGGGCGGGAGTGCACGTTGTTGCACGCGCCCTTGGCGGACGGCTTCGCGCAGACGACGCTTGTGGCCTGTGTACTGGGCCAGGTGCGGGTGGGACTCTTGGAGGAGGGGAACTCGCTACTGAACGAGCTGCGAGTGTTCCGCCCCACGGTGTTGGTGACGCTTCCTCGGGTGTTGGAACGTGTCCACGCCCAGGAAAGGGCACGGATGCGTGAGAGCGGATGGGACAACCTCAACTCGTTCGAGGCAGCGACGGATGTGGCGATCGAGTTCGACAAGGCCGAGCGTAAGGGGGCTTGGCGGCGTGTCTCACGCGCGATGTACGACTGGATCTTTTCCCGGCTCCGGGAAGCCCTGGGTGGGCGGGTCCGGTTCGTCGTGTGTGCTGGTGGTGCGCTTCCCCTGTGGGTGGACCGGTTCTTCAACGGAGCCGGGATCCCCGTCTACCACGCGTTCGGCACGGTGGAAACCGCTCACGCGATAGCTGCCAGCGCCCCGGGTAAGCGACGTTCCGGAACCGCCGGGCAACCGCTTCGAGACGTTGAGGTGCGGGTCTCGGGAACCGGGGAACTGTACGTGCGGGGACCCGGGGTTTTCTCTGGTTACTGGAACGATGTGGAGGCGAGCCGGGCTGCGTTTCGTGACGGTTGGCTCGCCAGCGGGGTAGCCGGAACGGTCGACCCGGACGGTTACGTTTCTGTGGGGGAGTGGCTGTCCCCCCACGCTGCTGGTTCGGCTTCCGGCGATGGGAACGAGCCAGCGGAGAGGGACGAGGGCTCCGCGACAGGGACGCGGCTCCCGGAGAAAGCACCAGCTGACCCGGCCGGTGAGTACGTGGACGAGCTGGAGCAGCGGTTGCGTACGCATCCGCTGGTGAGCCAGGCGTTGGTGATCAGTGAGGGGCGGCCGTTCACGACTGCGCTCGTCACACTGGCCGGTGATCAGTTGGAGTACTGGCGCCTCGTCAACGGCAGGCCGTTGGCCATGTCTCCGCAGGAGATCGCCGCTGCCCCGGACATGGTGGCAGAGATCCAGGGTGTGGTGCAGGAGGCGAACGGTGCGGCCCCCGCCGCGGCCCAGATACGTGCCTTCCACATCCTCGCCGAGGAGTTCACGGTTCAGAGCGGATTGGTGCTGAGCTCGGGGGAACTGCGCCGTGCTGCCGTGCTGCGGGCTTTTGCCGAGGAGATCGACGGCTTGTACCGGCAGGCGCAGCACCAGCACGAGTAGGGGCGGTGCGGCGGGTTCCCTTCGAGATCGGCGAAGATGGACCTGCCTGCCCAGCGAGCGTTGTTTGATCGAGGCCAGGGCCGGGCGGTGATGTCCTGCTCGTCGGTGGGGCAGCGGGCGTAGCCAGTGATCGTCTCGCTCATGCCGGGTGGGCGTACGGTTGGCCCCCGACACGCAGCTCCACCGATGTGAGACACCGCAGGTCCATCTCACGATCCTCCCGCGTTTTCAGAGCGTCGTGACCGACAGGCGGCTACTTCCGACTGCGCTTCCGGCCCTCGGCGTTGCCGACAACCCTGCCTTGACCAGACCATGCGTGCTTCACTGAAAGCCGGGAGACCAGACCCCGGTAGCTGCCGTGGCGCGGACATAGTCCCTGAAATCCCGCGGCTCTCGACGGAGAGCGCGCTGGACTCCATCGGCCAAACGAGCCCTGCGGCCATCGAAGACCTCAGCCATAAGGTCGGCCAACGGCCTGGCGAAGGCGGCCGGCGTCGCCTGTTCCTTCAGCCGCTGGGTGAACTGCTCCAGACTGACCGGCTGGTAGCGCAACGTGCGCCCGGTGGCCTCGCCTATTTCCGCAACTGCTTCGGCGAACGTCAGCAGCCGCGGACCGGTCACCTCATAGGTCTCCCCGACGTGGCCATCCTCGGTGAGTGCTGCGCTCGCGACGTCCGCGATGTCCTCGGCATCAATGAAGGGCTCGGCCACCCGGCCTGCCGGCAGCGCCACCACACCCGTGCGGACCGCGTCAGCGAGGACGTCTTCACTGAAGTTCTGGGAAATGAAACCGGTGCGCACGACGGTCCACTCGGCGCCGGACTCGCGCACGGCCTCTTCGCAGCGCTCGGCTTCGCTCGCGCCACGATCGGCTAACAGCACCAGCCGCGTGACGCCGCAGCTTACCGCGAGTTCGGCGAAGGCACCCACTGTCTTCGCAGCCCCCGGGAACGCGGCGTCTGGGTGGTAGGCCACGTACGCCGCCCCCACACCCTGCAGGGCTGGCTCCCAGGTGGCCTGGTCGCGCCAGTCGAAAGGCGGGGTAGTGCTGCGCGAGCCGACCCGTACGGGCACTCCTCGCGCGGTGAGGCGTTCGACTACCCGCCGCCCCGTCTTGCCCGTCCCGGCCAGAACCAGTGTCTTCCTGCCATCCGTCGTCGTCATGACCCCCATTTCATACCGTCGCCGGCTAGACGCGGAATGGTTGAGAGGCTTGGGGGCGTGCTCGAGCGTCTAACCTGTCTGTGTGGATGCGTTGTCCGGTCTCCTCGCTGGCCCGCGGGCCAGGGGTGCCTTCATGTTGCGCTCGATCCTGAGCCCGCCGTGGTCGGTGCGGGTCCAGGACGAAGCCCAACTGAGCATCGTGGCGCTGACCCTGGGCACAGCCTGGGTGATTCCCGAAGCAGGAGAACCGCTGCGCCTGCGGCCCGGAGGCGTGGCGATCATGCGCGGTCCGGCCCCGTTCACCTTTGCCGACTCGCCCTCGACGCCGGTCCGGGTGGTCGTTCATCCCGGCCCCCGCCGCACAGCGAGGACCGGCGAATACCTGCGGGATGTCATCGACCTGGGCCCGCGCACCTGGGGCAACGACACCGCAGACGATGCCGCGGTGATGCTGATCGGCAAATACCAGATGACCGGCGAGATCAGCCGCAGGCTCCTTCGCGTCCTCCCGTCCGTGTTGGTCCTCCCCCGTGGGCCGCAGGGTGCCGCTGGGCTCATCGAGCTGCTCGCCGAGGAAATCGCCCGTGAGGAGCCGGGTCAGCAGGCCGTCCTGGACCGGCTACTGGACCTGCTGCTCGTGACCACCCTCCGGTCATGGTTCGCACACTCACCCGCTCAAGCGCCGACCGGGTACCGCGCCTTGTCCGATCCCGTGGTCGGCCCGGCGCTACGTGACCTCCACAGCGACCCCGCCCGTCCTTGGACCGTGGCCACGCTGGCTTCCCGTGTGGGGATCTCTCGGGCAGCACTGGCGCGCCGTTTCACCGACCTGGTCGGTCAGCCGCCCATGGCCTACCTCACGGATTGGCGCCTGGACCTGGCAGCCGACCTGCTCGATGAGCCAGAGGTCACGATTGACTCTGCGGCCCGACAGGTCGGCTACTCCAGCGCATCCGCGCTTAGCACCGCATTCAAACGGGACCGTGGGATCAGTCCCCGACAGTTCCGAGCGAGATCGGACTCGAAGAAGTGAGTGTCCGATTGCCCATCCCTCATCGAGACGGGTTCGGGAGGTCGAGACGTGTGGTCATGTCCAGGCGGGAGCGTCCGTAGGGGTTGATGTCGGACCAGGACATCAACCTGCAGTCCAGCATCGCTGGCACGAGCCATTCCCTCACTCCGCCACTGCGGATCACGGGCGTCGAAGACGGCGTTGGCCAGCCTGTTGACGGCCGCGCGAAGGTTGCGCGGGCGGTCAAGCTTTGGCGCACGTGCCGATGTTGGTGCCTGGGGCGAACAGGAACGCTACCGCGCCGTGATTCGCCCCTCGGGTCAGCTTCGGGAACTCAGGAGACCCGGTGGGTGCGGCCGCGCGTCGCGTTACTTCTCGTTTTTGTTTTTAACGAGAAGCACTAACTGGTTTCGCTCCCCAGTGTGTTTGTACGAACACAAAATGTATTTGTAGTGATGGGTTCCTCTTTGTGCAAATTCTTGCTAGTTTTTGCGCAATCCTTGCGTTTCGTGGCGAGGAGGAGAGGCAGTACCACCTGGCCCAGGAGGGGACCCCCCATGCGACGCACGTGTTTCGGAGCGGTGAGCGCCACTCTGCTCCTGCTCGCTTCCGGCTGTGGCAGCGGTGGAGAACAGCAGGAGACCGCTGACCCCCAGGAGGTCAGCGGCGAGATCACTTTTTGGGACACCTCGGATGCCACGAACGAGGCTCCGGTGTTCGAGGAACTCGTCGAGGAGTTCAACGACACCTACCCCCAGGTGACCGTGAACTACGAGAACGTACCTTTCGACGACGCCCAGGACAATTTCAAAACAGCAGCGCAATCAGGTGAGGGTGCGCCCGACGTCATGCGTGTGGATGTCGCGTGGGTACCGGAGATGGCCTCGTTGGGCTATCTGGCCCCGTTGGACGGGACACGTGCTCTCCAGGAGAGCGAGGACTTCCTGGAGACACCGCTGTCAAGCACACGACACAAGGGACAAACCTATGCTGTCCCGCAGGTCACGGACTCACTGGGGCTGTTGTACAACAAGGACCTGTTGGAGGAGGCCGGAGTCGACAGCCCTCCCGAAACCATGGAGGAGCTCCGTGAAGCCGGTCTGACGGTCGCCGAGGAGACCGACGCCGACGGTTTCTACGTCAACGCCTCGGATGGTTTCTACCTTCTCCCGCACTACTACGCGCACGGCGGGGATCTACTCGACACCCGGGAGAAACGGATCACCGTCAACAGCGACACGGGTGTGGCCGCCGTCGAGGAGGTGCTGGACCTCATCGACTCGGGCGCAGCCGCGGAGCCGGCGCTGACGGACACCTACGCCACCATGCAGACCGCCTTCAAGGAGGGTGAGGTCGCCATGATCTTCAACGGCCCCTGGGCTATGGAGGACATACGTGCGGGGTCAGCGTTTTCCGAGGACCTGGACAACATGGGGGTAGCGCCCGTTCCGGCGGGACCGGAAGGCCAGGGCGGGCCCACCGGTGGTCACGACTATGCCGTTTACGCCGGATCCGAACAGTTGGACGCCTCCTACCTGTTCACCCGGTTCATGGCCTCAGAGGAGAGCCAGGCCAGAATCGCTGCCGAACTTGGGCTGCTTCCCACGCGTTCTTCGGTGTACGAGCGTGACAGCGTCGCCGGTAATCACACCGTCTCCGCGTTCACCCCTGTCGTTGAGGACGCCCAACCCGGTGTGTGGATACCGCAGAGCGGCACGTTGTTCGAACCGTTCGAGACAGAGATCCCGGCCGCGGTATCCGGTGAGACCACCCCCGAGCAGGCCCTCGACGCCATTGCCGACAGATACTCCTCCTCCCTTCCGGAGGAATGGGAATAACAACCATGGCTACGTTGCGCTCGGAAAACAGCAGGAGCCACGTTCCCCTTCCCCCCGGAGGCCGTTACCGCAACGGAAGCGGTGGGCGGGTTCGTGATTTCCTCTCTTCCCATTTCTACGCCTGGACGATGGCGGCTCCCGTCGTCATCGTCATGGCGGTACTCATCGGATACCCGCTGGCACGAGGGTTTTACCTGTCCCTGACGAACGCCACCGAAGCCAACGTCGCTCGAGACATCGGTATGAACGACATACCGGCAAGCTATGACTTCGTCGGTGCGGACAACTACCTGGCCATCCTCACGGGAGAGGTGGGCGACTTCTGGCCTCGCCTGGCATGGACAGTTGTCTGGACCGTGGTGTGCGTCGTTGCGCACTACGGCCTGGGAATGGCTCTGGCGATTCTGCTCAACCGGCCGATTCGCGGGCGGACGGCGTACCGGGTTCTGATGGTCCTCCCCTGGGCCGTGCCCCCGTTCGTGAGCGCTTTCATATGGCGCTATCTCTACAACCATGAATACGGGGTCATCAACGCGGCGCTGGAAAACGTGGGGCTCGCTCCGGTCGCGTGGCTGAACGACCCGACGGTCGCGAAACTCTCGGTGATCGTCGTCAACGTGTGGCTCGGCGTACCGTTCATGATGCTCGCGCTTTTGGGAGGTCTGCAGTCGATCCCCCGGGAGTACTATGAGGCGGCCCGCGTGGACGGGGCCTCATCGCTGCAGCGGTTCTTCCACATCACTCTTCCCGGACTACGGCCGGTGAGCGCTCCAGTGGTGCTGTTGGGAACGATATGGACGTTCAACCAGTTTCCCGTTATCTACCTGGTCACCGGGGGTGGTCCGGGTGACAGCACCGAGCTTCTCGTCACCTACGCCTTCCGAATGGCGTTCCAGGGGATCAGGGACTATGGAGGATCGGCGGCGTACGGAATCCTGATACTCGCGCTCCTGATGGTGATGGCATTCGTTTACCAGCGTTCATTGTGGCGAGGAGGACAAGCATGGTGAGCGCTGTTACGCGTCACCTCTCGGCAGGTGCCGCTCGGCACGCTGTTCTTGTCGGAGCAAGCGCAGTTTCGGTTTTTCCGGTCGTCTGGATACTTCTGACCTCGTTGAAACCGCGGGGGGCGTGGCAGACCGCCGAGGTCGAGCTGTTCTACTCGCCGAACCTGGAAAACTACACTCAGGTTCTCACTTCCAGTTCTTTTCTGTTGTGGTTTTCCAACTCCGTCGTGGTGGCCGGCGGAACGACACTGGTCGCTGTGTTCGTCGCCGCGACGACCGGATACGCGCTGAGTCGTTTCAGGTTCCCCGGGATGCGGCCGCTTCTGTGGTCCCTTCTCATCACCCAGATGTTCCCGGTTGCCATACTGATCGTTCCGATATACAACGTTCTCGCCGGAATGGGGTTGATCAACAACCACGCGGGTCTCATCCTCACGTATCTCACCATAGCGATACCGTTCTGCGCGTGGATGTTGCGTGGCTACATGGACAGCATTCCCGTGGAGATTGATGAGGCAGGGCGCATGGACGGACTGAGCCCATGGGGAACATTCTTCAGACTGATCCTCCCGCTGTCCCGTCCGGGAGTCGCCGTCGTGGCGTTCTACGCCTTCATCACAGCGTGGGGAGAGGTCGCTTATGCGACAGCGTTCATGACATCCGAGAGTAACTACACCCTTGCGGTGGGGTTGGGGCAGTTCGTGGGGCAGCAGAAGGCCGAGTGGGGGATGCTGAGTGCCGCTTCGGTCCTCATCGCCGCCCCCGCGACTGTCGTGTTCCTCCTGGTGCAGCGTCACCTGGTGAGTGGGCTGACGGCAGGAGGGACGAAATCGTGAGGTTCACACAGGGGCGCGCTCCCCGCGGTCACCACCAACGCACATCACTGGCAGCCGGCAGGGCGCCGACCTCTGTCTCCGTGTGGGAGTTCAGTTCCGTCCGCAGCTGGTTCCATGCGGCTTTCGCCGTGTTGTCCGTTCCCGTGCAGTCTCCCCGCTGTTCGCAAGCGACGCGTTGGGACAGGGACATGACATCCGAGAGTAACTACACCCTTGCGGTGGGGTTGGGGCAGTTCGTGGGGCAGCAGAAGGCCGAGTGGGGGATGCTGAGTGCCGCTTCGGTCCTCATCGCCGCCCCCGCGACTGTCGTGTTCCTCCTGGTGCAGCGTCACCTGGTGAGTGGGCTGACGGCAGGAGGGACGAAATCGTGAGGTTCACACAGGGGCGCGCTCCCCGCGGTCACCACCAACGCACATCACTGGCAGCCGGCAGGGCGCCGACCTCTGTCTCCGTGTGGGAGTTCAGTTCCGTCCGCAGCTGGTTCCATGCGGCTTTCGCCGTGTTGTCCGTTCCCGTGCAGTCTCCCCGCTGTTCGCAAGCGACGCGTTGGGACAGGGAACCGGCGAAGCGCAGTGGGCCCTTGCCGTGCTGTGCTCCCCACGAACTGACAGCAGCCCACTGCTGCGCCTGGACACCGTCCGTGCGATAGATCTGGGGAACGGCACTGACGGTGGGGGCGGCACCGGAAGAGACGTGGTACATGTCCGAGAGATCCCAGCCGTTGCTGCACGACACCGATGAGGACCCGTAGGTGGGGCATCCGCTGGCGGCGTTGGCGGCGTACAGCTGTCGGTCGGTGCGCTGGGTGAAGCCCTTCACCCAGGCGCGGGCCCACGAGGGCGAGGACCAGTCGGGTTCGGCGTCCCACCCTCCGATCACAGTGACAGCCGCGTTGTCGGCGGCGTTGGCGGCGTCGTCGACCAGGGCCGCCCACTCGCCTCCGGCTTTCGAACCGGCGGGAGCACCGTCTTCCTTGTTGTTGACGGCCAGGGCGAGACGGGCGGTCGCTCCGTTGGTGCGGCATTCGGTGAAGCCTGCGCTCCACGCCTCGGCGATGGCCACGGCGCGCTGGGTAGGGACGCGGCCGGTTGGGCTGTCGGACCGGGTCCCGGCAGGACGCAACTGCTGGTCCTTCTCCTGGGTGCCGAGGAAGAGGAAACGTGGTCCGTCGCGTCCCTTACCGCCCGCGGCGCATCCCGCTTTCCTGGCACGCGTCGTGTCCGCCTGGGAGCTGTCGGCCTCGAACTGCACGTAGTGGCTGACCGTGAAACCGGGATAGTCCGCTGCGTGTGACGCTGTTGCGGTGGTGGTTAGTGCGAACGCGCTCACGGCTGTGACCAGTAGTTTCGGTGCATGGTGTTTGCGGGACATGCGTCCTCCCCCGGTTCGTGTACACGCTCCTTCCATTGCGCCGGAGATGCTCCTCAACAGCCCAGTAACCAGGAAACTGGGCGATTCCGTCCCATGTATGGGCGAAACGCCAACAAACGGCTTCCTGGTGAAGGAGACGCGGCCGGGCCGGGATGGCGGCAGTTCCCCGTTCCCCGGATGCCACGGGAACAGCGGTACCTGGCATGGAGTCGGAGGAGGGGAGGCGTAGAGCGGGACCGGTGCGGTGGTCGCCTCGCGGCGCGTGGCACAACGTGGTTCCATCGGCCACCTGCCGGCCCACACCGGGTGGGCGCTCAAGCACGGTATTCCACGAAGGCTAATGAGTGGAGCCCGGGGACACTTAGTACCGCACCGGCCCGCACCCCTGCCCAACAGGGACGAAGGGTTTCGTATTCCATCCCTCGTAGAGTCGGTCGGACCCGACGGGATGCGAAAGGTACAGCGCTATCCGGCGGGAGGGAACGGGCTGGTTTCCCGTAATACCTTTCGAGCTGTGATGATTCACCTGTGTGGCGTGAACTGATTGGTGAACTGTATCCGGAGGGGCAGCTGCCCGCCCCGGCGGATGAGGCGATGATCGCCGAGGTGGAACGGGAGCTGGGGCTCCCGCTGCCTTTCGAACTCGCCTCGCTGCTGGGGGAGACCGACGGAGTGCGCAACCACTATGGTGACGCCGTCGTATGGTCGGCTGAGCGGCTGGTTGAGGACAACCTCGCGATCAGGTCAGAACCCGACTATCTGCAGCTGTACGCTCCCTTCGACGAGATGATCTTCTTCGGTGACAGTGACATGGGGCCGCAATTTGCCTATGTGCACACGGATTACGGTCCGGGGATCGTGGTGTGGGACCACGAGACCGACCGGAGACAGTTGGTCGTCGCGTCGCTGCGGGATTACCTGATCCGGTGCTTCACCCAGGGGAACGCGTGGTTCACGTGACCGGTTCCGTACCCCGGTCGGAGGAGGATCCGGCTCGGGCGGTTGAGGCCCGGCGTTGCCGGCGCCAGCCACCACTCCGGGAGGTGAGCCGTGAGGTTCGTGCCCGCCAGTCGCCCACGGGGCGGATGGCGGTGCCTCGCCGTGACCTGTTCGTGGCCCGCGGGACGGGGCCACGTCGGGCTCGACCCCGCCAGCGACGGGACCGAGCCGGGGGCCGGGCCTGCAGCGCGCACCCGTACCGCGGTCTTCGTCCGTCCGGGCGCCGACACGTTACGTCCCCCGGGGCACTACTGAGCCGCGGCACGGTAAGTGGCGGTGTGACCTGGGGTTTGTGCTATTTTGCGGTGATCGTCGCGTGTTTGACGGTCAACAGGAGCTTCGACGTCGGAAAGGCCAGTCACCCATGTCCGAGCAGACCACAACCGGCGGTAGCGGCGATGCGGGGGTCCGGGTCCAGGGTTCCCCTGTTGACACGTATCCGGACTACGCTCCTGAAGCCGAGCGGGGGCGTGTGCTGCGGGTCACGGTGGCTGGGGAGGACGTACTGCATCAGCGCGGTGCGGACGTGACGCGTGAGCAGTTCGCTACGTCGGAACTCTCCCAGCTCATCGACGACATGTTCCGCACGATGTATGTCGCCGAAGGTGTCGGTTTGGCGGCCAGCCAGGTTGCCGTGGACATGCGGGTGTTCGTCTATGACTGCCCGGACGACGAGGGAGTGCGCCACGTAGGGCACGTGGTCAACCCCGTGCTGGACGAGCGTGACCCCGAGCAAAACCCTCTCGTGGTGGACAACGAGGGGTGCCTGTCGGTTCCCGGTCCCCATGCTGAGCTCCCCCGTGCCGAGACGGCGGTCGTGCGCGGTTACGACAGGGAGGGGGAACCGCTGGTGATCGAGGGCACTGGTTACTTCGCTCGCTGCTTGCAGCACGAAACGGATCACACCTACGGCCGTCTCTATGTCGACCGGCTGACGAAACGGGACCGCAAGAAGGTGCTGAAGCAGATGGAGGAAATGGCCCCCGAGGTGTTCGCGCAACGGGAGGCAAACGCCGCCAACATGCTCCAGTAGGCGTTCGGGGATTCCCCCGTCATTCCGCAGTGCCTGTGTGGGCAGGGAACTGGTCCATCCGTCGCCACGTCGGAGACTGTGTTTCGATCCCCTGCCCGAGTGAGGAATGATGGCGAAGCTGCGAGCAACCCGAAAGCGTCTCAGCCCCCAGGCCAGTGTGCTGGGGGTCGGACTGATCGTTCTTCTCGTGGGGTGCGTCGCCCTGTTCGTCGGTATGACCGACTACACCGACCACACCGAACGCGTCGAGGCGACCGTGGAAGAGCGTGATGTCGACATCGAGCGTGACTCCGACGGGGACCGGGTCGGGAAGGACATCACCGTGTACGTCGACTACACGGTGGAGCAGGAATCCTACCGGGACATGCAGCTGTACGGGTTGGGCACGGACGACTACCACGAGGGGGAGAGCCTCACCGTGGCCTACGCTCCGGACGAGCCCGAGCATGTCGTGACCCCCCGGAGCACGGAACCGGGGGCCTATGACCTCGCCTGGTACGCCGGCCTCGTCGTCGTGGTGGTGGGCGTTGTCATCACCGCGGTCGGCGGGGTCATGATGAGATTGCGCAAGTAGGAGGAGCACCGGTCCGTGGCCCGTGCTCCCCACCGCGGGTTCTCGGCGCCGCCTGCGGGGCTGGTCGGTAGTTGGCTCCGCAGGCGGCGGGGTCCAACCTCGCCTACCTTGTTGTTCCGTGCCGCCCGTTTCCCGAGGTCGACGGTCTGACCGGCCGCACTGTTGCCAGCGAGCCCGTCACGCCTTCTGTTTCCCGTCCGTTGCCGGGGGTGTTGCGTCCAGGTGGGTGGCGGCGAGTTCGGAGAGGACGGAGGAGACGCGGTTGGGAACCTCCATCGGAGTCATGTGCCCGACGTTGGGGATCTCCACCACCTCACGGCAGTCGGGCAGCATCCCGGCCATGCGGTGGGCGTGGGGGAGAGGGGTGAGCTTGTCCGCGGTGCCCGTCAGGACGATGGTGGGCATGTCCAGTGCCTGCACCCCGGTATCGAGGTTGAGTTCACTCATGACGCCGCCCCACGCTGCCCGGGAGGTTGTCGGGCAGGAGTGTACGAGCCGTGCGCAGACGTCGACCGCGGTCGGGCTGGCCTCAGGGGTCATGGTCATGTAGCGCAGAGCGGCGCGGCTCAGGGGGGTGACGGGGCCCAGCGGTAGGGGGGCGCCCAGGACAAGGCGGTGGCCGAGACCGCCGATTTTGGGCCAGCGGTGGGAGCCGGGGAGAACACGGGCCCGTTCGGTAAGGTCGGCGCTTCCGGTGCTGGCCAGGAGGACGGCGGCGGCTCGTTCCCGTAGCTGGGTGCGCTGTGCTGCTGCCATGATGGTCATGCCACCCATGCTGTGTCCGCCGATGACGGCTTTCGTTCCGGAGGGGACCGTGGCCTGCAGCACGGCGCAGAGGTCGTCGGCCAGAGCGGTGGTGCTGTATCCCGAGCGTGGGGGCAGGTCGCTGCGTCCGTGACCGCGCTGGTCGTAGAGAACGACGCGTAGGTGGGAGGAGAGCGCCTGCGTCACGGGGGCCCAGAAGGGAACGGCACATGTCCAGCCGTGGCTGAGTACGAGGGTGGGAGCGTTGTCGGGCCCGTGCACCTCGACGTGCAGGCGGGTGCCGTCGGCTGACGTGACCGACGTTTCGTGGTGGTTGGTTGTTGGCATGGCGGTTCCTCCGGAGCTACTGATGAGTTCAGTCGTGCTGCCCGAGAGTAAATCATGACAATAACCATTGGAAGATTTGTGTCACACTGATCGCCGGGTAGCACCAGGACGCGACGCGGTGTCTCCCCGCTCGCGGTTGTGCTCCCGACACGTCCCAGCCCGTTGCGTGGGATCGTCGGGAACACCGGCTATAGGCTGGGCGCGGCCGGGCGACGGCGTTCCCGGCCTGTGCCGTTGACGCGTGAGGCAGTGAGAGGTCCGTGATCCCGATGGACGACCATGTAACGTCTGTTTCCGACATACTCATGGTGGTTCCGTTGTACTTGCCTGTCGGTGAGCGTCGACAGGGACGGATCAGTTCCACCACCCTCGATCCCGGCGCGAGCACACCCAGCAAGGTCGTGGTCGACGTCGGTTCCACACCCGAGGGGCCCGACCACGGGCCTGACGTCGAGATCGCAACCCGGCTGTGGCAGCGGGACACAGCTCCCGGTCAGCGGGACGTCCGGGGACTGTGCGGCGAACGTGACCTCATGGAGCGACGTATGCGCGACCCGCTCAGCGCCCAGTCGTTCTCCCTGCCCGAGGACGCGGCATGGTCGGAGGAGACCATGACCCTCGACGACCTCCCGCACTCTGCCACCGTTCTCACGACGCGACAGTCATGGGTGGCGGTGGTCGTGCTTGCGGAGGGGTTCCTCGTGCGGGTGTTCGTTCCCGCACCGGGGCCGGGCCCCAGGGAACTGCGCCGGGTCGCCGCCGCGCAGGAACTCGAACCGGTGCGCGGCCGCGGCTGACACCCCGCGTCGCCGTGTGCGAGCACCGGGCGGCCGCATAGCCTCGTTCCCATGGTGAACGTTCTCAGCAGCAGAATCATCCTGCGCCCCACGAACCTCGAACGCAGCCGGTCCTTCTACCGTGATGTACTGGGGTTGGCCATCTACCGGGAGTTCGGCTCCGGTCCGCAGCGGGGCACCGTTTTCTTCCTCGGCGGCGGGCTGCTCGAACTGTCGGGGCACTCCGAGCAGCGTCCCGAACCCGCGGCCACCCAGCTGTGGATCCAGGTTCCCGACGCGGCAGCGGCCCAGGAGGAACTGGCGGAGCGTGGCGCCACGATCGTTCGCGAGCCGCGGCAGGAACCGTGGGGGTTGATAGAGATGCACCTGCATGATCCCGACGGTCTCCTGCTGTACGTCGTCGAGGTTCCCGAGGACCACCCCATCCGGTATCGGCCCTGAAGCCGGTTCGACGAGCGGTCCGGGCAACTGGTTTCTGCGCGCCGCGCGCGGCGGTTATCACCCGCCGTCCCGGACACACGTATGAGGCTGGGCCAGGCCCAAACCACTTCCTGCAGCGCTGCGCCTGTGTCATTGACCAGTGCAGCCGTCTGGCCGGGTTCGGGCGCTCACCTCGGTGGGGGATGGCCTGACGGCTGGTCCGCGGGCGGGGCGAGGTACCCGACAACGTCGTGGGGCACGTGGTCTCCCCGATCGGGGCCGCGGCCTCCGAGGTAGCGTTCTACGACTGGCAGGGCCGCTCGGCCAAGCGCAACCACTCCGAGATCCAAGCCGGGCCACCGGTTCCGCGCTCGGTGGCCGACGTCGACGAGATCACGCTGTGGCTGATCGAGAACGTGTGCGCCGAGGAGCGCTCCTTCGATCATGTCCGCGACCGGACGCTCAAGCACTGCCGGTCCGAGCGCATCGAGCGGGGCGGTCTGAGGAGCAGATGATGGCCCGGGTGGCCGAGTGCATCGGGACCGAGGTACCGGAGCGGATGAACACGCTGGCCGCGCAGACCGACGACGACCCTGAACAGGGGCCGGCCGGCCAGGAGGATACCGGGGTCGTCGCCCGGATCAAGGACGCGCCGGGCAGCGTCAGCCCCAACACGCTGCTGGATGAGACGGCCAAGATGGTGTCGGCCCGGGCCTGTAGCGCTCGCCGAAAACGGGCGGGTGCCGTGGTCGGCATCGCCGGTGGTCTCGACGGCGGCGGTGCCGACGGGGGTCAGTCCCGCCCCAGCTCGGTGCAGATACAGGCGTGGTTGCCGTCTGGGTCGGCCAGCACGACGAAGGCGGGGGCATGGCCGTCGTCGACGACGCGTCCCCCCGCGGCGACCGCTGCGGCGATCCGCCGGTCGGCGACGTCCGGAGGGAGCGTGACGTCGAGGTGGAAGCGCTGCCGGTCGGGTGCGGTCGAGTCGGTGGTCTGAAACCACAGCGGCGGGAGTCCTCCGGCCGGGTCGACGACATCGCCGCCCGCCTCGGCACCGCCGAGGACGGCTGCCCAGAACGACAGCACCGTGTCCGAGGCAGGCGTGTCCAGGGCCAGTTCCAGCACCTGGAGCTGCTCAGGGCGCGGGACCAGCCCCTGGTCGGATGCGAGCGCGCTGATCCGCTCGGCCAAGCGGATCTCCCGTTCGGTCACTGCTCCGACCTCGTGGCTGTGCACCGTGAACTGGACGTGCCCCGCACGCAGATCGACGTCGGGACTATGGTCGGCCGCGCCGGCGAGTCGGCCCACGGCGGCGACGAACTCGGCCCCCGCTCCGAACGAGCCGGTCTCGAACCGCGCACGCAGCGCCCCCAGCAACCACCGCCAATCGGCCAGATCGACCTGCCGGTCCCCAAGGCGAGTGGTCTGTCGCACCATGGCCCGAGGATAGGCCACGGCTCCCAGGCCAACAAGCACCCATAGTCACAACCTAGTGCACTTCACGTCCCTGGACAGCCCATTGCCTCTTTCCGGCGTGCTTGGGTCGGGCCCCTGAGTTGGGGCAGCACCAGGTCCAAACCACTGCCTGCGGGTTCGAGCGCTCACCTCGGTGAGAGTGATGGCCCGATGGCTGATCCGGGTGGTGTCCCCTCACCGAGCGAGCGCATTGACCTTAACTCTGGTTGAGGTTATAGCTTCGGCGGAAGACGGGGCGTTCGGAACAGGAACGAAGGAGGAGCAGGTATGCGGGCGGTCCAGGTGACACGGTTCGGTGGCCCGGAGGTATTGGTGACAACCGAGCAACCGGACCCGGTGGCCGGGGTGGGGCAGGTGGTGGTGGACGTGTCCGCGACTGAGGTCCTGTTCCTCGACACACAGCTCCGCAGCGGGGCGTTTCGCGAACATTTCGCTGTGCAGCCTCCGTACGTTCCTGGTACCGGGGTGGCTGGCACGGTGAGTTCGGTCGGCAGGGACGTGGATCCCGGTTGGATCGGGCGGCGGGTCGTCGCCGGTACCGCCAGAGAGGGTGAGTACGCCGGCGGGGGATGCGCGGAGCGGGCCGCAGCACCAATCAGTGAGGTGTTCGAGGTGCCGGAGGGCCTTGACCTGTCGGGGGCCTTGGCGGGTCTGCACGACGGTCTGATGGCCTTGAGTCTGGCGGAGAAGGCCGCCCTTCAGCCGGGAGAGCGGGTACTGGTGAACGCAGCGGGTGGCAGTCTCGGGGTCTGGCTGGTTCCGCTGGCGCGCGCGGCCGGCGCCCGGGTCATCGCCGCTGCCCGCGGGGAGCGGAAGCTGCGGCAGGCTCGTCAGCTGGGTGCGGATGTGGCGGTCGACTACTCCGAATCTGGCTGGACCGAGCTGGTGGGTGAGGCAACCGACGGTTCGGGGGTGGATGTGGTGTTCGACGGTGCAGGTGGTCAGATGGGTCGGTCCGCCTTCGCCGCCACCGCCGACGGCGGACGGTTCTTTTCCTACGGTGCGGCAACCGGTGGTGTGGCCGTTATCGATCCGGGCGAGGCCGAGCGCCGTCAGGTCACCGTGGTGGGTGTCGAGGACGAGATAACCCCACAGGACTGGGCGCGGCTGGCTAAACAAGCGCTGTCCGAACTGGCGGAAGGACGGATAAAGCCGGTCATCGGGCAAACCCTGCCACTGGAACGTGCCGCCGACGCGCACGCCGCGATCGCCGCCCGCAACGTTGCCGGAAAGACGGTGCTCCTCGCCTGATACCGCGCGGCCTGACCACACGCGCCAAGCTCGACCGGCCGCGCCGCGCGATCACGTTCTCGCTGGGCCGTCCGAACCGTTGCCCTGCCAAAGAACGCACAACAACAGGCCATGGAGAACGCGGAACACTCGGTCACTGGTCGCTGCAGGTCTCGGTCTCCGACTCCGGGCGGGCGCACTCGTTCATCAGGCGACGTGGGCCCGGCCCTTCCTGAGCGAGTTCGTCGTGGGGGTTGGACAGCACGCACGACTCCAAGGAGAGACAGCCGCAGCCGATACAGTCGGTGAGATCGTCGCGGAGGCGTTCCAGCTGCTCGATACGAGCGTCGAGGTCCTCGCGCCATCCCGCGGAGAGGCGGGCCCAGTCCTCTCGGGTGGGTGTGCGCTCCTCGGGGAGTTCGGCCAGCGCAGCGCGGATGCGTTCCAGCGGGATCCCGACGCGCTGCGATACTCGGATGAAGGCGATGCGGCGCAGCGTGTCGCGTCGGAAGCGGCGCTGGTTGCCCGCTGTGCGGCGGCTGCGGATGAGACCGCGCCGTTCGTAGAAATGCAACGCGGATACCGCAACGCCGCTACGTTCCGCTACCTGGCCTACGGTGAGTTCCTTGGCGTTCCAGACGGCATGTACCACGTCAGTCTCCCAACGATCCCGCTAACTAACGGCGAGACTACCCAACGCGTGGCGTGTGACGGTTCCGCAGCTGGGGAGGCGTTTCCCCTTCCTCTCGGGTGGCGAGTGCCCCGCCGGGGCCCAGGGGGCTGGATACAGTCGGACAGGGTCGGCCTCGAGGCTCGGGGGCGGTGGCGCTGGCTGCGGTGCTTCCCGCGTGCGGTCTCTCGGCTGCTGGCCCGTACCGGAAGACCGGAGCGAACGCGACGGCGGCGAGCACCGCACGGAGGAGACGTTGGACCAGCAACGGAGCAGGTGGGACGAGATCACTGGTGGCGACCACGGGGCACGCTATGCCGCGCGTTTCGCCGACCTGGCGGAGTCGGGGGCGGACGTGCACGGGGAGGCGCGCTTCTGCGCCGCACGTCTCGCTCCCGGCTCCCGGGTTCTGGACGCGGGTTGTGGCACCGGCAGGGTCGCGGCCAAGCTTGTTGACGAGGGCCACACGTGTGTCGGTGTGGACTCTGACGCCTCCATGCTCGCTGAGGCGCGCCGGGCCCGCCCGGATATCGACTGGTATGAGGCTGACCTGGTCAACGTCACCGGTCTGGACGTGGGGGCGTTCGACATGGTGATTGCGGCCGGCAATGTGGTTCCTCTCCTGGCCGAGGGTACGGAGTCCACCGTGATCACCGGGCTCGCCGAACTGCTTCGGCCCGGGGGAGTACTGGTGTCCGGTTTCGGGTTGGACACGCAGCACTTGCCGCTTTCCTTCGCCCCGACCACGTTGGACGAGTACGACACGTGGTGCTCCCGGGCAGGGCTGGTGCTGCGGCAACGGTTCGCCACCTGGGACGCGGACCCCTACGAGGGAGGCGGGTACGCGGTGAGTGTGCACACCCGGCCGTAGCCTCGGCCGGGTGTGTTCGGTCGGCGGGCTGCTCGTCGGTGCGGAAGCCGGAACGTAGAGGGACGAGACCTCCCCGGGGCAGGATTCCTCCCCTGCACACGTGTGGCGGTGGTTGCGGCACTGAGTGCATGAGCAGCAGAAACGCACACCGCAGCGAGCTGGGGGAGTTCCTCAAAGCCCGACGCGCCGAGTCGGGACCGGCAGGCGGGTCTGCCCGAGACCGGAGCGGTGCGGCGGGTTCCGGGCTTGCGTCGCGAGGAGGTGGCCCACCACGTCGCCCGTCGGAAGATGGCGTTGCACCACCCCGTCGCGGGCGATCCCAGCCTCGACTGGGACGCCCTGTCCCGCATCGCCGCCCCGGAACAGCAGCTCATCGCCCGAAGCGCCGCCCTCGGCACACCCACCCACGACGCAGCTGGCTAACTGTCCCGAGCACGCTGCTCGGTGGACGCCTGTCACCGTATGGCCGAGATGTGTGTTCTGCTTCCCGTGGTGAAGCGGCAGAGACTACCCTGAATTCAGGGTTAACTGAATTCAGGATTTTGTGTATTCTATTGGTATGCTGACGCTCGCCACAGACATTGACGCTCTGGCCCGGTTCGGTCGTGCGCTGGCGGACCCGATCCGCTGTCGTATTCTCCTGGCGCTGCGGGAGAACCCGGCACACCCGGCCGACCTGGCCCGGACATTGGATATAAGCCGCACGCGGTTGTCCAACCATCTCGCCTGCCTGCGGGACTGTGGGCTGGTGGTCGCCGTTCCGGTGGGGCGGCGGGTGCGTTACGAACTGGCTGACTCCCGGTTGGGCCACGCTATCGACGACTTGCGCACCGCCGTTCTCGCCGTGCAGAACGACAACACCTGCCCCGACGCCTCCGAGGACGGGTGCTGCTGATGGGATCCCCCCGACCCTCAGTGGCCACTGACGCGCGCAGAGCTGTGCTGATCCGGCGGGTGCGCCTGCTGGTGGCCGCGACCATCGGCTACAACGTCGTCGAGGCGGTCGTGGCGATCACCGCCGGCGCCCTGGCCTCCTCTACCGCTCTTGTCGGTTTCGGCCTGGACTCCGTGATCGAGGTGTCCTCAGCCACCGCTGTGGCCTGGCAGTTCTCCGCCCGTGACAGCGCTGTGCGCCAGGCCCGCGAGAAACGGGCACTGAGCGTGATAGCCGTGTCGTTCTTCGCGCTGGCCGCCTACGTGACTGTCGACGCCACGCGTTCTCTGCTCGGCGGGGAAGGGGCTGACCAGTCGATCACCGGAATCGTGCTGGCAGCACTGTCCCTGGCGATCATGCCGGTGCTGTCGCTGACCCAGCGACGCGCCGGGCGGGAGCTGGGGTCTGCCACCGCGGTCAGCGACTCCAAGCAGACCCTGCTGTGCACCTACCTCTCCGGTGTCCTCCTCGCCGGGCTCCTGGCCAACGCCATGTTGGGATGGGCGTGGGCCGATCCGCTGGTTGCCCTGTTCATCGCTGTCGTGGCTGTCAAGGAGGGACGTGAGGCATGGCGGGGAGAGTCCTGCTGCGCACCCGCCGGTATCGCCCTGACCACCACAGGCACTGAAGATGACGGGTGCGCGTGCGGCCCCGACTGCGGTTGCTGCCATGGCGAGTGAGGTTCCCGTACCGGAACGGCTGCACGATGCCGTTGTGGTCGGTGGCGGGTTGTGCGGCCTCGTGGCCGCCACACAGCTGCACCATGCAGGCGCCGACGTGGTGGTCCTGGAAGCCTCCGGCGAGGTCGGGGGACGCACCCGATCCCGGGAGTTGGCCGGGCGCACGGTCGACATGGGCGGCGAGCTCGTGGGCAAAGACTACGTGCACCTGCGTGGGCTCGTCGCCGCGCTCGGCCTGCGCCTGGAACCTGCCGGTCCTGTACTCTCGCGAGTGCGTCTGGCTCCACGAACACACCCGCCACTACGCCCGACCACCGCTACTGGCCTGGCTGCTGTGGCCGCACGCCTGAACCACCTGTGTACCCTCCTCCCCGCAGCAGCCCCGTGGAAAGCGCCACAAGCCCCACGCATGGACGCGGTTTCGTTGGGGCACTGGCTGGAAACAGCGCCGGTCGGCGCCAACACCGCGCGACTGTTGGGAGCGGCCGCGCAGGCGTTTTCCACCGCACACCCCCGAGAACTGTCACTTCTCGCTTTCCTGACCTGGTTGAAACCCGCTGGCGGGCGTCTCGGCGCTGTGGCGCGAAACCCGTTGGCGCATCGCCGGAGGCGCCCAGGAAGTGGCCCGGCGTCTGGCATGACGGATGGCTCCGCGCGTTTTTCGCGGCAACGCGGTCCGGGTCATCGAGCAGGACAAGACTGAGGTCGCGGTGTACACCGCCGGCGGTACGGTCTGGCGAGCGCGGCAGGTAGCGGTGTGCACGCCGCTGACTACAACCGGCCGTGTCGCCTTCGTTCCTGAGCTCCCCACGGCTCAGGGTGACCTCCTCAGCCAGGTGACCAGTCCCGCGATCACCAAACTTGTCCGCCGCACCTGCCCCCCGGGGCCCGCCGGAGAACGCTGGCAGCCGGCGATGCTGTGATGCCGTTGGTCATGTCCGATAACCACCACGCCATCGGATTCGCCTACGGTCCTCGCGGTGCTGATCCGACAGCTCGCCTGCGCGAGCACCTACTCGCCCTGCTCCGTCTCGGTGAGGCTGACCTTGAGGACTTTACCGCCCTGGCCTGGCACGAGGAGCCCCACATCAACGGCGGTTATCCCGCCTTCGCGCCGGGGCAGCTCACGCGGCACAGTCCCGCCTTACGCACCCACCACCAACGCGTGCATTTCGCCGGAGCCGACCGCAGCACCTGGCCCGGAACGATGGAGGGTGCCGTCACCGACGGCACCCGCGTGGCGACCAGGATCCGTGCGCGTCTGACCTGACGCGGTGATAACGAGGGACCCGTCGTGGAGCGGTCTCGGAATCCGTGTTGCCCGACGTTGGGCTGCCGCCAGGGAGCTTCGTCGGGGTAGCCATCCAGTAGTCCTTCCGGCGCCCAACCGTTGACCTCGGCAACCGGTTTCCAGTCGAGGTCGAACGCGTCGTGGGTGCCGAGGTTGCGTTCCTGTCCGTTGTCCGTTGGTTTCCCCTGCGGCCGCTGGCCGGGACACCCGCCCAGCGGCCGCAGGGGGTGTGAGTGTGCGGTTTCACCCACGGACTGTTCCTCACTCCGTCGAACGCACCCCGGGGATCTGGTTCTCGCGGAACGCGTCGAGGAAGAGCTGGTGGTCGTTGCGGACGACCTGGGCGTAGGAATGCGCGAAGTCGACGAGCCAGGCCACGAACTCCTCCTCGCGGCCGTCCAGGATGTTCTGCAACGCCTGCTCGGTATGGAACGGCACGAGGGTCTGGTCCGAGTCGCGGTCGGCGACGCAGTGCACCTTCGCCGTGGCACGCCCGAGATAGTCCAGGACCGGGGCGATGTCACTGGGTTCGGTGAGTTCCTCCCACTCGAGATCCGCGTTGTAGGGGCCGAGCTCGCTGACGACGAACCCGGTCCCGTCGAGCTCGGTGTAGCCCAGCAACGGGTCGGCGTGTGCCTGGAGGGCGCGTTGGGAGACAGCGGTGCGGTGGCCGTGGTGGGGGAAGTAGGAAGCCACCTGCGGGTCGGATACGACCCGGGAGGGGGCGGCGACGTTGCCCTGCTTCATCGACAGCACGATGTCGTTGTCCAGGGCTTCGCTGAAGCCTTCGATGAGGATGTTGTAGGCGGGAAGGCCGGCGCTTCCGATCCCGAACCCGCTCCGGCCCACGATGTCCTTGACGTTGTAGGCGATGTTGGAGAAGCGTTTGTCGTACGGAATGCTCTCCTGGTACTTCTCGAAGGCCGTGCGCACCGTCGCCTTCTCCTCTTTCCCCAGCTGCCGCACTCCCGGCCCGTCCCGGAACCGGCGGTCGTAACCGCGTACTTCGGTGACCCGGTCCAGCATGTGGGCCCGGCTGCGTAGTTTGCTCTGCAGCAGCGTCTGGTGGATGACCCCCTCGGTGTTGTCCAGCCGCAGCGAGTAGTCCTGGTCGCCGGTTGCCAGGGCGAACCGCCGAACCTGGTCGACGTAGGCACGGACGTAGATCGGGATCAGGCGTCCGATCTCGGCGTCGGATATGGCTTTCCGGCGCCCCAGGAGGGCGATGCTGGCGACGAAGCGTTGGAGGTCCCAGGTGAAGTGACCCACGTAGGCTTCGTCGAAGTCGTTGACGTCGAAGATCAGTCGGCCCTGGCCGTTCATGTAGGTGCCGAAGTTCTCGGCGTGCAGGTCCCCCTGGATCCACACGCGCGAGGTACGGTCGTCGGCCCACGGGTCGGCGAGTTTGGCGACGTCGGCGTAGAACAGGCATGCGCTACCCCGGTAGAACGCGAACGGGTCCGCGGCCATTTTCCGGAATTTCGTGCGGAACGCTGAGGGGTTGGCGCTCATCAGTTCGGAGAACGCGTCGACGAGGGTGGAAACGATCGCTTTCCGGCGTTCTTCGGAGTCCTCGGTCTGCAGGGTGTCCGTAAGGTCGTCCATGGGCCTATTGTGGCTGATATTTGGTGCGTGTTTCCCACAGTGAGCGGCTCCTGGGGAGTTGGATCAGGGGTCCCGAGCGGGGGTGTGCGTCAACTCGGTTTGTCCCGCGCTGTGCGAGGAACTTGGCTGTTTCCGTTCTCCCTGTGGCGCGGTTGCCGCCCGCACCTTCCTGGCCAACGTCTCGGGACACCACCGTTCAGGAAATGTGTAAAAGTGTTCCTGAGCCGTCGTATTGCTACGCGGCGTTGGCCCCACCCTGGGGTGGGGTCGTCCCGTGGCGGTACCCGCTGCCCGACACACCCGAGGGTGCGGCGGTCGTACGCGGGTTTCCAGCGGGCGTGTTCAGCGTCCCGGCGCAACTCTCCGTGGACGTGCCACCCGCCTCCTCGACCAGATGGGCGAGGTTGCGGGCGGCATTGAGGTCGCGGTCCAGGCGCAGACCGCAGGCATCACAGGAAAAGGTCCGCGTGGACGGGCGCAGTTTGGCTTTCACCACGCCGCAGGCGGAACACGTCTTGGAGGAGGGAAACCACCGGTGGGCCACCACCAGCCGGCGCTGGCTCCCGTGGGTTTTGTACTCCAGCTGGCGAGCCAGTTCACCCATCCCCGCATCGGCCACATGACGGGCGAGTTGGGGGTTGGTCACCATCCCGGCGACGTTGAGGTCCTCGATAACCAGGGTGTCGTGGTCACGCACGAGCCGGGTGGTGAGCTGGTGCAGCCCGTCGTGGCGGGCGTTGGCCACTCGGGTGGGGTGCCGGGCGATACGGGCCTGACTCTTACGCCACCGGTGCGAGGGGCGCTGTCCCGTGCGCCGGTTCGGGCCAACACGGCGGCACGCTTGACGCTGGAGTCGGCGCAGCTCCCGCTGGGCCCGCTGTAGGTGTGTGGGGTTGGCGATGGTTTCGCCGGTGGACAGCACCGCCAAGTGGTGCACTCCCAGATCAACGCCGACTGTGCCGCCCCGCCGCGCCGGGGTGTGGGGCGGTCTCGCGTGGGGTGGTCTCGGTGGAGAAGGAGACCATCCACCGGCCGCGCTGGAAATTCACCGTTGCCGAGCGGATCCGGCCGGTGTCCCGGGCCAGGTGGCGGGCGAGTGTGCGGGTGGACTCGTGGGTGCGCACCGTGCCGATGCGCGGCAGCGCCACATGGCGGCAATCCCGAGGGGACAGGCCGATGCTGCCGGTGGTGAACCGGCACGACCACCGCGAGCGTTTCGTCTTGAACCGGGGAAAACCCACCCGTTTCCCCGCACGGGTGCCGCGCCGGGAGGCGGTCCAGTCCGCCAGGGCGGTGGCGAGGTTGGCCGCCCCGCCGGCGTAGGCCTCCTTAGAGTTCTCCGCCCACTACGGCGCCACCTCACCCTTGACCTGGTTGAAGGCTTTGCGCAGCCCCGTAGGCCGACCACGACACGCTGGGAGTCAGCTCCCGCTCACCCACACCGGACTCGCGCTGCGCGCGGCGCTGCTCCAGATTCGTCTTGATCCGGGCGAGGGCCCAGTTGTAGGCGAAACGGGCCGCACCGTAGTGCGAGGCCAGAGCCTGCTGCTGGGCCGGGGTGGGATCCAACGCGAACTGATACGCCCGCACCAGCCCGCACCCACGCCTGCCACCTCCCCGCACAGCTCGTTACGACATAGCCCTTGACATCCGGATTGCCACTGAGAGTAGTGAGATTAGCACGGGTTAGCCTGTTCCCGCGCACGATAAGGAACAGTTCCCACCCCCTGTTGTGGGTAGGGGAGAGGAAACCCCACCTCTTCGCGCCAGAGGGATGGATATGCGGGAGGGAGCCGACGGTGTGCTGTGTCCGCTCACAGCAGCCGGGACACCGGACCCGGTGCGGGTGGGTGGCAAAGCGGCAGCACTGATCGAGATGTCCCGGGCGGGGTTGCCGGTTCCGCCGGGTGTCGTACTGACCACGGCCTTTTTCCGACCATGGCTCGACCGGCTACGTGCCGGGTCGGAGTGGCGCGCTTTCGTGGCGACGGTCGGTGCGCGAGACCCCGCAGGTGAGCAACTGCGGGAGTGCGCTGGGAATCTGCAGATCGCCTGCGAACGCCTGGCATTCACCGAGGCTCAACAGCGGCAGTTGTCCGAGGTGGCGGAGGACCTTCCGGGAGAGGGATCCACCTCCGGCCATGGGCTGCTCGCTGTACGCTCGTCGGCTCCCCAGGAGGACCTGTGGGAAGCGTCCTTCGCGGGGATCTACGAGAGCTTTCTGGGGGTCACACCCGGAGGGCTGGCCGAAGCAGTACGTGAGGTCTTCGTTTCCGGAATGGCCTTCGCAGCGGTTTCCTACAAACGCCAGCACAACCTCGACCCCGCCCGGGTGGAGATCGCGGTGGTCGTGCAACAGCAGGTCAACAGCGCGTCGGCGGGGGCCGCCTTCTCACTGAACCCGCGGAACAACGACTACGACCAGGCCGTGGTGCATGCCAACTGGGGGTTGGGAGAAACCGTGGTCTCGGGCGGGGCCACTCCGGACCGGTTCACTGTGGACAAGGTCGGATGGCGGGTCGTTGACAGGAGAACCGGCGCCAAGGAGACCGTGCTCTGGGCTCTGCCCGGCGGTGGGTCGGTGGCGGGCGGAGACGGGCGCGACCCCGAGCGCCAACAGTGTGTTCTGACGGACAGGCAGGCGGTGGAGGTCGCGCGCATGGCGCACCGTGTCGAGGAACTCACCACGGTGCCCGTGGATGTGGAGTGGACTTTCGACGCCGAGGGTGTGCTGTACCTGTTGCAGGCGCGCCCGGTCACCACGTATTTCCCCTTGCCTGAGGAACTCCGCACGGCTCCGGATGCCCCCCGGAGGCTGTACGCGGACAGCACGCTGTTCGAGGAAGGGCTGCAGGATCCGCTGTCGGTGCTCGGTGCTCGGTGCTCGGTGCACGGTGGCTGGAGGGCGCCATCATCGAGGCGTTCATGCAGATGACCGGCCAGCGGGTTCTGACGAGGGACGGTGGCGGGCTGGTGGTCACTGTCGGCGGTCGGTGGTACGTGAACGTGTCGAACATGCTGTGGCTGGGTACGGAGCGGCTCGCTGCTCTGCTCGGGGTTTTCGACGTTCACGCAGCGCGGGTCATGCGCAACGTCGATGCGCGGCGTTACGTGCGGGCGGCCGGAAGGCCGGGGGTAGCGCCCGTCGCGCGCATGGTGGTGGGTGCCGCCGCTCGTTTGGCCGGACCGGTTGGTAGGGCGCTGGAGGCGGTGGTGGCACCCGAGCGCGCTTGGCGACGCTACGAGGCCGCCGTGGAGCAGCAGCACCAGCGCGTGGCTGGGGTGGTGCGTTCGGCGCGGTCGTTGCCGGAGCTTGGTGACGGGACGCTGCGGCACGCTGTTCGCCTCCTTGTTCGTGAGGGGATGCCGTTGACGTGCGCGGCGGAGGGGGCGACGTTGCTGTTCCGGCTGCTGCACCTGAGGGCTTCGGGGGAGCGGAGACAGCGGCTCGACGTGGCGTTGAGCTCGATGCCGCACAACGTCACTGTCGATATGGGGCTGGCGCTGTACCGCCTCGCGCGGTCGCTCGAGGAGTCCGTGGGAAGGCAGGCCATGGCTGATGTGCCGACTCTGGCCCGACGGGTCGGGGAGCGGAACCTTCCGGAGGTGTTCCTGCGGGAGTGGGACGCGTTCATGGACAGCTACGGGTTCCGCGGTCCGAACGAGCTGGATCTCGCCTCGCCCCGGTACCGTGACGATCCCGGGATCGTCCTCGAGCAGATGCGGCAGTACGTGGAGCTCGACGAGGCGACGCAAGAGACCCCCGAGCAGGCCCACGGGCGCCGTCAGCGTCAGCGCCGTGAGGCCTACCGTGGGTTGCTTGCCGATACCCGGAATCCGCTCACGGCGTGGTTGGTGAGGAAGCTGTACCGTACCGCCGAGGCGTTCAGCGGTTGTCGGGAGATCCACAAGTACCAGTTGGTGAGGGTCGCCTACCAGGTGCGTCGTGGTGCGTTGGAGGCCGGGCGCGAACTCGTCGAGCACGGTTGGTTGGACTCGGCGGAGCAGGTTTTCGACCTGACCTACGAGGATCTGCGTTCGGTGACCGAGGCTTCCGGTCCGGACCTGCGTGCCAGGGCCCACGACAACACGTGTTACCGCCGCGGGATCCAGCGGAGGCCGGGGGCCGTGTTCCCGGTCCTGGTGGATTCGCGCGGGCGCGTACCGCGCGCGGTGGTGAGGCGGGCAGGCCCTGGTGTGCTCGTCGGTGAGGGTGTCTCGGCTGGCGTGGCACGAGGTCCGGCAAAGGTGCTGGGGCACGTGGGTGAGAAGCCCGTGCTTCCCGGCGAGGTTCTCGTTGCTCGGGCCACTGACCCGGGATGGACACCGTTGTTCGTCAACGCCGCTGGTGTCGTTCTCGAGACTGGTGGGAGCTTCCAGCACGGTGCGTTGGTCGCCCGCGAGTACGGCAGACCGTGTGTCGTGGGTGTCGAGGACGCGGACCAGCGGGTCTTGGACGGGCAGATGGTCGAGATCGACGGTGTGTCGGGGACGGTGACTGTCGTGCCTGACCTTCCGGACAGCGGCGGTTGAGTCGACGTTACCGAGGACCGCCCCGGAACGGCGGGTGCCCGCGGGTGCGGTGGGTGTCTCAGGCGTTCGCGGTGGAGAGCGGGCCGTCGTCACCGAAGACGAGCCGGGCGAAGCGTTCGCCGATGCGACGGTGCGCGGTGGCGTCCGGGTGGAGCTGGTCGGGTAACGGCAGCTCGGAGAAGTCCGTCTCACCGTAGAGGTCACGACCGTCGAGGTAGCTCAGGTTCGGATCGTCGTCTGCCCGCTGCCGCACGATGCGGGACAGCTCCTGTCGGACGGTGGTGAGCGTGAGCTTCCCGGAGCTGCGATCGCCGGGATCGCCCGTGGCCCGAAACCGCAGTTCCCCGGATCTGAGGGCGTCGGCGTCGAAAGCGCCGGGGCCGGGGGTGTCCTCGTGGATGGGGCAGTAGAGGGGAGAGACCACCAGCAGGGGTGTGGTGGGATGGCCCTCGCGGACGGTGTCGAGGAACCCGTGCACCGCGGCGGTGAAGGCACGCAGGCGCATCAGGTCGGCGCCGACCAGGTTGATACCGATCTTGAGGCTGATCAGATCGGCGGGGGTGTCCCGCATGGTGCGGGCGGTGAAGGGGTCGAGCAGGGCGCTTCCGCCCAGGCCGAGGTTGACCAGCTCCACGGTGCTGAGGGAGGCGGCGAGCGCGGGCCAGGTGGTGGTGGGGCTGGCGGCGTTGGAGCCGTGGCTGATCGAACTGCCGTGGTGCAGCCACACTGGGTGCCCCTGGTCCGGCACGGGTTCGACGGGAGCGTTGGTGCGCAGGGCGACGATCTCGGTGGTCTCGTTGTGTGGAAGCCAGATCTCGACGTCCTTGACGCGTTCGGGCAGGTCGGCGAAGCGGAGGGTGCCGACCGGTCCGGGCTCGTGGTTGGTGGTGCCGGTGGCCATGTCGACGGTCAGGGTGTTCCCGCCGGACACGACGGCTTGTTCGGTGAGGTGGCCGTCGACGAGCAGGTCGTAGACGCCCTCCGGGCGGAGCGGAATGCCCACGTAGGTGTATTTGGTGGGAAGTGCGTCGAGCTCGACGGTGGTGGCCCGGGTGCGGAAGGCCAATCGTACACCGGAGGGTTGGGATTCGGCCTTGGCCAGTTGCGGGTCGGCGCTCTGGGCACGGGCCCAGGCGGGCAGTCGGTGCGGCAGCACGCTGAGGGGCCTTGCTGATTCCGGACAGGGAGTGAGCCGGTGATTTTACGCAGCTAGGCGCTGTTTCTCATGTTCCGCATAGATCTCTGATGGAGTGTTGTATCCCAGTGCGGAATGAAGACGCCTGTGATTATACCAGTGCTCGATGTATCGTGTAATGTCCCGTCGTGCTCGTTCTCGCGTGGGATACACCATCTGGTTCACACGCTCATTCTTCAACACCCCGAAAAATGATTCCGCCATCGCGTTGTCGAAACAAATCCCGGTTCGCCCCACCGACCGTGTCATCCCGACCGAAGCAAGGTAATCACCGAACTCCCGGGACGTGTAATTACTCCCCCGATCCGAATGGAACACCGCCCCCGCACGAACCTTTCCCTTGCGTGTCGCATGAGCGACAGCCCGGATGATCAGCGGAGTCCGGTAGTTGTCATCCATCGCATAACCAACCACTTCTTTCGTGCAGCAATCAATGACGGTGGCCAGATACACCCACCCGCTCCACGTCGGGATATAGGTGATATCCCCGACGAGTTTCACACTGGGCATGGGTGCGGTGAAGTCGCGGCCCACGAGGTCGGGGATCGCACCGGTATCCGCTGGTGTGGTCAGCGAGCTGCGCCGGGGGCGGGGTTGGCAGGGATGCAGCCCCATCTCGCCCATCAACAGACGCACCAGCTCCACTCCCACCGCAACGCCCCAGTGTTGCAGCTGGGCGCGGATCCGCCGGTGGCCGTAGGTGCCGTCGGCGTGGTCTACGGCGGTGCGGATCAGTAGCCGCAACTGTTGGCGGCGCTGAGACGTGGCGGATTCGGGCCGGGACCGCCATTCGTAGTAACCCGACCGGGAGACGTTCACGCATGCACACATGAAATCAACGGGGAAAGCGTACTCCGCGTGTTCATCGAACCGCATCGTCTCGATGAACTCGTATATGTCGCTTACGGACGATCCTTCGCGAAGTACGCGGCCGCTTTTTTCAAAAAAGCGATCTCCATGTCCTTCTCGCGGTTGAGTCGTTCCAGTTCACGCAGCCGGGCCCGCTCGGTCGTATCCAGTGACGGTGCATCGTCGGGAGTTTCTTTCCTGTATTTGCGCACCCAGTTCCGTAGTGTTTCCGAGCTGATCCCGAGCTCGTTGGCAACCCGGTCGATAGAGCGTTGGCTCTCGATGACATGTTTCACCGCTTCATCACGGAACTCCGGCGAATATGCGTTTGCCTTGCCCAATGCTTCCCTCGTTTCCTTTCAGAACCATCGTATTGGCACTCTGTCCGGAAAACACGAGGCACCCCAGTGCTCCAGCTCGGAAGCGCCGCGCAGGAGATCCGCGGTTATGGGTGTGGTGAGTCGGTTTGTCTGGGTGTGCATCGTTTCGGCCTACCGGTGGTCTGGTGGACTGTTGTGGTTTCGGGAACGGTCAGGTGGTGGGTGTGGGCCAATTCCGCAGCAGGGCGTCGAGGGCTTCCAGGGTCCGTGACCAGGTTTCCTGGGGGTCGGGGGCGCTGTGGCTGAACCCTCCCCCCAGCTCCAGGGACACGTAGCCGTGGAAGACGCTGCCCAACAGGCGGACCGCGTGGGTTTGCTCCGGCTCCGCCAGGTCGTAGCCGCGTAGGATCGCCCGCGTCATCTGGGCGTGCCTGACGCCGGCGCTGGCGGCCGCCGTCTCGGGGTCGAGCCTGAGCTGGGTAGCGGCGTACCGTCCGGGGTGCTCGCGGGCGTAGTTGCGGTAGACGTTGGCGAACGCGGTCAGGGCGTCCCTGCCGGAGCGGCCCGCCAGGGCCTCGGCGGCCCGGTCGGCGAGTTCCTCCAGGGCAAGCAGAGCGATCCTGGTTCTGAGGTCGTGGGAGTTCTTCAGGTGCGAGTACAGGCTCGCGACCTTGACGCCGAACCGTCTGGCCAGCGCCGAGACGGTTACGTGGTCGAATCCCACCTCGTCGGCCAGGTCTGCGCCCTCCCGGGCGATACGTTCCACAGTCAGCCCCGCGCGTGCCATAACATCACCCCTTTGGCTAATTCTACTAGCCATATACCTAATACTTTTAGTTAATTTCCATGCGTATAGGGGGAGAGGCGAGAAGCGGGTCGGCCGCGTACGCGAAGTGGGAGGACAATCACGGGGCCCGGGCATGGCGGGCGGCTGAGTAGGTATCTGGCATGGATAAGCACGCCAGGACGGCCGCGACGGCGGCGAGAGAAACGCCCGCTGTTGCTGTGCCGAGACTGCATCGGCGAGTTCATGGCCGGGCTCCGACAGTGAGCGATCTTCTCGCCCCCGAGCCCGCTCCCGGCGGGGCGCTGGTCGGATACGCGCGGGTCTCCACCCGCGAGCAGAAGCTCGACCGCCAACTCCGCGCGTTGGAAGAAGCCGGATGCGCCAAGGTCTTCGCTGACAAGCAGTCCGGAAAGGACGCCCAGCGCCCCGAACTGAAAGCCTGCATGGCCTACCTGCGTCCCGGTGACACCCTGGTGGTGCCCGCCCTGGATCGGCTGGCCCGCTCGCTTCATGACCTGATCACTCTGGTCGGGGATCTGCGCCGTGCCGGGGTGGGGTTCCGCTCCCTGCATGAGGCACTGGACACCACCCCCGGCGGACGGTTGGTCTTCCACGTCTTCGCCGCGCTCGCGTAGTTCATCCGCGAACTCATCGTGGAGGGCACCCGCGAAGGGCTCGACGCCGCCCGCGCGGCGGGCCTCGGCGATGGGTGAGGAGCAGGTGCGCCACGCCCGCGACCTGCTCACCCGCCCGGAGAACAGCGTTACGCCCATCGCCCGCCTGCTCGGGGTGCCGCGCTCCACGCTGTACAAGTACCTGCCCGAGTTGTCCGGCGGCCGGGCCACTCTTCCCCAGGACCACTGAAAGGCGCCGTGATGGCTGTTCCCCCTTCGCCTACTACGGCGGCAAGTCGCGCCTGGCGGCCCGGATCGCCGCGCTGCTGCCCGAGCACGCCCACTACGTCGAGCCGTTCGCCGGCGGACTGTCGGCGCTGCTGGCGAAGACGCCCAGCCGCATGGAAACGGTGAACGTGAAGATGTCAACCTCGACTGGCCCCGGAGCAACGGCCTGAGGTGGACCCGCGCGAGCTCTCTTCAGACTGACGGTTGTTGGTCGAGCAGCCCGACGGGGTCGGCGCTGTAGGCGACCATCCAGCTGGGGTCGATGCGATACCACACGTTCTCGTCCCAGAACGGATCGTCGCCGTCGTCGTCGTAATGGTTGACGAGGTAGTCGCGAACGGTCGGCCAAGTCGGGGCGCTGCTCGTCCCCTCGGGGTTCAGCGGAACGGCGTGTCCATGCGTGAAAATGCCGAGCTGCTCGCCGCGCATGAAGGTCGCGCTGATGCCGGGCCGCGCCGCGAGATGACGGGCTTTAGCGGCCTGGCGGTGGGTGCCGAAGATCCAACGGCCGTGCAGGAGGTGCCCGTCGGCGCCGCTGATGCGTGGCTCACCGCGCCGGGTGACTGTGGCGATGGCCAGGGTGCACATGCCTTGGCAGACTCGGACAACCTGCTCGGCGTCCAAGGTGCTTTCACTTGGTCGGATGATCGATTTGAGGTGGCTGCTGGAGCCAGCCAAAGACGTGTCGAGCAGGATTTGGAGGCTGTGGAGCTCGTCGGGAGTTTCGAACATTCGGCTAGTTAATCAGCTCCCACCGACAGTGTCGGCTCAGTGCGCAGTCGCCGACCGGGCGTGGGCGAGTCGGTAGGAGGTAGTGCCGGTCTCGAGGATGTTGCCGGCGAAGGTGAGTCGGTCGATGATCGCGGCGCAGTTCGGGCACTCGTGGCGTTCGACTGCGCTCGCGGCCTGCTCGGGGGTGAGATCCATCCTGGAAGTCCTCTCAGAACCCTCTCGCACAACGCTCGGGTTTCGAGAGGACTTCTGCGAATGGTGATCAGGTGGAACCGAGGTCGGCCCGGGGTTCTCAGCCCTCTCTCACAACCAGTCGTTTATGAGAGAGCCCTCGGCGTCCCAGGCGGCCAGTGCCGCTCGGAGCTCGCGCGCTACCTCGGGGGCGACCCCGGGACGGTGTGCGGTGTGGCGCAAGTACTCTTCGGCGCCCTGCTCCAGAGCGGAACGCGGATGGCGAATCACGGCAGCGACCAGCGTGTGGTCGTCGCCGATGTGGTCCCAGGAGTCCAAGCACGGACTCGGGCTCACTGCGGAGGGGATATGTCCGTCGACGTAACGCCCGTCGGGCCGGTAGCACCTCCACTCCTCCCGCAGCGCGCACCGACAGGCCAGGATGCCGACCATGTTCGGGTGGCGACGCTGCCATTCGGCGTCCAGGGGCAGGGCCTCCGCGCGCTGGCCGAGAGGCTTACCGCACAGGCAGCAGGTCAGGCGGATCTTCGGGCGTGGCACGGGCTGCTCCTCATGACTCGGTGCGCCCCATGCTGCCAGCCTGCCCATCGCGCGGCCGGGAGTCCGCGCCGGTCCCGTCGCGCTTCGTCGACGTCTACCCCCGAACCGTCGCGGCCCGCCCGGGGAAGAACCCGGGCGAGTCGCGACGACGTCGTTCACTCCTCCTCGTCGTCCAGGGGGTCGTCGGGATCGCGTAGTTCCCGGCGGCCGCCGGGCATGTCGGGGAGCAGGAACGAATAGTGCCCGTTTACGTTCACGTGCTTGCGCGCGAACGGGGACAGGTGGACGACATCCTCCTCGCGCACCGGGTAGCCCTCGCCGCGCAGCTGCTCCAGGGCGGCGTCCATGTAGACGGTGTTCCACAGGGTGATGCAGTTGAGCACCAGCCCCAGGGCGCCAAGCTGGTCCTCCATCCCGTCGATGTAGCGTTGGCGCAGCTCGCCGTGCTTGCCGTGGAACACCCACCGCCCCAGCGCGTGGCGGGATTCCTGCAGGCTGGTCTGGCCCTTGATGGCACGCCGGTAGGACTCGTCGTCGATGTAGGACAGCACGTGCAGGGTCTTGTGCAGGCGCCCGAAGTGGGCGATGGCATTGCCGAGCTGGGTGGGGTTGCCGTCGCGCGCGAGCATCCGGATGACGTCGTAGGCGCGCACGGCCCCGGTGTGGATCGAGGCGACCACCCGGCAGATGTCGTCCCAGTAACGGCGGATCCGCTCGGTATCGATGCGGCCGCGCGCGGCGGTGTTCAGCGGCCCGTAGTCGGCCGCACGGCTGATGCGCCACAGCCGGGCGCGCACCATCTCTTGGCCCGAGCGGTGGGTGGGGCCGCGGCGCAGCCGCTCCAGGTTGGAGGTCCGCGCCCCGTCGGGAACGGCGAGCAGGGCTTCCAGGCCGGCCTGCTGGCCAGGTGAGAGAAGGGCGCACAGCTCTGCCCACAGCCGCTCGGTCACCTCCTCGCGCACCTGCGCGACCAGCCGGGCCAGGACCGTGACACCCGGAAGGAGCATCGCGCGACGACGTAGCCGGGACACCGCGCCGTCGAAAAGCGCCTTGGGGCCGTCGGTGGTGGTCCACACCTGGGCCTCCAGCCATACCCGCAGCTCGTCCTGCTTGGCGGCGAAGTCCTCGAACCCGCATGCGTCGCGGGTCTCCCAGGCGTGCCGGTCTCGTCGGTGTGTAGCTGCGAAGCTCCGGACGCATCCGGTGGGACACGTCTTGCGGGCCACCCGAGCCCCATCAGGACCGAGCACTGCCAGGTACCGCCGCACCATCCGTGGGGCGCCCTCCGTCCCCACCCCGGACCACGAGTCGCCGAACGGCCCGTCGGACAGGGCGCAACGTGTCCAACCGGGGAAGTTCCAGTGCCGGGGTGGGGACGGCAGGAGTCGGCGATCAGCTGGGCTGTGTTCTCCGTGGTCGTCACCAGTTTGGTCACTGGTTGTGGCAGCTGGGGATGTAGCGGTTTCAGGACTCGCTCTCACTGGCGGCGATGCGTGTGGCGCCTTGTCGTGGAAGCCGAGTGCCTGGGCCAGGACCGGAGCGGGAGCCTGGAGCACGAGTTGGCGCAGGGCCGCGGTGCGGAGCGGGCCGCTGGGGATGCCGATCTCTGTAACCGGGGCTGCGAGGTGCAGCGAGTCCAGTGGTCGGCCCCGACCCGTCCAGGGAAGAGCCAACGTGGCTCGGCGGAGGCGACGGTCTTGGCTGCTGGGCGGTGATGACTTGGGCGTTCCGCTCGACCGCGTTGTTGTACAGCGATCCGCGCAAACGCGTCACCGCCAGCTCGACCACAAGTTGACACCCCAGGGTTGACAGAACCTCGCGTTCGGAAGACGATGGCAATATGAGTTGTCAACCCGGGGTTAACGTGGAGTGGGACGCGGTGCTTGCCCACCGGCCGGACGACGTGCGCGCTCAGGTGGCTGAGCGCTTCATCGCATGCGGCGTCACTCCTGATCAAGTCGCTGCTGTGCTCGCAGACATGGGCGACGATCTGTATGCCGCGGCGACCAGCGGTGACGAGCATTGGGCGGAAACCTACGGCGGTGGGCTCGCAGTGGCCTTGTTGTCCGCCGAGGTGAGTTCGCTGGCTGCTCATCTCAACTCTCGCGCATCTGCGGTACGGGCTGTCGCCGTCGACGGCCTGCTAGAAGACTTCAGTGCCGTCACGGTTGCGGCACACCTAGGGGTCTCCCGGCAGAAGATCTACGGCGTGGCCCGTGGAAGCGTGAACGGACCCTTCATCAAACGTGCCCCTAGAGGCGGCCATGCCTGAACTCACTGAACTCGTTGATCTCCCCGACGCCGACACCCAACCACTGGTGCATCCGCTGGACGTCCACGCGGCCCGCCGACCGTTCCTGCGTGCACAGCTGGTCGCCGCACTGACCAGCCCTCCGGTCGGACTCTGCCTCGCAGGAATCACCTGGTTCGCCGCCCAAAACTTCGTTGCCCCCTTGCTCGCCGGCTCCGCGGTCGTCGGATTCGGGACCTTGGCCGCTCACGTCTTCCGTGAGCAGGCCTGGGCGTTCATTCCCCGCAAACGTCAAGACCGTCGACGCGCATTGCCCCTGGCGTGGGAGCTCGGATCGACCCTGGTGTTAGCCGCGGTCCTCGCGGTGGCGCTGGCGCTGGTGGTCGTCCGCCTGGCCCAGCCTGATATCTCCGTCGAGGTCCGCCAGTTCACCTTCGGTATGGCCGCGGTGGCCGGTCTCCTTATGGCAAGCGAGATCCTCGTCAGATTGGCGCGCAGGCAGGGCAGGCGGGCTCTGCTCACGGTGCCCGGGGTGCTCGTCGTCGCAGGGTCCCTCACCGCCTACTACGTCCTCCTGGCCGGCTCCCCCCAGCCGGCCGCTTCGCCAACCGCCGCGGCAGGCGCGGGAATGATGCTGGTGGTCGCTGCTGGCGTCGGCACGTGGAAATACATCGAGCACCGCCGCACGGTCTCACCGTAAGCGTCTTGCAAACCAACTCTGGCGGTACGTACGAAACCGGGTTCCCAGTGAGACGGCCTCGGAAGTTTGAGGACTCTGTCCCATAGTCAGGTGGAAGCGTCCGTATGGGGTGGTGTTGGTCAGAACAGAGGGCTCAGCATGCGGCGTTCGTGGGGACCAAGGAGTTCGTCCCAGCCAGGACTGTCGAATACGTGCAGCGTATCGCGCGGGGTGTCGGCCACCACTGGGACGTCATGGATCGGCGGCTTGGGCGATGCGTTGAGCTGTGTCCCGTGCGTATGTCACGAGTTCGTCCGGCGACTCGATCCTGTACGGGATTCCGGTTGCCGTCAGAGTGATGAGGAGCCACTCCCACGAGTGGATGGTGATGGTGTAACGGCAGCTGGACTCGTCGATATCTTCCAATCGCCCCTCATGGTGCGGAAGAAGCTCGGAGAGCGTCGCGGCCGGAGCGTGGAAACGTACCACTGCTGGAGGAGGCGTTTCGGGGAAGCGGTGACTGTCCCGCACGAAACGCACGACACCGGAGGAGGGGAGATCACGCGGGTCGAAGGTCGTCCCCGGGACGGTGAGGTCGGTGATCCGGTCGACCCGGTAGGTGCGCCAGTCCTCCCGGTCCAGGTCCCAGCCGAGAAGGTACCAGCGGCGTCCGAGGAGGACCTGGTGGTAGGGCTCGGTGCTGCGCTGGCTGTGTTGGTGGGCGTGGTCGGTGTAGTGGAACCGCACGTGCTGGTGCAGGGAAGCCGAGGTGGCGAGCTGCCGTAGCGTGTGCGGGGCCACCTGTTCCGCGGTGTGGACGGGAGGGGTGGGAGGTAGGAGCGCTTCCATCCGGTGACGGAGCCGTGAGGGCAGGAGTCGTTCCAGCTTGGCGAGGGCCGTGTCGGCGGCGCTGGTGGTTTCCTCGATCTGGTCCAGCACCGCGAACCGTAGTCCCACTGTGGCAGCGAGCGCTTCCTCGTCGGTGAGTACCAGCGGAGGCATAGCGTCGCCGGACACGAGTTGGTAGCTTCCGCCCGAGCTGCGTGCCACCGGGTAACCGAGGTCCCGTAGCCGGTGGATGTCGCGGCGCAGCGTGCGTGGCGAGGTGCTGGCCCGCTCGGCCAGTTCCGCCACATGCCAGGCACGTCCGTCCTGCAGCAGCGACAGTAGTGTCACGATCCGTTCGCTCGGCCCGGCCATACGGTTCAGTGTGCCACGGGTGGTCAGGTCAGGGGCAGGGCTGAGCGCCGGTTTCGGTGCATGGAGTTCACGTGTCACCCGCATGCGCCTTCGCGTCTTCGAGAACCCCGCGCAGCATCGCGGGGGTGAGCCGTCCGGTACTGGTGTTGCGTTGGCTGACGTGGTAGGAGCCGCACAGAGTGAGAGGGGGTCCGCTGTCGTGCGCCGGCAACGTGACACTCGAGCCGTGTCCGAAGCGCGGGCGGGGGCGCTGCAGGTGCCACCCCACGGTTTCCAGAACCGGCAGCAGCGCCTGCCAACCGAACCTCCCCAGGACCACGACCACGCGCAGGGTGGGGCGCAAAAGTTCCAACTCGCGTTGCATCCAGGGACGGCACGTGTCCCGTTCCTGCGGCGTTGGTTTGTTCGCTGGGGGCGCGCACCGGACGGGTGACATGATCCGTACGCCGAACAGCTCCAGGCCGTCGTCGCGCCAGACGGCGTGTGGCCGCGATGCCAGCCCGACGTCGTAAAGAGCCTGGTAGAGCACCTCTCCGGAACGGTCACCAGTGAACATCCGGCCGGTGCGGTTGGCTCCGTGCGCTGCTGGAGCGAGTCCCACGATGCCGATGGAGGCGTCGTGAGGACCGAATCCGGGAACGGGCCGGCCCCAGTACTCCTGGTCTCGGAAGGCTGCCCGCTTGGTGCGAGCTGTGTGCTCCCGCCACTCGACCAGACGCGGGCAGGCGCGGCAGTCGACGATACGTCCGTCGAGGTCCACCAGGTTGGCTGCGTTCGGTGCTTCGTCGGCAGGGAGCATGACCTTCCCTCTCCGTCAGGGCCCCGTCCGCTTGGGGACGGCCGTCGCCTCACAGCGTTTGACCCTACCTGCCTGGCGGTTCTCCCCCGGCTGTTGTGTGGTGCTGCACCCCAGTACCACCCGGATGTGCACATGGTTCACAGAAACGACGCCGCGTCCAAGGGGTTTCGGTCTTCTGGCGTGTATTCCCTCCAGCCCCACGCACGGACACTGTGCGGCGGAGTCCGTACAGAGTGCGTTGCGGACCGGTGTCGTGGAACGTGGGGGTCGGCTGGATGGACGGTGGGTTTTCGGAGTTCGTGCCGCTGACCGGTTGGATGCGGCTCGCGTGGGCGGTGGCACTCTGCGCGGTGCTGGTGCTGCACGTGCGGCACGCCCACGGCATGGCGGGCAGCGGCCGCTGGTGGCACGGTGGGCACAGCCTCATGGCGGGTGGTATGGCACTGATGTACCTGTTTCCCCGCATGGAGCAGCCCGGCTTGCACCGTGCGGGGACGCTGCTGTTCGCCGTCACGACGCTCGCGGCGTTGACGGTGGTGGTGGGGCTGTGGCGTCACCGGCGCCGGATCGACGTGCTGTGGTTCGTGTTGACCCTGGACACGGCAGTGATGACCTACATGACGCTTGCCCCCTCGATTCGCCCTGACTGGTTGTCCCTACTGTCGGCGGGATACGCGGCAGGGATGGTCCCGCTATGGGGGTGTGGCCTGCTGGACCGGTTCCTGGCCACCGGCACCGACGGGACTGTGCGTTCACGTTCGACAACCGCACCGTGGAGGCGGCGAAAGGTGTGGGTGTTCCTGCTGACCCGGTCGTCATTGGCCGTGATGGCAGCAAGCATGGCCCACATGCTCGCCGCCATGTGACAGCGCGGCGCGTTGCGCGTCTGCGCGGCTTCCCGCGGTGCCCCACGATACGGTCCCATGTCGTATCCACGGGAGACTATGACCACTTTTCCGGAGAACCTTCCGGATGCATTGTGGAGTGCCTCCTTTGGGGCGGTAATTTTGCGACCATGCATGAACCAGCCCGTGCGTCCGATCCCCACCCCGACCAACGACAGAAGCCCTCTGCCATCCAGTGGGGGACGGATCCGCTCGACACCGCGCGCCGTCCCCGCCTACCGGACTCGGACCTCGCTCACCTCCGCGCCGAGCGGGGGAGTGCTCGGGGAAACGGTGGCTCCCGCCTCGTGCTCGTTCATAACCACCTCCGGGAGCAGCTGGTCCAACTCCGGGAACTCGTGGCCGAGATCAGCGACGGACGAAGCGACGCCGCCGCAGTTCGGGGACGGATCAACGAGCTGAGCATGCAACAGAACTACCGCAGGCTCGGAAATTTCTGTGGTTCCTACTGCCGCGTGCTGCACGTGCACCACACCATCGAGGACCAGGCGATGTTCCCGGAGCTGGTGTCGGCGCGACAGTCCCTCGGTCCCGTCGTGCGACAGCTGGAATCCGAACACCAGGTGATAGCCGAGCTCCTCACCGCACTCGACGCATCCCTGCTGTCCCTGGTCAACGGGGATGGAACACTCACCGACGTGCGGGAACACGTACAGGCCCTGGACCGGATGCTGCGGTCCCACCTGGACTATGAGGAAGAGGAGCTGGTGGAACCTCTGAATCTCCTCAATATCGACGTGTGACACCTGTATCAGGGCGGAGTGGTGGTTTCTCCCACTCATTCCGGGAGAGGACACGACTGTCCCGGACGAGAGGGCGTGCTGCTTGTCGAGCAGTGCTTCGGCATTCCCGTGGATCGGTTGTTGGGTGAAGCATTCCCCGTCGGCGTCCCCCACCGAATAGGGGCCAAGGAGCACGGGGGAGTCGATGGCTTCCACCGAGGCGGTCGCTGTCCGATCCTCCGTGTCGCTCGTCGGGACCTTTCCGGTGCCCGGTTCTCGTGTTCGTCACGCGCCACCACAGAAGGGACGCGGAACCCCGTGCCAGGCTCCCCACCCCTGTGCCCCCGGAGCACTTCTCGGCTCCGTCGTCGGGAGCGCCCTGCTTCCGCAGCCCTCCAGCCACCTCCGGCAGCGGTAAGGGAGCGTCCCGGCATGCTGATGTGGTGACGCACCGCGCCGACCTCCCGCTGTCACCCGGGTGTATTCGTTCGGTTGTCGGCCGTGCCGTCCCTCCACCGCGTCCACCACCCCGGTCCGGCGGGGATTGCTAATTTAGTGAGCGCTCATTAAATTAGGGGCATGCAAGAGAAATACGGAAGGAACAACGGAGAGGGCGACCCCCCTCGGCGCGGGCGCCCGCCCAACAGCGACGGCCGTGCGACCCGGGACCACCTGCTCGACGCGGCCCTACGACTGTTCGCCCGTCAGGGGTACGCCGCTACGACGGTCCGGCAGATCGCTACCGAGGTCGGTGTGCGTGACAGCGCGATCTACGCTCATTTCGCGGGGAAACAGGCGATGTATGACGCCCTGTTCGCTGAGGCGGGGCCGGTCTCACCCGAGCTGTTGGACCTCGACATCGACGCGCTGACCGAGGCCGGACCCAACCGCGCCGTCACGGAGCTTGTCGAGCGGGCCTTCACGGCATGGTCGACGTACCGAGCGTGTCTCTTCTTCGAACTCCTGGTGCAGCACAATGTCGGCTCTGCGGGAATCGACAACCTGCTCGCCGGTATCGAGACCACGCGTGACCGGCTCGCGGAACCGTTCCGTCAATGGCAGGAGGCGGGTCAGGTCCGTGCCGATCTGGAACCTCGCCAACTGGTCTGGGAACTGTTCGCTCCGATACAGGTACCCCGGGTTCTCCACCTACGCGGTGACGCGTCGGATTCCGATGTCGCCGCGGCGCGCAGCATGGTCGACGACCACCTGGACTTCTTCCTTACCACGGTTCTCACATCAGAAGGGAGCGAATGATGCTCTGTTCCACCGCCGTCGTCCATGAACTGCCCGACCGGCCGCCCGGATTCGTCCCGCCCGACTTGAGCCCCGACGGCCTACGGCTGATTCCGGCGGAACTGGAAAACGGTGTCTATGCCCTGATGGCCGACCGGGTTCCCAAAAACAACAACGGACTGGTCGTGGGGGAGGACGCCGCTCTCGTCATCGATTCTGGGATCACTCCCGAGATCGGCCACTATATTCAGGAGGTCGTCTCTCGCCTGACCGACAAACCCGTCCGCTACCTCGTCAACACCACGTATCATGGGGACCATTCTTTCGGGAACAGTTCCTTCGGTTCCGGGGTGACGGTTCTCTCCTCCCGTTACAACCACGCGGCGATGAACGATCTCACCGCTGAGAAACGGGCTCGGCAGGAGAGTATGCGCGGCGATACCACGGATCTGGACAGCGTTACCGGGTGGCGGCGTCCGGAGGTCGTGTTCGACCGGTACTGCGAGATCGACCTGGGCGGGAGAACCGTGCAACTGTGGCATCTGGGGCCGGGAAACGGGTCCGGGGATACCGTGGTCCATGTCCCGGACGCCGGGGTCGCCTGGACCGGGAACCTCACCCCTCCCGCCGGGATGCCTCCGATGATGCTCATCGGGGACCCGCCCTCGTACATGCGTACTCTCCGAGAGCTACGCACCACGCTGGACATTGACACGTTCGTACCGGGCCACGGCCCCCAGGGCCCCATTGATCCGGTGGTGAACAGCATGCTGGTTTACATGGAGAACATGACCGCCGAGGTCACACGCCGACGGTCGGCCGGCGAGACGTTAGAGGAGATGTACGGTTCGATTCCGATGCGCGGTATCGAACCGGTTCCCTCCGCACCGGAGAGCTATTCGAAACTGTTGACGTCCTTCCACGAACTGAACATTCTTCTGACCCACCGGTGGCTGGAAGGGGCGACAGAGCTGACAGTGTGACCGCTACCGTCACGTCCGTTCCCCGCTGCCGTGTGCCAGCGCTCGCATCCGGGTAACGGTGTTCCAGTTGCGAGTGGTAGCCGTCCCCGACACGTGTTTGTGGGCGAACGCCGGGAGCCGCGCGTTACGCACGCCTTCCGGCAGCGAGAAGTACACGTCGCGTTCGCCCACCCCCATCTCCTCCGGGGCGAAGGATGCGGTGTCCATACGGGCCAGTCGGTCCCGGTCCGGTTTCCGGGAGAGGAACATGACCAGGAACCTGGTCGGGTCCCCCACCTCGATCGGGCACTGTGCGATCAGAGTGTCCAACTGTTCGGCGGTGCGTACTACGGTTCCCACATTCATCCCGGAATCGTGGGCGAGACGGTGTTCGATCGCGGAAGCGACGGTCTCCTCCGGTTCCTCCGGCGCCACGAAGACGACGTTCCCGCTCTGCAGATATGTGCGGACGTTGTCGTAGCCGAGCCCAGCCAGAGAAGTACGCAGGTCGGCCATGGCGATACGTCGGTTTCTGCCGATATTCACTCCACGGAGCAATGCCACGTATACGGTCATGTGGTTTTCCTACCAATAGGATGTGACAGGAATCGGAAAGATTCCGGTCGAAGACCGGGTCGTGCTGACGAGTCCCTGATGCGGTCTCCGAAGGGAACGGGTATCGGTGCCACCGGTTTCGCACAGTCCAGCAACGGTGCGGGGACTGCAGGAGAGAGCGGCCAGGGCTCTGCCCGCGGAGCATGTCGAGGACCTCGACGGATGGTGGCTGCGCTACTCCGCGGGTTCGTCCTGGTGGGTGGGAACGGTGCTGCCGCATGGACATGATCCGGGGCGTGACGAACTGGTGTTCCTGGTCGCGGCTGCCGAGAGGTTCTACACGGATTACGGGATCAGCGGCCAGGTTCCAGACACTGGTTTGGCTCTCGTGGGCTGAGCTGTTGTGGGGACCAGCGTCACTGGTCCCCACAACAGGATTTCCCCTTACTTCCAATACCTGTGGTCTCCGGAGTGCGGGGGAACTGACTTGTGTGGGGCAGTGTTCCGCTTCGCGTCCGTCAGCCGCGGTCGGAGGGCAACGTGCGGAATCCGGTCAGGTCAACCGTCCACGCATCCACGATCTCCACGCCTTTTTCGGGAGGGATGGGCTCTCCGGTACCAGCGTCCGTGTGGAACACGGTGTACATCTGTCCCGCTTCGAGCGGGTGGAAGGCGCCTCCGTGGACCCTCCAACCACAGACGCGCTTCACGGGGATGGTGGTCCCGTTGGTCAGCGTATGGGAGACCTTGTCAGTGAACGAACGCAGTATCACGGCTGCGTCATTTCCACCAATGAGCGTTGTGGCGAGGTGGTCGAGCACTTCAGAGTGTTCGACCGCGTAACCGTCGTCGTGCTGGTGGAACTCGGTGCTCACTGGGTTCGTGGTTAGCACGGTCAGGATGTGGCGCCGTAATGGAGTGCCCTGGCTCAGGGCAGTGAGTAGGGTTTCGGTGCGCGAAGAGTGCATGGAATCGAGTATGCGCACAGCGACCGCGGGCACGAGGGAATCCACAAGCTGTTCAGTTTGCCGCGGAAGTTCACCCGTTCGGGTTTCGACACGACACATCAACGTTCGTTGTTTCTGAGGAAACGCGTAGCACTGGGAAGGAACATCGTGACCAGTGCTCCCAGCACGGCTGTTAGGTGCAGCGCACGTACCAAGAAGAACACGAGGGATTCCGCGTCCGATATTCCAAGGGCGGTGGCGAGTGGTTCACCTTGGACAAGTTGTGTGATCGGGCCGTAGATCAGTGTCGCTGTGCCGATACCGCCCAGCAGCACCGCGAGGACGACACGTGACCAGCCGCGCCCGTGAAGCAGCGCCACGACGATACAGCCGAATACCACCGTGACGAGCAGCCGGACACCGATGATGAGCGTGACGGGGAGTATGCCCATCCCACTGTTCGGGTCGCTGAGCTCTCCTGCGGCACCCAGCACCGTTTCGGCCATTCCCGCGGCAAGCGCCGTGCACCACAGCGCCACCGCAACCCGTATGGCCACCGGGGCGTTCTTCTCCGCAACCCGTGCAGCGGTCTTGGTGTGCTTATCCTGCGTCACGGTCGACCGAGTCCTCTCTGCCGGATCTCTCCGGCTGGGATACCGCGCCCACGATAGCTTCGCTTCCCACCGGCACAGATAGAGCGTCCCGGAGTACTCGTAATGGCCGACGACCCCGCCGAACTGTTGTCCACCGGTGCCACCGTCGTGATTGAGTGACCGCCGTCGTCGGCTGCTTTGCGGATCAGGACAGGTCCGGTGCCCGAAACCCTCCAGCAGTGGCAGAGAATCAGGCACCTGTGTGGGAACAGGCGGAGAATCCCGGACCGCGGGGATCACTGGCTGTCCGAACGGAGCGGGTTGTACGGAAGCGCCACGGCACCGGGTCCGCGGAACCGGTCGGGCCTGTCGGCCCGGGACAAGAGCCTTGCTCCCCGGACAGACGGATCCCAGCTTCGAGGGGAGATGGCTCATCCATGATGCTGCTGGTGTGCCCCATCAGCTTCGGACTGCCCGTAGCGCCCTACTTCAAACGCTGCCGTCGGGTGGAGGGGTTTCGTTGCACCCCGGGGTGACCGTCAGCCGGCCCCCTCTTCGCTCCTCTCGATTTAACTTCCGATAAGGCCCACTTATCGGAAGTGAAGATGCAGGGGGAGGTGTATGTGTTTCTGTTTTAAAACGTTATTTAATTACGTTTCCAACGCTATGAAACAAATGAAAGTGGGGACATACGGGGAGGTTCCAACGCCATGCCCCCAGGCGAGGGCAGGCCGAATGAAGCGGATGCGGCAACGCTGGGAAGGAACCGGGCTGGAGTGGGAGAAGAAGGAGACTCCCTAACAGCAGCACCCGGCCGTCGTCCCCACCGGAAGCTGGGACGCAGAGCTATGCGCCACCCGAAGCAGAACCGAGATTGTGTGTTGCCCGTAGAGCCACAGTTAACGAATTTCCCGTGTCCTCGTATGAGCCAGGAGCATGGGGACACACAAGAAAACTGACGACTTTTTTCCTGGTCACGGGGCTGGGTTCAGCCCCTCTGTCTGATGCTGCGTGTGTATACACAAGCCACCTGACCTGCAGAAACGAAGTAAGGTCCAGTACGTTGACGGGCGTCCGGCACCGACCGGGGTGAGTGGCCAGGTGCGGGGTAATGGCGCTGCCCGGCGCCGTTGGGGCCGGACGCTCTCCTTCGGCGAGATCGAACGAGGGTTGAGCGACAAGCACTATCCCGCACCGGACACGAGCGGTGGCCAGGGATTGCACGCGGAAGGCCCAAACGGGGGTTCCCGCGGCGACGGGTGGGTGCTATTTTCATCGCATTACGCAAAAAATTGCGTAAACTTTTTCATCCGGAGCGATGGGTCCGGTCATACGTTCCCGGCTCATCCCACGCTAGGGAGAAGCGATGAAACACCGTACGATCCTGTGGCCCGTTTCGGGACTGTTAGCAGCGACTGTGCTCGCGGCAACACCCCTTGCCTACGGAACCTCCTCCACCGACACTCCCCCCACCGCCTCCAGTGTCAGTTCCCCCTCCACCGCCCCCACCGAAGGCGCCGTTATGGCGCACATGTTCCAGTGGCCCTGGGACTCGGTGGCTCGGGAATGCACCGATTTCCTCGGCCCGAATGGCTACGACGGAGTCCAGGTATCACCTCCCCAAGAGCACGTTGTCCTCCAGGGTGAGGGCTTTCCGTGGTGGCAGGATTACCAGCCGGTCAGCTACCAGTTGGACAGCCGCCGCGGCGACCGTTCTGATTTCTCCGAGATGGTTGCCACCTGCAACGAGGCCGGTGTGGACATCTACGTGGATGCCGTCCTCAACCACATGACCGGAAGCGGGTCCGTCGAGAGCGGCCCGGGAAGCGCCGGATCGGAATTCGAGAAGTACAGTTACCCCGGCATATACGAGAACTCCGACTTCAGTGAGTGCCGTGCGGACATCTCCAACTGGGACGACCCTGACGAGATACGCAATTGCGAACTGTTGTCACTGGCTGATCTGAGGACCGGAGAGGAGGGCGTTCGCAGCACCCTCACCGGTTACCTCAACGACCTTATCGACCTGGGAGTTGCCGGGTTCCGAATAGACGCGGCCAAACACGTTCCTCCGCAGGACCTGGAAGCTATCGTCTCCCGACTGGATGGCGATCCCTACGTCTTCCAGGAGGTGATCGAGGACAGCGCGATCAGCCCAGCGGAGTACACCGGAACCGGAGAGGCCACCGACTTCGCCTACAGTGAAGAGCTCTCCGGAACCGTACGCGACGGCTCTCTCGCACAACTCAAAGGAATCAACGGTACAGAGGCTCTCAACAGCGACCAGGCGACTGTGTTCGTTGACAACCACGACACTCAGCGCAATGATCCCACTCTGACCTATAAGGACGGAGATCCTTACAACGTCGCCACGGCCTTCATGCTCGCCCATCCCTATGGCACGCCCAAGGTGATGTCGAGTTTCGATTTCGAGGATCCGGAATCAGGACCGCCAGCTGCATCGAACGGTATGACGTCACCCGCCAACTGCGAGGATGAGGACTGGGTGTGTGAACATCGTCAGCAACCGGTGGCCGGAATGGTGGAGTTCCGTTCCGTTGCCGCGGGCTCAGGGGTAACCGACTGGTGGGACAACGGCAACGATCAAGTGGCTTTCGGCCGCGGTGAGAACGGGTTCGCCGTGTTCAACCGCGGAGCTGACCTCTCCCGCACTTTCCAGACGTCGCTTCCGGAGGGAACGTACTGTGACGTGGCCAGTGGCTCCGTTGTCGACGGTCGCTGCACCGGAGAAACCTACGAGATAGATACTGGCGGTGTACTCAGTGCGAGCGTCGCCTCCGACAGTGTGCTGGGGCTGCACGTCGGAACACGACTGTAGAACCTAACCATTTCCATTTCGGCGTGGTACTTCCGCAATAAGCAGTTCCTCGTGTCCGTGTTTTCGCTGACGTCCCAACGAGAACACGGACACGAGGACGCGACCCGTTGCAGCGGTCACCTGCTCGATGGCTCAACTACTGTCCTCGCGCGTGACATTTGTCTGCTCGGGCCGCTCCCTGATCGGGGCGCTTGGCCATCCGCCCCGATGCGACGGTCGCCCCTGGTTCTCACGGCCGTCCCTGCTTCCAGAGGAGTAACCTTACGGTGCGCACCCGCGGACGGCCGGGAAACGGAGGATCCCATGCGTGCAGGAAGACCTCTCAGCAAGGTAGATTTCTGATTTTTCCACACAGCTCATTCCATGGGTGTACCCGTATCTCGGGTACGCTTGCGAAGAGGTGGATACAGAAAACATCTCACGGCTTTTTGCCTGGTCACAGAGGTATCGGCAAAGTCGTTGCCTCTGGAGGGCTGGATGCTCGGTAACCTTTTGACCTGCAAAAACATGGTTCCTGGTTGGGCGTGATGTCAGAAGGGCCGGGACGAACGTGCCGCCCCTGGGGTTGTTGCTCTGCGGCTCCTGACCGAGTCCCTCCAGGATCGAGCGTTCGTGCCTCACGCATCCCCTCGTTCTACGGAGTCCGGAGATGCCGTCGACAACTTGTGACGGTTCGGGGACCGGTCGGTGATCACAGTAATTTCGCCGTAACCCTGTGGCAGCGAAGGTGAGGGCCGGTCCCGAAATGTTCCTGTTCGCACCGGAGCGGACTCCGACGGACGCTGCCGCCCGCGTCAGCCGAGGTATCCATTGCTCGCCCTGCGCCTACTCCAGTCGGCATGAGTGCACGTCAACACCCTGCTACTGCAAAACGTCCTCGACGATCCCGGGGAGCGGGCCCCAGCTCGGCTCCCACGAACGCCGAGCGCTGCGCCCATTGCTCTGGTCCAACATCACCCCGCGGACTTCACTTCCGTCTGGACACGAGCAAACGTCCCGACCTCTCGAGTCCGTCTCGCCAAGAGACCTTCCTGCGGGGGCAGGCGGGCTACTCGAAGGCCGACATGAGATGAGCCAGAAGCTGTGCTGGTGCGTCTTCCTGCAGGACGTGGCCAGCACCTTCGATCCAGTGCAGCTCGGCGTGCGGGATCCGGTCGTGCAGCCACCGCGCGTAATGGGGTGGGAGGATGCGATCCTCGGTGCCCCAGATCAGGCGCGTCGGGATAGTGATCTCGCCGAGCAGTTGCTCGTACTCCTCCGTATGCTCCTGCTTGATCTGACTGTACTGGCGGTAGAAGGCGGCCTGTCCGGTTTCGCCGCGCCAGGGGGTGAGGAGCGCGTCGAGGATCGCTGGTCGGTAGCCGAGATTCGTGGCGTGGCGCATGTGGCTGGCGACCAGTTCCTGGTGGGCGTACCCCGGAAGCTGATGGAACACCTCGGGGTGCTCCAGGATGAGCTGGAAGAGGCCGCGTTCCCACTCGCCACCGCTCACGGCGTCGAACAGAGTGAGGTCTCGGAAGCTCGCCCCTTCCAGCAGCATGCTCCGCAGCGTGACCGCGCCGCCGATGTCATGAGCCACGACGCTGGGGTGAGACAGTTCCCAGTGGTCGAGGAGTCGGGCGAAGTTCCGGGCGTGCGCGGCCAGGCTGAGGTCTTGTCCCTCCCGTTGCTCGGACTGGCCGAAGCCGAGCAGGTCGAATACGTAGACCCGTCGTATGCGGGCGAGTGCCGGAACGAGCTCGCGCCAGAGGAAGGATGAGTACGGCGTTCCGTGCACGAGTACGAGCGGCTCACCGCTTCCCCGGGCCATCCACCGGATTGTCCCGCCTGGTGTTTCGAACGCGTTGTCCAGTGACCAGGTCATCGTGGTTCTCCTGTTGTTGGTCGTCGTACAGCGCGGGGATCGATCCCTCTTCCGGCTTCGCGTACGAACTCGCGTAGTCGGTGCATCGCCCGCCTTCACAGGTCTGTGAAATTGCTTGTCCGACCATAGATACACAGTTCTGTGAAGTCAACTGGGGGATAATGAGCACCGACACCGGACCGGAGCAGCCGCTGACGCCAGGCGCCCAGCGGATCGCCGACCTCGTCGAGGTGTTCGCCGTCTCCCGCACCGCACCCTGCAACGGCACTCGGCTTCTGCCGCAGCTCAGTGACCAGCGGTTTCTCTCTGCTTTGCTGCGCAGGACAGTTTCAGGAGCACGGGACCGTTAACGGGGAGAAGCTCGGCGTTGGGGATCATCCTCCAACATGGAACGGTCCCAGGAGGCGTTGTCGGCAGCGGCTTCGTAGGTACTTTGCAGGAACTCCAGAAGAGTACGCTCCGGGTCGGGCGAGGTGCGTACGTCCTCGTACGGAAGTAGGAACTCGCCGGCGGCCGCGTTGTAGTGGGCAGCTTCCGGGCGAACAGGGTGCTCTGCGAAACCGGGGGGTTCCGGGTAGGCGTAACAGTAGAACGCTCCCTCCTGTCCACCTCCCGGCCAGAATCCGCAGCTGCTGAGCTCATGAGAGTATCCCTCGACCATCACCCAGTTCCCACAGTTGGGAGCGCCTCCCGGATGTGTCGGTGCGGTTCGTCCAGAGAAACGGGTGACCGCGAGGTCCATAGCTCCCCAGAAGAAGTGAACCGGACTGACCTTTCCGATGAAACGGGAGCGAAACGTACTCAGGACGCGGTGCGCCGCTGTGAGCTGGTACCAGAAACGTCGCGCATGGTCCGGGTCGTACGAGGCGTGTTCCGTGTCCTGCTCGAAGGGGACGGCATATTCGACCTCCCGCGGCGACGTCATTATGGGGACATCGATCTCGAGTGAACGGAGCGTTGACATGACCTCGCTGTAGAAATCGGATACCGACCTCTCCTCCAACCTGACTTTCCGCTCCTCCCCGTTGGTGGAACGTGTCAACAGTTGGTGGTTGCAGAAGTCGAACTCCATGTCGAAAAGATGGCTGTTGTACGGTATCGCCGATGTTGCGAGTCCGCGCGCGGAAACGTACAGCGGAACCTGCCACCAGTGGTTAACCATGGGTGACTGGGCCAACCTTATTTTCCCGACGATTTGCATCCACATGTGCAAGGTTTCGCGTGTCGCGGTCCACTCGTCCACAGGAAGGGACGGCCATCCCGCGTTGGGCCCTGTCGGTGCTGCACCACCCATTTTCTCACCCCCGGGAAACTGGTGTCCTGACCGTGCTGCAGGGGAGCGGGCGCAAACCGTTCGCCCCCGATGTCTGATGCTAGTCTGGTTCTTTTCCCGAGGTCATCCGTATGAACGGCGGGTCGCACTGTAGGGAGAGGATCTTGCGATCTCCGGTGCAGACAGGACGTGCGGATGAAAAGGAAAGCGGAAAGCAGAGGTTCCTGTATTCATTCCTGGTGTTCTTCCTTGCGAGTCGACCCGCTGGAGGGAAAGCGGGTGGGTGCGTTCGCCGTTGCTGCTCGGTTCTGGAGTTTCTCCCCGGCCAGGCTGGCATAGGGGGAAACGCCGCTCCTCATGGCCGGGAACCGTACGCGGAGAGGCCGGCCCCGTGTACGGAGCAGCTTCCTCTCCGTCCGGGAGGACTGGCGTCGTACCACGCCTGCGGTGGTCCTTCCCTCCGGGAAACCGGCCACTTCCTGCCAGGTTGACACGAGGAGCGGATGGAACTAGGAAATAGAAGCGTGTCGCGTGGTGCCGATGAAGCGAAGGTCGGTGCCATGGAGGCACTGCTTTTCTGGGAGATTATTTCTTGCGAGAAAATTCCGTATCGAACGCCGACGTTCGTAACGGCGAGGTAGCTGACTTCAATCAGCGGGTGATATCCGAATTCCGCGCGAACAGTGGGGAGGCCGGAGGGCCATTATCCGGAACGGACCTTCTGCTACTCACCACTGTGGGTGCTGTGTCAGCCGAGGAGCACACCGTTCCTCTCGGCTACGTTTCCGACAACCAGGGGGTGGTGGTCGTCGCCTCTTCCGGCGGTTCCGACCACCACCCCGACTGGTACCGCAATCTCCTGGCCCATCCCATGGTGACCGTGGAGACAGGTACCGAAGAGTACGCCGCTGTCGCTGTTCCCGCTGTCGGAGAGGAACGCGACCGGCTGTTCCGGTACGTGGTACAGCACCAGCCGGGATACGCCGAGTATCAGAGCCGTACCAGCAGAACTATTCCTGTGGTGCGGTTGGAACGTTCTTTCGGTGACGACAGCAGCTCGTCCGCCACGGTCGCGGACAAGCTGGTGGAAGTGCACACCTGGCTGCGGGGTCAGCTGGACCGTGTCCGTGTGGAGGCCGAAGCCTACTTCACGCGACGCTCGGAACCGGGAGAGGCGGAGTCCGCTCCTGTTTCCGGGGTGGAAATACAGATCCGGCAGCACTGTCTGGCGTTCTGCGAGGCCCTCCACTCCCACCACTCGGGCGAGGATTCGCGCATGATTCCCGACCTGAGACGTATGCACCCTCACCTGGGGGAAACGCTGGACCGGTTGCAGGAGGAGCACCGTTCGGTGGCGCACATCCAACGGGAGTTGGAACGTTTGCTCGCCGACATCACCACAGTTGCTCCGGAAACGTTCCGTGCCGAGCTGGGGCGGATGGACACGGAGCTGAGAGCTCACCTGCGCTACGAGGAGACCTCGCTCCTGCCGGCGCTGGCGGAGATTCCCCTTCCGTCCGGGCCGGTCGCAGGCGGGGGAGAGGCTCCCTGAACACCGCGACCGCGGGGGTGGTGCTGGGAGCTGCGCTCCACCCCCGCCTCGGCATCGGAGCCGCCCGCGTCCCGGTGTTAGCCGTGCTCGGTGTGCGGGTGTGCTGGCTACGTGCTCAGTTGAAGGCTTCGCTGTTGTCGTGGACCCACTGTTGGAACGTCCGCGCGGGAGAGCCGGTAACGGTTTGCACGGTGGAGAGCGCTCCGGGGGACTCGAGGGCACACACGCCCGGCACCATCAGCCCCTGAGCCGTGTGGTCAGGGGCTTCGTCGGCGATACGCCGGAGCTCTTGCGGGGAATGGTATTCGTCGAACCGAAGCTCACGCCCCACCGCTGTAGCGATCGCTTGGGTTTTCTCCCGTGGTGTCAGGGATTGTGGTCCGGTCAGGGGATAGGTCTGGGTGTGGTGTCCCTCCTCGCTCAGCGCCCGGGCCGCGACCGCCGCGATGTCGCTCGGATGGACCGCCGGAGACGGTAGTCCGCTGAACGGAACACGTACCGTTCCTTCGCCACGGATGGTTGGTGCCCACGCCAGCGTGTTGGAGGCGAACTCCCAGGGTCGTAGCAGAGTCCAGGCGAGACCGCTGTCCTGGGCTTCCTGCTCGTTTTTCCGTGCGGATCGACCGATGAACGATTCCGGGTGTGTTTGCGCAAGCAGGGAGGACACCAGAACGACGTGTCGCACTCCGAGGTGGCGTGCTGTTTCCAGGACGGGAGCGGTCCCGCCCACCGCTTGCGGGATCAGGAAAATCCGGTCGGCGCCGTCCAAGGAACGTTTCAGTGTTTCGGTATGCTGCGGGTCTCCTTCGATGACTTCCACGCCGGAGGGGACCTGTGCTCGGTTGGCGTCCCGGGTGAGGGCGCGGAGCGGAACGCCTGATGCGTTGAGCTGCCGCACGAGGGCGGCGCCGATGTTTCCTGTTGCTCCTGTCACGACGATCACTGGTTGTCTCCTTCTCATTGTTGGGGCGGTGCCGCGGCGTCGGTTTCGGCGGCACGGCTGCGGAGCATGGCGAACGTGACGAGTGCGCTGGCGACGGCGGCCGCGGCGATGGTGGCGCGCATACCGGCAGGAGTGTGTCCGAACGTCGCCCAGATGAGGGTGGCCAGAGCGGGGCCGAGTCCGATTCCGAGTTGACGGGCGGTGTTGATGGATCCCGTTGCCGTGCCGAGTAGGGAGGCGGGGGCGTTGAACAGCCCGATGCCGCTTCCCACGAGAAGCAGACGCCAGGCCAGGTCCGGAGTTTCCCACTCCGGGTCCAGTGGTGCGAGGAGAGCCGGGCCGAGGGTCAGGAGGGACGTGCCGGTGACCGCGACGCGTCTGGTTCCCCACCGGTCGGCGAGTACACCACCGACCGGGCCGAGGAGGCCCATGGCGAGTGTTGCGGCGAGAAGGGTCAGCCCGACTGTCTGCGCCGTGGCGTTCAGCTCCTGTCTGAGGTAGTAGGGAACCAGGAACTGGACCAGCAGCAGGGATGCGGACGTTGCTGTCACTGCTGTGTAGGACGCCCCGATACCGGGGATGGCGAGCAGGTCCAGGACGGGGCGGCTTGTCTCACTGCGCTTCCATACCCACAACAGCGGAACCGCGACGGCTGCCAGCGACAACCACTGTGGTCCCACCTCGGCAGCGCGGGAGAGGGCGAGCATGATGACCGCCGCGGAGCCGCCGAGAAGCGCTGTTTCCACCACCCAGTGGCGGTCGGGAGAACGGAGGGGAACCCGGGTCAGGGCTATCGCGCTGACCATCAGACACACGGGAACGTTCACGTAGAAGATCCAGGGCCAGCCCAGTGTGTCGACCAGTAGCCCGCCCAATGGTGGGCCCGCCACACCTCCCAGCGCGCCGAGCGTCGCGATGACACTCATCGCCCGGCCGCGGACGGTGGCAGGGACCGTGGTGGTGACCAGGGGTGCGGCCAGCGCGAACAGGACGGAGCCGAACGCGCCCTGCACGCATCTGGCCGCTATGAGCCAACCGATCCCGGGGGCGAGTCCGGCTCCCACGCTCGCGGCGGCGAACGCGACACCCGAGGCCGTCATCGGAAGGCGTTTCCCGACCCGGTCCAGCCATCTCCCGACAGGGATCCCCAGTGCGATCAGCGGCAGCACGTATCCCAGGACCACCCATTCGGCCGTGCTGGTGGTGGTGTGCAGTTCGTCCTCGATGTGTGGCAGCGCCACGGTGACGATGCTGGCGTCCAGAGCCGCCATGAAGACCGCTGAGCCGACCCCTGCCACCAGTACCCAGGGGCTGTGGTGTTTCGTTGACGCCCCGCCCACAAGAAACGACTCACTCATGACTGTCACTATAGATGACAATATTTGGTGAGTACTATATGGGGTATGAACGAAACCACCGATGGTGCGGGAGTGGAGCTCGCTGACCACGCCAGTTTTCTGCTGTCCCAGCTCGGAGCGCATGCAGCCCAACGTTTCGCCGAACGCCTCCAGCCGCTGGGCCTGGATCCCAAACAGTTCGGCGTGCTGACCCAGCTGGCGAAAAGCGACGGCCAGTCCCAACAACAGCTGGCCGATGCCATGAGGCTGCACCGCAACGTGATGGTCGGCCTCATCGACGAACTGGAAGGCGGTGGCTTCGTTCAACGGCGTCGCCATCCCAGTGACCGGCGTGCCCACGCCGTTCATCTCACCGAGACCGCATGGGAACTGTTACCGCCTGCCCGGGAGGCCCTCGACGCCCTCGACACCGAACTCATCGGGGGGCTCGCTGTTGAGGAACAGCGTCATCTCACGAGGCTGTTGCGGAACCTTACCGATGCCGCGGGACTGGCTCCCGGGGTGCATCCCAACCTGCCGTGACCCTGCGTGTAGCAGCTCGCCGGTTCCTGCTGCCGCCTTCCCGGGAACAGAGCACAGAGTTCAGCGTGATCCAGCGAGGAATCCCGGGCGTGAACGCCCCGGGAGGAATCGGAGTGCTCGGTACGGTCGGTCCGCCCGGTCGTGACCAGTATCGGGCAGGGAGCGTCGAGGCCGTCGCACGCAGCGACGGCCTCACCGGTGCTGTTCTCGCGTGCGGTTCGGTCCCGGGACGACGGGTATCGGAACCGAACCGGCCGCACCTCGCTCCGGCCAGCCGTCCGCACGGTGATCGCCCTCGACCCGCCAGCGGGTTCCGGCCCGTCGTGTTCCCAGGCTGGTGGCGGGAACACGACGGGCCGGTAACACCGATTCCTGTTACGCCCCGATACGGGCCTCGCGGACCGTCCCGGAAGGAGCTCCTCCCTCTGCCGGATGACGCGTCCGGGAGGCGGATGCCGGAGCGTGTCACGGATGCATGACAACCTTGGTGTAGCCGTCCGTATGGCGGTCGAACTTGTCGTAGGCCATCGGCGCCTGGTCCAACGAAACCTCGTGTGACACCACGAACGACGGCGTGGCGCGCCCTGCCGTGATCATGTCGCGCAGTTGCCGGTTGTAACGTTTGACGTTGCACTGGCCGGTTCCCATGCGCAGCCCCTTCTCGAACATCGCGCCGATGTCGAACAGCAGCCGCCCCTCTCGCGCCTGCTCATCGGGGCCTCCCGGGTCAGAGGGCAGGTACAGCCCGGGAACTCCCAGATCACCCGTCGCACGCACCGTCCGGATCAGAGCGTTGAGGACGGCGGCTGGTTCCTCCTCGTCCGGCCGCTGGAACCCGTGTGCCTGGTATCCGACAGCGTCGATCCCCTTGTCGGTGCCACCGCCGTTGTGGTCGTGGATCTGTTCGGCGGGATCACCGGTGGTGAAATCGATCGGAACGGCGCCGATCTGTTCGGCCAGACGCAGCCGGTCGGCCACCTTGTCGACGACGAACACGCGCGATGCTCCGCGCAGGAAGGCCGCATACGCCGACATCAGGCCGACAGGGCCCGCACCGTACACCGCGACCGTGTCGCCGGGAGACACCCCGGCGAGCTCGCATCCGTGGTAGCCGGTGGGAAAGATGTCGGCCAACATCGCGTAGTCGGTCTCGTTCTCCGTACCCTCGGGCAGGATCAGGCAGTTGAAGTCGGCGAACGGTACCCGTAGGTGTTGGGCCTGCCCTCCGGTGTAAGGTCCCATGGCAACGTAGCCGTAAGCGCCGCCGGCGAACCCGGGGTTCACGGTCAGGCAGAACGCGGTGAGTCCCTCCTCGCAGTTCCTGCAGAATCCGCAGGCGACGTTGAACGGCAACACCACCCGCTGGCCGACGCGGATCCCCGACACGGCCGATCCGGTCTCCTCGACGATACCGAGGTTCTCGTGACCGAACACGATTCCTGATCGCGCCGCCGTTCTCCCCTCGTACATGTGCAGGTCGGAACCACATATACATGCCGAGGTCACCCGTATGATCGCGTCGTTGGGGTGCTCGATCCGCGGATCCGGCACCTCCTCCACCGCCACGTCAAAGGGCCCCTGGTAAACCACCGCTTTCACGATGCACCTCCTCACGTGACACCGCGTATAGGGTTCCCCTACCCGCATACGCTTTCCGCACCACATGCACCCGGCGGACAACAAGGCGCCACTCCCACAACCCCGGAAACAGGTTGGGACGGCGACCGCCCGTTGACCTCGAGTGTGGTTGAGGGGGCAGGGTCTGGTGCTGCCCCTACCAACCGACGCTGGACGGGAGAGGCCAAGGTGGCTGCGACGCTCCGGAAAGAGCCACACCGTTGGTCCGCCCGCGAAACGGCCGCAGCGGTCGTCCAGGGGGAGGTGAGCGCGGCCACCGTTGTCGATGCCTGCCTGGAACGGATCCAACGACACGACGGGGAGCTGGGAGCGATCGTCTCACTCGATGCCGAGGGGGCGCGGTCGGCTGCTGCGAGGGCCGACCGGGCGCTGGCGCGGGGAGAGCGTGCCGGACCGTTGCACGGTGTTCCCATGACGCTCAAGGACGGTCATGACATCGCCGGTATACGCACCACGGCAGGAAGCGAACTCCTTGACCGTGTTCCCGACGAGGACGGGACAGTGGCCGCGCGCCTTCGGGCGGCGGGCGCGATCCTTGTCGGTCACAGCAACGTTCCGCCCTGGCTCGCCGACTATCACAGCGCGAACACGATATTCGGGCGCACGGCGAACCCGTGGGACCTGACACGCACCCCCGGCGGATCGAGCGGTGGGGCCGCCGCGGCACTGGCCGCCCGCATGGTCCCACTCGAGGTCGGGTCCGATCTTGCGGGCTCGGCTCCCTGCCTCGTTCTGTGGCGTGTACGGCATGAAAACGACTGAGCACCGGGTGCCCCTCACCGGTTTCATGCGCGAACCTGAGGGCGTTCCCCGGACGGTTCGTGTCGCCTTCCACCATCGGCCCGCTCAGTCGCGACCTCGACGATCTCCGGCTCGCCCTGGAGGTGGTCTCCGGTCCGGACGGCCGCGACGGCGACGTGGCGCCCGTTCCGCTGGACACCCCGCCAGAGCGGCCGTTGTCGGAGCTGCGTCTGGCGGTCGCCCCGACGGTGCCCGGAGCCGACGTCACCGATGACGTCCGGGAACGCATCACGCGGATCGCCGACAGCGCCGAGGGAAGCGGAGTACGGGTGGACAGAACCCTGCCGAACGTGGACTGGGAGGCGCAGCAGGCACTCTTCGCGGACCTGTTCACCGCCCTCACGGGTGTCGCCGACCCTGCGGCCTCTCTACGAGACGAGTAACGCACGCTCCTGTGGTACTTCGAGACTCTCCAACACCGCGACGCGTTCATCCGTGCCTGGGAGGCGTTCTTCGCCGACACCGACGCCCTTGTCCTGCCTGCCGCCTCCACGGCGTTCCCGCACCGTGGGAACCGTCCCACGGCTGAAAGCGCAACGTCGGCGACACTCCTCGGCTATCCGGAACGCGAGCGTCTCCTGGGGTTCCTCAACCTCACGGGACTTCCGGGGCTGGCCGTTCCCGCGGGGCACAGTGAGGCAGACGGTCTTCCCATCGGTGTCCAGATCATCGGGCCCAAGTGGTCAGAACCGCGACTCATCGAGATCACCCGCCAGCTCGAACGCGCCAAGGTCCTGCCCGGGCTCCCGACCCCGCCCTCCGGCTACCGGTGACGTTGGCCATGCTCGGCGACCGGGGTTCCTGTCCGGGACGGGCGGGAAACGGCACCTCCGGCCCCTCGGGGTCGGTGGCTGGCCACGTTGGTACGGCACGCGCCACTTCCCGGAAAGATGCTCCGGAAACGGCGCTGCCAGAGGCGCCGCAGTCGGACCGTCGCAACTACGGTTCCGCGGTTGTCCGGTCCACCGGGAGCGCGGAGTTCTCGGCGAGGGCGTGGTGGAGCCGGCGGACGCCCTCCTCCAGTTGCGCGGTGCCAGAGGCGCTCGCGTAGCTCAGCCTCAGGTGCGGGGCGGGTGCCTCGGCTGTGAAGTAGGGACCGCCTGCGGTGACCGCGGCGCCGTGGCGCAGCGCGGTCGCGGCGATGGCGTGTTCGTCGGTGCCGTCGGGCAGTCGTAGCCACATGTGGTACCCGCCGCGTTGCGGCTGCTGTGGAATGAGGGAGGGAAGTGCGCTGATCAGCGCAGTGTGCAGGGCGGTACGGCGGTCGCGCAGGGTGTCGGACAGCTCCCGGAGGTGCCTGGCCCAGGCGGGAGAGCCGACCAGTTCGAGGGTGGTCTCCTGCAACGGACGTGAGACGAATAAGCTGTCGACCACCTGGATGGCGCGAAGTCGCTCAGAGACCGGGCCACGGGCGGTCAGAGCCCCGACACGCAGGCTGGGGGAGGTGGCCTTGGTCAGTGAGCGCACGTGGACGACGACCCCGTCCGGGTCGTCCGCGGCGAGCGGGGGCGGCAGGGGCGGGGAGTCGGCATGCACCAGGCGGCGGGCGAAGTCGTCCTCGACGACGAACGCGCCCGACGCTCGGGCGATGTCGAGCACAGCGGTGCGCCGCTGTGGGGACAGGACAGCACCGGTGGGGTTGTGGAACAGGGGCTGGCAGACGACCGCGCGGGCCCGGGTGGCAGCGAACGCCTCGGCCAGGAGGTCGGTACGCACGCCTTCGGCATCGACCGGCACTGGTACGGGCCGCAGCCCGGCGGCGCGGGCTACGGCGAGCATGCCGGGATAGGTGGGGGATTCGACCAGGATGGGGGATCCGGGAGGGGTCAGGGCGCGGAGGGCCGTGGTGAGCGCCCCCTGGCCCCCGGCGGTGATCAGGACGTCCGAGGCGTCGAGCGAACCGGATGGTCCGCCGATGTCGCGGGCGAACCAGTCCCGCAGTTCGGCCAGGCCCTCAACCGGGGGGCGGGACCAGGCACCGGGCCTACGTCCGGCCCGCGCGAGAGCTGTGGCCAGAGCCCGTTCCGGTTGGAGCGTCGTGTGCGGGTAACCGCCGTTGAGGTCGATGACCTCGGACGGTGGGGCGGCGAGGGTGGCCAGGACCCCGGTGGCGTCCGTGCCGCGGGGCCCCGTGTCGATAGCGGCGGGTGGGGGATCCGCGCTCAGGGTCACCTCCTGCCAGGAGACGTCGCCGAGAGCGCCCCTGCTGCGGCGGGTGGTGGCCTTGAACACGCCGGCTCCGGTCTGGGAGGTGACGAGTCCTTCGGCGGTGAGGGTGGCGATCGCCCGCGAGACCGTCACCGGGCTGACCTGGTGCTGCGTCACCAGCTCCCTGTTCGACGGGAGCTTTTCTCCTTCTGAGTAGCGGTCCAGTTCTTTTCGCAGGGTCTTTGCCAGTCGGGACACGCTGTTATCGTTTTTCATGACAGTACAAGATAACGCTACTCAACCTTCGACGATAGCGGTCCGCAGCGGTACCGTTCTGGCCGCGCTCGGCGTGGTCTCCTTCTCGTTCAGTTTCCCCGCCACCGTGTGGGCGCTGGACGGTTTCGGCCCGTGGACGGCGACCGGTGTGCGAGGTTTGCTGGCGGGTCTGCTCGCCGGGGCCTGTCTGTTCGGTGCCCGGGTTCCAGTGCCCGAACGGCGGCACTGGCCAGGCTTGCTCACGGTGGCCGCCGGTTGCGGTGTCGGGTTCCCGCTGTTGACCACGCTGGCCCTGCAAACGTCCAGCACCGCGCACTCGGCCGTCGTCATCGGTATGCTGCCGTTGGCCACCGCGGCCATCTCGTCCGCCCTTACCGGCCGTCGCCCCTCGCGGGGGTTCTGGACGGCCGCCGGAACCGGCTCCCTCACCGTGGTCGCCTTCACTCTGCAGCAGAACCATGGTCTGCCTACCCTCGGCGACGTGTACCTCTTCGGCGCGCTGTTGATGTGCGCCGCCGGGTACGCCCAGGGCGGCCGGCTCGCTTCCCACATGCCCGGCTGGCAGGTCATCGCCTGGGGTGTGGTCGCGGCTCTTCCGGTATCCGTACTGGTAGCGGCCCTGGCCCTGCCCGCGGAGCCGGTGCAGCTGACCACCAAGGCTGTCACCGGCATGGCCTACGTCGCGGCCGTGTCCCAGTTCGGTGCCTTCGTGGTGTGGTACCGCGGCATGGCCATCATCGGGGTTCCCAAGGCGAGCCAGCTCCAGCTCGCCCAGCCCCTGCTCACCCTCGTCTGGTCGGTCCTGCTCATGGGCGAGGAACTCTCCCCCCTCGCTCCTGTCGCAGCCCTGGCCGTCCTCGGTTGCATCGTGGCCGCCCAGCGAGCGCGCAGCTGACCCATTCCGTCTGCCCCACACCAGCCGTACGGGTGTGGGGCAGACGTATCTTCGTGTGCACCACAGGTGTCGCTGGGAACCGATCATGTTCCGAGTGCGCGGAAGAATGAGGCCAGGAATCGTCCTGGTCCGCTCGTAGCGTCCTCTCCATGGAGATCGAAACCACATCCACACCCGTGTTCCGCTACGCAGCCGTCACGTTCGACTGTCCGGATCCGGCCGAGCTGGCTCGCTTCTACGGTGACGCCCTCGGTCTTCCCGCCGCCTACTCCAGTGACCACTTCGTCCTGCTCGCCCAGGAGAACGCGGCCGGGCTGGGGTTCAACCGCCAGGAGAACTACCGGCGCCCGACCTGGCCCGACCCCACCCAGGGAAAACAGGCCCACATCGAACTGGGCGTGGACGACCTGGACACCGCGCAAACCCATCTGGTGGGGCGGGGCGCAACCGTGCCCCACCAGCAGCCCGACCCCGACCGGTGGAGAGTCCTGCTGGACCCGGCCGGCCATCCGTTCTGCATCTCCACCCTGGTCTGAGCGGAGGTCTAGAGACTCCCGCGACGTGTGGGCAAGCTTCCGCGCGCGTGAGTACGGTTCCGGTTCCTCACCTGGTGAGTCTGCGTCCCAGATGATGCAGCCGACGCGTGACCTCACTGGGGGCGTCGATGGTGAACTCGGCGCCGAGAGCGGCGATCACGGCAACGTACTGGGTCACCAGCTCCGGCGAGTCGGCACTCAGCCGGACGGTGGAGCACTCGGGGCCGTGGTCGTCGACCTCTCCGGGGATGGGACCGAAGACACCGGCGCGTACGGCGTCAGCGGACAGTCCGACAGTCATACGCGCCGTGTAGAGGTAGGAGGCGTTCGCGAACGAGCGGGTGAGGTAACTGGCCGCGTCCGGGGCGGGCAGTTCACGTGGTGGGTTGCGATGGTGGGTGCGGACGGGGGCGCGGATCCGGTCCACCCGGAAGGTACGCCAGTCGTCACGGCTCGGGTCGTAGCCGAGCAGGTACCAGAGGGCGTGAACGGTGACCAGGCTGTGCGGCTCGACCCGACGGGTGGTCTCCTGACCACGGCGGTCGCGGTAGTCGAAGGAAACGTTCTCCCGGTCACGGCTGCATGCGGCCAGCGTGGCCAGCACGGCGGGGTCCACCGGCGGTGTGTCGTGTTTTCTCGGCACGGCGGTGGTGGCGGCGGTGAGGGCGGACAGCCGGGAACGCAGGCGGTTCGGGAGCATCTGTTCGATCTTGGCGAGTGCCCGCACGGAGCTCTCCTCGATGCCAGAGAGGGTGTCACCCGTGGCGCCCACCAACCCGACGATGACGGCGACCGCCTCGTCGTCGGTCAACAGCAGAGGCGGCAGGTTCGTCCCGGGGGTCAACCGGTACCCGCCGGTGGCCCCGGTCAGACCGACCACCGGATAGTCGAGTGCGCGCAACCGGTCGACATCGCGGCGCACCGTTCGCTCTGTCACACCGAGCCGTTCCGCGAGCTCGTTTCCGGACCATACGCGCCGACTCTGCAGCAGGGACAACAGCCGCAGCATCCGTTCGGGTGTGTCCCTGCGTGTTGGATCTGCGCCCATGAGTTCCACGGTGACACACCTTCCGGACAGGCAATGTCCGGAAGGGTTCCTAGCCTTCCGGCATGGTTGACACGACACGAGACATGCTCACCGCCTCGGAAACACTGTCCCGTCACGTCCGCGGCCGTGTGAGAACACCGGGCCCGGACGGTGGCGACACGGCCGGGAACGGGTTCCAGCTGCTCGCCCCCCACCGCCCCACGACGGTCGTCGAGGCAGCCGGTCCTGGGGACGTGGGTGCCGCCGTCGGGTTCGCGGCCGACCACGGCTGCCGCGTAGCGGTGCAGGCGACCGGCCACGGCCGGGGTACCGCCATGCGGGGCGGCGTACTGATCGACACGCACCGCCTGTGCGGAGTCCGGGTGGATCCGCACAGGCGCAGCGCGTGGGTCGAGGCCGGCACACGTTGGCAGCACGTCATCGATGCCGCTGCTCCCTACGGGTTGGCGCCGCTGTCCGGAAGCTTCCCCGGCGTTGGCGCAGTGTCCTACACGTTGGGTGGAGGGGTGGGGTTGTTGGCTCGCCGGTACGGGTTCGCCGCGGACCATGTGACCCGCCTTGAGGTCGTGACCGCTACGGGGAGGTCCCTTCGGGTGAGCGCGCACGAGGAACCGGACCTGTTCTGGGCGTTGCGCGGCGGCGGGGGGAGCTTCGGCATCGTCACCGGTATGGAGATCTCCCTGGTGCCGGTGGAGCGCATCTACGGTGGCGCCCTGTTCTTCGACGTCGACCGGACGCCCGGCGTGCTGGACGGCTGGTGTGAGTGGACGAGCACGGTTCCCGAGGAGATGACCTCCGCGGCCACGGTACTGCCGTTCCCGGACCTGCCCACGGTTCCGGAGCCGTTGCGTGGCCGGCACGTGGCGCAGCTACAGGTGAGCTACGTCGGCTCCACGGAGTCAGGGAAACGACTCGTGGAGCCGCTGCGCGGACTCGGCCCGGTCCTGCGCGACACGTTGCGGGAACTTCCCTACTCCGAGTCGGCGACCGTGTTCGACGAGCCCGACCAGCCACACGCCTACCGGGGGGAGAACATACTGCTCGACGGGCCCGACCGGCAGGAGCTGTCCACGTTGCTGCAGCGGACCGGCCCCTCGGCCCCTGCCATGTGCGTGGTCGGGATCCGACACCTCGGCGGTGCGCTCGGCCGGACACCATGGGTGCCCAACGCTGTCGGCCACCGGAACGCCGCCTACTCCCTGGGCGTCCTGTCTCCGGTGGAGTCGGGGAACGAGGACAGCGTCCGCGGGATCCACCGGAGACTCCTCGCGCTGTTCGCCCCCCGCACACTCGGGCGTTCACTCAACTTCACCTTCGGTGGACTCGGCGCTGACCAGGTGCGCTCGGCGTTCGCTCCTGCTGACTACCAGCGGCTCCGCCGGATCAGGGCCGGTGTTGACCCGACCGGACTGTTCCACGTTGCCCATCCGATCCCGCCGCAGGAAAGCGGGTAGGGCCCTCCCGGGTTCGGGCCTGTCCGATGGGCGCTTGTGTTGGCTGCGCCTCGCTTGGCACCGCTCCTCGGCCGTGCCCGCTGCGGCCCTGGAGGTGCCGCTCGTGGCGGACAGCGCCCGTCGCACAGGGCCCGGCCGGGACACGTCGCCCAAGGGGCGCGGAGGCGGGGCACGTACGGTACGGCGCGCGGTGCTCGGGGTGCGTGGCGTTTCCGCTTTTTCCTGCGACGATTCCGCCACGGGACACCGTTGCCGAGGGGGAGTTATGTTCGTCGCGGAGTTGGGGTCGTCGTGGGAGAAACTGGGGTTGGTGCTGGTGAGTGCACCGGTCGCCTACCTGGCCCTTATCGCGTTCTCCCGGTTGGCGGGGTTGCGTTCGTTCTCCCAGATGACCAACTTCGACCTGGCGGCGACGGTGGCGTTCGGGTCGATGCTGGCGACGACGGCGGTGAGCACGGAGGTCTCCCTGGTGCAGGGTGGTCTCGCTCTGGCGGTGCTGTTCGGTGTGCAGGCTCTGACGGCCCGGGTGCGTCGCTACAAGTCGTTCGAATGGATCTTCGACAACCGTCCGCTGCTGCTGATGCGGGGAACGGAGATGCTGCCGCAGAACATTCGCCGGGCGAAGGTGACCGAGAGCGATATCCGCGCGAAACTGCGACTGGCCGGTGTCACGCATCTGGGACAGGTGGATGCCGTGGTGCTGGAAACGACGGGGGATGTGTCGGTGCTGTTGAAGGATCCGGAGGGTCGCCCGCTGGATCCGGCACTGCTGTCCACTGTCGACTGCGGAGACGACCCCTCCCGTGTTAAGGCGACGTAGCCACCCGGCGCGGGCCACACCGCCGGGAATGCTGCGTGTTCCGCTAACCCAGCTCCCTCGCGAGCATGGGGATCTGCCCTCCCGCGAGAACCGAGGCGGTCTGGGCGGGGGACAGGTTGTGGCGCAGCAGGTACTGATCTCCCTTCGTCGTGTTGCGCACCGTCAGTTCCGAACCGGTGGGTAGTGAGTCCCGCAGGTTCTCCAGCACCAGGATGTCGCCGTTCTCGATCCGCTCGTAGTCCGCCGCCTGGGTGAACTCCAGCGCCAGCACTCCGAAGTTGGCCAGGTTCTGCCAGTGGATCCGGGCGAACGATTTGGCCACCACCGCCCGCAGACCGAGGTAGCGGGGAGCTATCGCGGCGTGTTCCCGCGAGGAACCCTGCCCGTAGTTCTCCCCTCCGACAACGATGTGCCCCGACCCGTGCGAAAGCTCCCGCGCCCGTTTCGGGTAGCTCTCGTCGATCTGGGTGAACGTGAACTCGGCGAGTTCGGGAATGTTCGACCGGAACGGAAGGGCGCGGGCGCCGGCCGGCGATATCTCGTCGGTGGAGATGTTGTCGCCGACCTTGAGCAGAACCGGCGCCTCGATCCGTTCCGGAAGCGGTGGGAAGTCGGGAAGGGCGGAGATGTTGGGGCCCTTGACGAGTTCCTCGTTCTGGGCCTCCTCCGGTGGGAGGGGCGCCACCAGCATCGTGGTGTTGACACTGGCGTCGCGCGGCAGGTCCAGCCTGGGGTGGGCCATCTCGACCTTGTCGGCGAAGTCGCGCGGGTCGGTAACGACGCCGGTGAGTGCGGAGGCGGCCGCCGTCTCCGGGGAGCACAGCCACACCGCGTCCTCCCGCGTACCGGAACGTCCGGGGAAGTTCCGCGGGAAGGTACGCAGGGAGTTCCGCCCGACCGCGGGAGCCTGACCGATTCCGATACAACCGAGACACCCGGCCTGGTGGATGCGCGCTCCAGCGTTGATGAGGTCGAACGTCGCCCCGCTCTTCGTCAGGTCGGAGAAGATCTGGCGTGACGAGGGGTTGACGTCGAAACTGACAGCGTTGTTGGTCTGGCGGCCCTTCACCATGGCCGCGGCTATGGCGTAGTCGCGCAGCCCCGGGTTCGCCGAGGACCCGATGACGACCTGGCTCACCTCCTCACCGGCCACTTCCCGCACCGGAACCACGTTGCCCGGCGACGAGGGTTTCGCGATGAGTGGTTCGACAGTGGAAAGGTCGATCTCCTCGGTCACGTCATAGACCGTGTCCGGGTCGGCATGCAGTTCCACGAAGTCACCCTCTCGGCCCTCACCACGCAGGAACTCGCGCACCGCCGAATCAGCCGGGAAAACGGTGGTGGTGGCCCCCAGTTCCGCTCCCATGTTCGCGATGACGTGGCGGTCCATCGCGCTCAGGCTCTCCACGCCAGGCCCGTGGTACTCCACGATGCGGTTCACTCCGCCGGAGACGCCGTGCCGCCGGAGCATCTCCAGGATGACGTCCTTGGCCGAGGTCCAGTCAGGTAGTTCGCCGGTGAGACGGACGCCCCAGATCTCGGGCATACGAATGCGCAGGGGGCGGCCGGCGATGGCCATGGCGACCTCCAGGCCTCCGACCCCGATCGCCAGCATTCCCAGAGATCCGGCGGCGCACGTGTGCGAGTCGGAACCCACCATGGTTTTCCCGGGGACGCCGAAACGCTGCATGTGCGTGGGGTGGGAGACGCCGTTGCCCGGTTTGGAGTACCACAGGCCGTACCGGCGGCACGCCGAGTGAAGGAACGCGTGGTCCTCGGCGTTCTTCTCATCTGCCTGGAGGAGGTTGTGGTCCACGTACTGCACGCTGACCTCGGTTCGGGCCCGGTCCAGCCCCAACGCCTCCAGCTCTTGCATGACGAGGGTTCCGGTGGCGTCCTGGGTAAGGGTCTGGTCGATGGCGAGAGCGATCTCCGTCCCGGCGTCCATACTCCCCTCGACCAGGTGGGATACGATCAGCTTGTGTGCGACGCTGTTCCCCATCGCGCTCCTCCTCGGTTGGGACCGTTGCCGTCACTTTCCCTGCTGGAGGAAGCTGACCGTTGAGGGGAGCGGACAAACGGGCAACCGGAAACGAAGTCTCCGCCCCCGCACTCGGGAGTGACGAGGTCCCGCAACGGGAAGCCGCCGCTGCGGGACACCTCCTGCTCGCTGGGCCACCGGAGAGGACGTTTCAGATGAGCAGCGTTCCACCGTCGACGTGCAGGTCCTGCCCGTTGACGCCGGTGTTGGTGAGCAGGAACTCGGTGGCGTCCACGACCTCGGCCACCGTCACGAGCCGCCCGATGGGCGTCCGGGCGATGCTCGGGTGGTCCGTCACGTCCGCCCATCTCGGGCTGTCACCCACCACTCCGGGATGGACCGCGTTGACCCGGTGAGGAGCGAGCTGCACCGCCAACGTCGCGACCATCCCGCTGACGGCCTGCGTGGGCACGGTGGCAACCGTGGACTCCGGAGTCGGACGGTCCTTGGCCACCCCGCCGAACAGGACGACCGACGCGTGGGGTGAGAAACGCGGATGCAGTACCCGGGCGAGTTCGAGGGAGCCGACCACTTTGCTGTTCACGGCCCGCAGGGCGGCGTCGGTGTCGAGCTCAGCCACGGTTGTGCCGCTGCGCTCGGTGGCGGTGACGACGAGATTGTCCACTCGCTCGGTTCCCGCGAACACCTCCGCGATCGAGGACGGCGCGGTGAGGTCCAGCGCGATCCCGTGGGCGGGACCGGGCAGTTCGGCAGCGGCCGTGGCGGCACGCTCGGCTGACCGGCTGGTGACGACAACGTGGTCTCCCCGCTCGGTGCGCCGGCGGGCGATAGCCAGACCGATCCCGGAACTGCCACCGACGACGACACTCGTAGCTGACATGCACCACTTCCTGTCACACGAGACGACGCGCTGCTCCGAACGGGGCAGCGACTCCTCCGAGTGGGCACCGTCCGCCCCTGTTCCCGCAGTGGCACTCAGTCAGCCCCGGCGCGCCGACGATGTTCCACAGGCCTCCTCCTGTCCTCCTCTACCTCACGGGAGCGGAGGCCGCCAGCGAGTACATCAACGGCAGGCGCCTGGACCGGTCGGGGTAGACAAAACGGGCACCCTCGGCGACGAGGGAACCGTAGCGCTGGAACGGGATCGTGTCGTGCTCGTGGACGAACTCGATACGCAGGCCGGCACCGGCAACGGCACTGATGACGTCACCGAGCGAATGGTGCCACTCGGTGACGGTGTTGTGTGTGGTCTCGGCCGTCCAGTCGGCGTAGGAGCCCGGGGAGTCGTAGGTGCGCGCCGCGCGGGAGAAGTAGTCGCGTGTGACGGTGTCACCGCGGGCGTCGTCGAGGACGTCGGTCAGTGGGTGGAACTCCGCCAGGTAGAGCCGTCCGTCCGGCCGCAACAGCTCGGCCACGGTGCGGGCCCAGTGGTCGATGTCGGGCAGCCACATCAGCGCGCCGTTGCCGGTGTAGACGATGTCGAACGCCCCCGCTCCGAGAGCCTCGACGGCATCGTTGGCGTCGGCGGTGACGAACCGTGCCCGGTGGTCCAGGCCGATCTCCCGGGCAAGGTCGGTCGCTGTCCGTATGGCCGGTGCGGAGAAGTCCAGGCCGCTGACGCGTGCGCCGCGGCGGGCCCAGGACAGGGTGTCCAGACCGATGTGGCACTGCAGGTGGGCCAGGTCAAGGCCGGTAACGTCACCGAGTTCGTCGGTCTGGAACCGGTCGAGGTCCTCGTCGCCGGCGCGGAACCCGTCGAGGTCGTAGAACGAGCTCGCCGTGTTGATCGGGACACGCTCGTCCCAGTGCCGCCGATTGTCCTCGACCGGGGCGGCAGCGCCGCTGGTGTTGTCCATGCCGGAAGTCTAGGGACGGCCCGTCCTGTGCCGGCAAGCCGTTTTTCGTCTCCTGACTCTGCCGTTCCGCGGTGCGGGGCAGTCGGTCGGAGCCGCGCGGCGCTCCTCGCCCCTTGTGGTGCGGTTGGGTGCGGCCCGGTCCGGCGCAGGGCCGCACCCGGAGCTGTCAGCTCTGGTCCACGTTTCCGGAGCCGTTGCCACCCGTCGTTTCCTGACTGCTGGAAGCTTCGGTCGGAACATCCGGTTCGCTGCTGTCGTCCGTGTCTCGGAGCATCCCCGGTTCGGTTCTGGCGATGATGCGTGTGCCCGCAAGGTCCCCGGTCACGTTGCACATGGTGCGCACCATGTCCAGGATCGCGTCGATGCCGGCCACCAGGGCGACGGGGGCGAAGCTCAACCCGGTCTGGGAAACCGTCATCGACAGCATGATCAAACCGGCCCCGGGAACGCCGGCTGTTCCCACAGAAGCCAGCACCCCCACCAGGACGACGGTGGCGAGTTGGCCGACGGTGAGTTCGACACCCTGGACGTTGGCGACGAACACCGTGGCAGTGCCGACGTAGATGGCGGTTCCGTCCATGTTGATGTTGGCGCCCAACGGCAGCGTGAAACTGTAGACGCTGTCGCGCACCCCGAGCTTTTCCGCCGCGCGGGTGGACACCGGAAGGGTGCCGCTGCTGGAGCGCGTGACGAACCCGGTGACCATCGGGTCCTTGGCGGCGTTGAAGAACCGCCGCACTCCGATACGGAAAACCAGCATCAGCACCGCGTAGACCACGATCTGCAGCGCCACGGCTCCGTAGACGACACCGGTGAGCTTGGCCAGCGGCAGAAGCGCGTCGACGCCGGTCTCGGCCATGACAACGGCGATGAGTGCGAAGACACCCACCGGGGCGTACTGCAGCACCCCCCGGATGACCAGAAAGGTGAGTTCCACGGCCCCGTCGACGCCGCGGCGGAGGAGGTCGCCCAGTTCCCGGATGCGTTCGCTGTCGCTGCCCCGCATGAAGGCGAGTGCGATGCCCGCGATCACGGAGAGGAACATGACCGCCAGCACGTTTCCCTCGACCAGGGCGGCTACCGGGTTCTCCGGGACGATTCCCAACAGGGTTTCGGAGAGTGGTGGGGCCTCCTGGGGCTCCTTGCCCCCGCTCGGCATCGACAGTCCGGATCCCGGAGACACCGCGAGCGCGAGCACCAGCCCGAACGTGATGGCGAACGCTGATGTCACCAGGTAGAAAGCGAAAACCTTGGTTCCGATGCGTCCCAACCGTGCGGGGGTCACGGAAGAAACACCCGTGATGAGCGTGGTGACGATCAGCGGCATCACCATCATCTGCAACAGGCGCAGGAAGATGTCGCCCAACGGTTCGATGACGGTGACGGGCTCACCGATGGCCAGCCCCGCGATGGCTCCGCCAACGAGACCGATCGCTAATTTCCAGATCAGGGGAAACTCGAGGTAACGCCGCCAGAGCGTTTTTTCTGACTGTCGCTGGGACATCCTTGCCCTTGTCTGTTGTGGTTCCGCTCGGGACGACAGACTCCTGGCCGTGCGGTTTTCCTTTCCTCTCGTGTCCGGAGTGCGTCTGCCGTAGGGGACACGTTCCTGGACGGGTGGGCGGCGCGGCAACAGGTGTTCCCCCGCCCCACGAGGGGCCTGTGTCGTTTCGCAGCGCACCGGGGGAAACCCCGGCGGTTGGCCCGCGATACCACCACATCCCCGGGAGCTGCCTACGATTGCCCCATGTCTGTGCGCGAACTCGTGATCCTGGGTAGTTCCAGCGCTGTGCCGACGAAGCGCCGTAACCACAACGGTTACTTCCTGCGGTGGGACTCCTCCGGGATCCTGTTCGATCCCGGGGAGGGGACGCAGCGGCAGATGCGGTACGCCGGCCTGTCGGCACACGACGTCACCCACATGTGCGTCACCCATTTCCACGGCGACCACTGCCTGGGAATCCCCGGAATCATCCAGCGCATGTCCCGGGACCAGGTCGCACATCCGGTCCCCGCGGCGTTTCCCGCCTCGGGGGAACGGTTCTGGCGGCGTCTCCGGAACGCCACCGCCTTCGCCGACGACAGCCCCACCGTCGGCCACCCGTTGCACGGTGCGGAACCGGTCGTGTTCACGGAGGACACGTTCACCGTCACCGCGGGAAGGCTGCAGCACCGGATCGACACCTACGGGTACCGCCTGGCAGAACCCGACGGGTGGCGGATGCTGCCGCAACGGCTCGCCGAACGCGGCGTCTCCGGGCCCGCTGTCGGGAGGCTACGCAGCCAGGGTGTGGTCCTCAACGACGCCGGGGAGCGAGTGGAACTCACCGAGTGCGCCGTACCGCGCCGTGGTCACGTGTTCGCGTTCGTCATGGACACGGCGCCGTGTCCCCAGGCGGTGCGGCTGGCCCACGACGCGGACCTTCTCGTGGTGGAGTCCACGTACCTGGAGCGGGAAGCCGAGCTCGCCGCGACGTATCGGCACATGACCGCCAGGCAAGCCGGGCAGGTCGCCGCGGAGGCGGGGGTGGGGACGATGGTGCTCACCCATATCTCCGAGCGCTACGAGCCCGGTGACGACGCCCGTTTCCTCGCCGAGGCCGGTGAGGTTTTCTCGGGCGACATCGTCCTGGCCCGTGACCTGGAACGGATCCCCGTGCCGCGGAGACGGGAGGGATAGTCCCCGGAACCAGCCCGGCAGCGACGCGGTCTCCCGACTTCTGTCCTCGCATCGTCAAAATCCCGTCACCGAGGCGAGCGACCCTCTAGGATTCCGGATATGGACAGTTCTCCTTCAGCGACCGTCGTCCTCGTGCACGGGAACTTCCTCGGTCCCTGGTCGTGGCGGGAAGTAGCAGCGCAACTCGGCGCGAACGGAATCAGCACCGTCATCGCCGAGCTCCCCAGCAGTGTGGAGAATCTCAGCTCTCTGGGGGACCTGCACGACGATGCGGCCGTGGTGCGTCGGATCCTGGACACCTCGGCGGATCCGGTTGTGTTGTGTGGGCATTCCTACGGCGGTGCGGTTATCACCGAGGCAGCGGCCGGTCCGCATCCGGCCGTGCGCAGGTTGGTGTACCTTGCCGGTGTCGTCCCGGACAAGGGGGAGAGTCTCGTTTCCCTGGCACCGGAGGAGGCGCGTAGGAACACCTCCAGTAAGCCGGGTGAGGAGGTAACGTTCCGCACTGACGGCCGGATCGAGCTTGCCGAGGAGTCCGCGAGGCGCACCCTGTTCCACGACTGCGCCACCGACCGGGCTCGTAGCGGGATACGGCAGCTACGGCCGAGCAATCCCGCTGCCGGGGCGCAGACGGTACGCGGAGCCGCCTGGCGCCAGATCCCGGTGACCTATGTTCGCTGCATGCACGATGTTCTTCCGGAACTGGTGTCGGAATCGTTCCCCGAGACCGAGGCCGAACTCGTGGAACTCTCCACCGGGCACTGCCCGAACTGGAGCAACCCCGAAGCAGTGGCGGAAGTGCTCCGAAGGTCCGTCAAACAGGCCATGGGATAGGACTCCGCGGTGTTCGGCGGTCGCCGGGTGCCGCGAGAACGCCTCCGTGGGGAGCTCCGTTTCCCGGCCGCCTGAGAACGTTGACGGATGCCGCAGCCCGGGGGAGACGTACGGGCGGCTACGCCGGCGTTCCCGAGGAGAAGCACACGCTCCCGTCGCCGAGCGACACCCCGCTGCGCCCGTGTCCAGGGCGTCGCGCTACGCCGGGTGCGACCACGTGAGCGGCCGTACGCCCCGAGGGGCACGAAGCGGTCGTGGGGTTGGCGTACGGTGCGCCGTCAGGGATCGCCCGCTTTCAGGCAGGCGAGGGCCCGACCACGAGAGATTGGAGCTTCGTCCGTGACCGACACCGACACGTCCTCCACAAACTCGCTCACCGAGAGGGTCGAGCGCCTCGAACAGGGTCTGGCCGGTAACCGTGTGTCCGACGTCTTCGCCAGGTTCTACGGGCCGCTTGCCGTAGCGGCACTCGTCATGTCATTCCTGCCGCCGTTCGAGGAAGTGCAGGACAAGTTGGCTGGCAGCGGCACGGTACGCACCACGTACGGCACGCTGTGGGAGATGGCGGCTCGCGGCGGACCTGCGACGCTCGCGGTGCTTGTGGTACTCGTGCTCGTCACGCTTCTCGTCGTCGCAACCGTACCGGTCAGCGACAGCCGGGGGCTGCCCGTCGGGATCGCCGCATGCGCGGGTGTACTCATCCTGATGCTGATCCTCAGGCCCGGGACGGGCGAGCCGACGCCCGGTCTCACCGACGCGGGTGTCGCCGAACTCGTGGTGCTGGTCTGCTGTACGGTCGTCGCCGTCGTCCACGCGTTCCAGAGACGCGGAGGAAAATCGTCCGTGTGACGCCGGCGCCGCCGGGAATCCCCGAGAGTCGTCGACCGGGTCGCGCTGACCGTCCCGACCTGACGACTGTTTCGGTCTCCTTCTCCCCGAGACCAGCCCCGGCTCGGGGCGCCTCCCTTCCGATCCGACCCGGTTGGTCAGGGCTCTGGGGCAGCGTGCCGGATCAGCGCTCTGGCCAACCGGAGGATGAGCCGAAACGCCGCCGGTAGGCGCTCGGCGTCAGCCCGACTCGTCTCCGCATCTGCTCCCGCAGGTTGGATGCGGTCCCCAACCCGCTCTTCCGGGCGACGACGTCGACGCGTTCCTCACCCCGCTCGAACAGGCGGCAGGCCACAGTCACCCGCTCACCCGTGATCCACTCCAGTGGTGTGGTTCCGAGTTCAGTACGGAAACGCCGATGCAGTGTCGCCACACTCGTGGCCGCGTGATCCGCGAGGTCGGCGACCGCCAACGGGTACTCCAACCGCTGCCGCGCCCACTCCAGCACCGGCGCCAACGACGTGTCCGCCACGCGGGGCACAGGACGTTCGACGAACTGCTGTTGGCCGCCATCACGGTGTGACGTGAACACCAGACGGCGGCTGACCGCGGTTGCGATCTCGGCACCGTGGTCACGCCGGACGATGTGCAACCCCAGATCCAACGCCGCGGCGCTGCCGGCGGCGGTCAGCACCGCTCCCTCGTCGACGAACAGCACGTCGGGATCCACGTGCACCCGAGGGTAGCGGGAGGTGAAGAGCTCCGCCCACCGCCAGTGTGTGGTGGCACGACGACCGTCCAGCACACCTGCGGCTGCAAGCACGAACGCCCCGGTACAGAAGCTGACCATACGGCTGCCACGAGCCGCGGATTCCCGGACGGCTTCCACCACGCGTGGGTGCGCCCCATGTTGGGGGTCAGGGCGGTTGGGAACGATCACGGTGTCGGCTTCCGCCACAGCCTCCAACCCCCTGACCCCCGTGAGGGTGAAGAAACCAGCGTGCATCTCCACGGTGGGATCCGCGGCGCACAACGTGAACTCGTACCACTGCACACCGAGTTCGGGGCGGCGCAACCCGAACAGTTCCGTAGCGACCCCCATCTCGAACGGGTTCGTGCCCGCGTCAACGATCATGGCGACCCGGTGGGGCCCGCATCCGGGATCTTGCGAGGATCGGCGCGACATACGCTATTCCTAACACTCGATGGTGACACTGAAAGCCGCCACCGTGGGTGCCATGACACGACCGGAACGAGCCATCGATCTCGATGAGGCGCTGAACAGGTTCGACGAACTGTGGAGCCCGAGGATCGTCACCCGCGTGAACGGTTACGACGTCCGTGTCGCCAAGGTCGCGGGAGAACACGTGTGGCACAGGCACCCCGACACTGACGAGTTCTTCCTGGTGCTGCACGGGGAGGTGAGCATCGCGTTGCGCGATGGCCCGGAGGGCGAGGAACGCACCGTCGACCTGCACACCGGAAGCGTTTTCGTGGTGCCGCGCGGGGTGGAGCACTGTCCGAGGTCAGCGTCCGGTGCGTCCCTCATGCTGTTCGAACCGTCGGGTACCTCAAGCGTCGGCCAACCACAGGGGCCCGTGCCGGAACACGTGGACGCTACCACCGGCCACCCGCTCGGCTGAGCGAGACGACCGCAGGGGATCCACCGGGTGGAACGACACCTCCGGCCGAACGCGGCCCGTGGGAGACGGAGCCGCGTCACACCGCGGCTGCCGTGGGGGAGGGCACGTCGGTCGGTTTCCTGTGTTCCCACGGCTGGGCCTGTTCGAGCTGGCCGGCCAGGCGCAGCAGCCCGCTCTCCCCGCCCGAGGGGGCGACGAACTGCACTCCCAGGGGAAGCCCGGAGGCGGTCCAGTGCAGCGGAAGCGAGATCGCCGGGGTCCCGGTCAGGTTGGCCAGCAGGGTGAACGGCGTCGCCGCGAGGTTGTTCATCACCTCCTGGTCGACGATCCCGGTCGCGGAGATGATCCGTTGGGTACGGCTGCGGATCAGTGCCCGTTCCACGGTCTTCAGCCACTCCGGCGGGCTGAGTTTGCCCACGGTCACCGGAGGGCCGGCGATGGTCGGGGTGAGCAGCAGGTCGTAACGACTGTGGAAGTCAGCGAGCGCACGTGTGTGCTGGTGCCAGCGGGTGTGGCACTGCACGTACTCGGGGGCCGACAGCGAGCGTCCCATGGCCGCCAGCATCAGCGTGTCCGGTTCGAATCCCGCGTCGTCCCACCCGGTCATCTCCTTGACCCCGTCGACCAGCCCAGCCAGCGACGCGTACCACAGGGTCATGAAGTCCTGGGTCAGAGCCCGGCCGTCGATGTCGGGTTCGTCCTCGACGACCTCGTGACCCAGTCCTTCCAACAATGTGGCGGTGTTGTGCACCGCGGAGACTGCTTCCGGATGCACGCGTGTTCCCAGCGGTGACCGTGTGGTGAACCCGATGCGCAACCGCCGCGGCTCCCGACCGACCTCCTCACTGTAGGGACGTTCCGGGGCCGCGATGGGGAAGGGGCTGGTCGGCTCCGGGCCCGCCATCGTGTCGAGTAGCGCCGCACTGTCCCGCACCGTGCGCGACACCACCCCGTTGACGGCCGCACCGTGCATGGGCTCGCTCCAGGCGGGACCGATCGGGACGCGGCCCCGGCCCGGTTTCAGGCCGACGAGTCCGCAGCAGGCCGCGGGGATACGGATGGAACCAGCACCGTCGTTGGCGCCGGCGGCGGGCACGATCCCGGCGGCCACCGCCGCCGCCGACCCGCCGGAGGAACCACCCGGCGTGTGTTGGAGGTTCCACGGATTACGCGCGGCGCCGAACGCCTCCGATTCGGTGACACCCTTGGCTCCGAACTCGGGCAGGTTCGTCTTGCCGAGAACCACTGTTCCTGCGTCGAGCCAGCGGCGGACCACCTCGGCGTGTTCGGACGCCGGGATGTCGCGCAGTGCCCGGCACCCCGAGGAAGTGGGGAACCCGGCGTAGTCCTGGAACATGTCCTTGATGAGCATCGGCACCCCGGTGAGGGGGCCCGCCGCGGGGTGGGCCGCCCGCCGCCGCGCTTCGTCGTACATGGGAAGGATGATCGCGTTGATCCGGGGGTTGGTGTCCTCGGCCCGCGAGATGGCGGCTTCCAGGATCTCGGTGGGGGTGGTTTCGTTGGACCGCACCAGTTGGGCCAGGCCCACCGCGTCCTGTGCCGTGTATTCGTCGACTCGCATGCTCGGGAACCTAACATGTGGTATGTGGCACACCGCTGTTCGGTGAGGTGAGACCGGTGCGGTTCTCTTCCCGTGGTCTCCTCGGTGTCGCCTGGTTCCTCCTCGGCCGCGTCATGTTCTTCCGCACGGGGAGAGGCGCGTGCCACGCGGGTTTTCCCGTGGGCGGTGTCGAACCGTTGGCCCGGCGGCCGGGCACGCTCCCGCACCACTGTTTCAGGCGTGTTCGGAGGTACCTGGACGTTGTTGTTCGGGGAGGCGGCACGGGAGCTGGTCATCCGGTTCCCGCATCCGACGCAGCATGTCCTGGGTGCTGCGTTTGCGGTTCCTGTAGCGCCGTTTCGTCGCGGTACCGGTGTAGCGAAGCCAGTGTTTGACGGGGGGAGACTCCGCTCCGGAGAGTTCGTAACCGTTGTCCCGCAACCGGCTTCCCAGGGCGCTCTCGCAGAGTTGCAGTTCCCAGGGGGCGAGGCGTTTCTCCCACGTTCCGGCCGTGGACTGGGTGACGGCACCGTGCGTGTTCTCGTGCCATGTTTTGCGTTTCGGCACGGCGACGTCGGCGACCTCCCGGGGTTCGCACATGGCGGGGTCGAACTTTTCGCCGAGGAAGTCGCACAGTGCCGTCAGCTCCCGTTGCGGATCGGCGATCAGGCTTTCGTAACGGACCTGGTAGAAGGTGTCCGGTCCCAGCCGGGCCGCAGCGGAACGGCCGTAGTCGATGGCCTCGGCCCACGTGGAGATCGCGTGGTAACTGTTGTGGCGGTACCACGGCATCTGTTTCAGCGATCCCACGCAATCGCGTCCGTCCCGGATGAGTTGCACGATTTGCGCGTCCGGGAACAGTCGCATGATCGCGTTGATGTTCTGGTAGTAAGCGGGGCGCTTGTCTCCCCAGCGGGGTTTTCCGAATCTGCGGGCGTAGGCGCGGAACACGATCCCCAGTGCGGAACCAAGGGTGGGCGGTCCTGCAACGATCTCGTCGACGATCTCCCGGGGAGCGAGTCCCAGATCTCTGAATCGGGTCTTTTTTCTCCCGACTATCCATTCTGCGAGTGACCGACGGTTTTCGGGCACCCGCAGATCGCCGAAGTATTCACGCTCCCGGTACGCTCTCAGTAGGAAACGGGTTTCCGGTGGTACGGCGATCCGCGGGTGGGAGTGCAGCATGAGCTGCATCAGGGTGGTTCCCGACCTCGGGCATCCGAGCACAATTATCGGACGTTCAGTTCCTGGCATGCTTCCCAAGAATAGAGGGTCGGGCGGGCCTCAGGAATCTCTGTCACTATTTATGTCACGGCATGTTCCTTTTTTGCGTGTCGCCCCTATCGGGGATGGAAGCACGGCAGACGTCGAGAGAGTCCGTTCGGTAGGAACGGCCCGAGGAGTCCGTGAGAGCGGGGGCGGTGGTTGCCCGAGTTCCGCGCCGGTACCGCCAGGTCGCACACTGTTCAGGTGTTGGGGGGAAGAGACGTTCCCGCACCACGGTGACGCGTGGCGACGAGGTCCCGACGTTCCCGCGGCAGGGTCTCCTCCTCCGCCCCTTCGACGGTGAAGCCGGCCTCGTGGATCATCTCCCGGTCGGAGGCGCCCGGCTGGCCCTCACTGGTGAGATAGTCGCCCAGGAACACCGAGTTGGCGATGTGCAGCGCGAGCGGCTGCAGACTACGCAGATGGACCTCGCGCCCGCCTGCGACACGGACCTCGACATCGGGAAAGACCAGACGTGTGGCGGCCAGGATACGCAGGCAGTGCTGGGGCGTCAGGTGCCACTGCCCGGCCAGCGGGGTCCCGTCGAACGGGATGAGGAAGTTCACGGGAACCGAGTCCGGATCCAGGTCGCGTAGTGCGTACAGCGCGTCGACAAGATCGTCGTTGGTCTCTCCCAGACCCGCTATCAGGCCCGAGCAGGGGGAAAGCCCGGCGTCTTTGGCGTTGTGCACCGTCTGCACACGGTCGGCGAAGCTGTGGGTGGTGCAGATGTCGCTGTACCGGGCCTCGGACGTGTTGAGGTTGTGGTTGTAGGCATCGACCCCGCACCCGCTCAGCTCCTGGGCCTGGTCTCCGGAGAGCAGGCCCAGGCACGCGCACACTTCCACGTCGGGGTTGTCCGCCTTGATCTGTTCGATGGCAGGAGTGAGACGGGCGACATCACGGTTGGTGGGACCTCGTCCACTGGCCACGAGACAGACACGCGAAGCTCCCGCGGCGATGCCGCAGGAAGCCGCTTCGCGTGTCTGTTCGGTACTCAACCACGTGTAGGTCGCGATGTCGGCCGCTGATCCCAGACGTTGCGAGCAGTACGTGCAGTCTTCCGGGCACAGACCGCTTTTGAGGTTCACCAGGTAGTTGAGCTTGACGCGGCGACCGAAGTAAGCCAGACGCACCCGGAACACGGCGCTGACGAGGTCGAGCAGCTCATCGTCGGAACTGGTGAGCACGGACAACAGGTCGGTGCGGGGGAGCGGTTCCCGTTGCAGAACCTTTTCCGCCAGGGAGTCGAATGTGGCCATGCCCCCGATCGTTGGCCATGCCGGCTCTACGGCGCAGCTGCCGAACCCGACAAAGTTCGACGTGTGGGTTTGTCAGCCGCGCGGTTGGCTGTCGGCGTTAAACGTGGCGTCCGGTCAGCGCCAGAAGCCGCGTCTGGTTGTCGGCGTCCTCCGCCACCGGGACGGGAGCATCGAACAGTTCCCCGCTCTCACCCTCGGTGAACTGGCCCCTGGCCCACTGCAGGACCTCGGCGGCCAATCCGGGATCCAGTTTCTCGTCAGCGCCGATGGCCCGGGCCATGTCCCAGGCGTGCACGGTCAGGTCGAACGTCATCTGCCACAGGTAGAGAGAGGACGAAGCGTCCCCGAAGGACAAGTGGACGGTGCGTTCCGTAGCGCCGGGCTGGAGCCAGGCGGAACGCGACTCCCGGGAGGCCACCTCCCACGTGGCCACAGGTTCCTCACCGAGGACGTCGCCGTCGTAACGGTCCCCTGCCTCCTCGATCGTTCCCCCGTTGAGAAGGTGAGGTACCCACAGCTGCTCGCTGACGAGGTGGTTGAGCAGATCGTGAACGTCCCACTGCCGACACGGCGTCGCCTGCCCCCATTGGTGCACCTGCACCTGGCGCGCCCGACGGTCGAACTCCGCCATCGCCTGAGCGTGCAGGTCCAGCAGTTCCGACATCACAGCTCCATCCTGAAGTAACAGCTCCTAGCGCCGGAGCGGTGGTTCTTCCAGTGCCCCGAACGCGGCGGTACACCCCGCCTCTGCCCTGCTGGCGCATGACCGCGGTGTACCTTCACACGGCGGTTCCCCAGTGTTTCATCCTGACGCCCCGCCATCGTGTGCCCTCCGCACCGTTGCCGCCAGGCAGACAGAACCCGGGACCCGCCACACGCCGCCGGGTGACCGCACGGGAGCAGCCCGCCCCTGTTCACGTACCCGACGCGCTACCACCCCTCATGCGTCATACATCACTAATGTGCGTTAGTGTTACCGATCATGCGCATGATCCATGTCATAAGTCCGTGCACTAAAGAACCTCATCGTTAATTACTACTGAAACCCCATGCCCTATCGCAGGCGCCGCCCCCCACCCCTCCGGGATGCCGCGCGTCTCGTAAGCATGGGGAACCGGGCCTCGGACAAGGAGTAATCGTGGCAACACCCGACCCCAAGGGAGTCAAGTCCGCTGGGGAACTGAACATCGTCCACGTGGTCCTCATCGCCGCCGCGGCGGCGATGGGCGGTTTCCTGTTCGGCTATGACACCTCCGTTATCAACGGGGCGGTGGAAGCGATCCAGGGACACTTCGGTGTGAGTTCCGCGATCACCGGTGTCGCCGTCGCCGCCGCTCTTCTCGGTTCCGCGGTGGGCGCGGCGGCCGCCGGCCCGCTGGCCGACCGGTTCGGCCGCATCCGTGTCATGCAAATCGCCGGCCTGCTCTTCGCCGTGAGCGCCATCGGCTCGGCGCTGCCACTCAGCGTGTGGGACCTCACCGCCTGGCGCGTCGTCGGAGGCATCGCGATCGGGATCGCCTCCGTCATCGCCCCGACCTACATCGCGGAGGTGTCCCCCGCGGCGTACCGGGGCCGGCTCGCCTCCCTGCAACAACTCGCCATCGTGATCGGTATCGCGCTGTCGCAGTTGGTGAACTACATGATCGCCAACATGGCCGGGGGCAGCGCCACCGACAGCATGGGGCCGCTGCAGGCATGGCAGTGGATGCTGGGAGTGGAGCTCCTGCCCGCGCTGCTGTACATCGGGCTGAGCCTCACCATCCCGGAGTCGCCCCGCTACCTGGTGCGGATCGGCCGTGAGGACCGGGCCCGCGCCGTGCTCAGCGAAGTCGAGGGGAACGACGTCGAGGGACGTATCCGGGCGATACACGAAGCCCTCGGGTCCGAGGTCAAGCCGCGGCTTCGTGACCTCAGGGGACGTTTCGGTCTGCTCCCGATCGTGTGGATCGGTATGGCGCTGTCCGCCTTCCAGCAGCTGGTCGGCATCAACGTGATCTTCTACTACTCCGCGTCACTGTGGCAGTCGGTGGGTGTCGAGGAGAGCAACTCGCTGCTGCTCAGTCTCTTCACCTCGATCGTGAACATCATCGGTACCTTCGTGGCCATCGGCCTGGTGGACAAGGTCGGCCGCAAGCCGCTCCTCCTCATCGGCTCCGGCGGTATGACGGTCATGCTCGCCGTCACCTCCTTCGCGTTCAGCCACGCCACGGTCGTGGAGGAGGAGGCCTCCCTCCCGTTCGTCTGGGGAGTCCTCGCACTGGCATCGGCGAGCCTGTTCGTCCTGTTCTTCGCGCTCTCCTGGGGCGTGGTCACCTGGGTCCTGCTCGGCGAGATGTTCCCGCTGCGCGTCCGGGCCGCAGCCATGGCCGTGGCCACGGCGACACAGTGGGTCGCGAACTGGCTGGTCACCGTCACCTTCCCCATCCTTCGCGACTGGAACCTCAGCGGCACCTACGTGATCTACACCGCGTTCGCGGCCCTGTCGTTCCTGTTCGTGTGGAAGTGCATCACCGAGACCAAGGGCAGGACCCTGGAATCCATGCGCGGATAGCACGGCACCCGCCACGGGTTGGGGCCCACAGCCCCAACCCTGCGCTCACCCCTCACGCCCAGCGTTCGGGAGGTGGACAACCTCCACAACCGTTCGGCTGGATACGACGAGCCCGCTGAACACCGGCATGTCTCCGCTGGTCCGACTCCCGGAGACAGGGGCAGTGCCGCTTCCCCCACGTCGCAGCCCAAGCCGTCACGGCACCGTCGGTTCCCGGAGCGCTGCGGCACCGCACCGACGCCGAGACCGAGACCAACCACGTCGGCACCCACGGTGCCTCGGTGGTGGGTTTCGCCTCACCGGCCTGTTCGGTTTCCACCTGCCATCCCGGTTGAAACGTTGGCTCCATCCGGCTGTACCGACACGGCGGCGGCACCCGGGACCGCTGTTCTGGTCGCATCGACCCCTACGGGCGCTTCCGGCTGAACACGGAGTCCCATAAACCAGCCGTCTCGACAGGGAACCCAACTGCTGTGGTGTCGCGACGGCGGGAGCGTGTTGCTGGGTGCCATACTTGGCGCATGCGAGGGCAGGAACCACGGCAGTGAGGCCTCTTCGAACCTGGCTGGCCAGTGTTCTTGCTTCGCAGGAGCGGCGCCTCTCGGCCCGGTGCTGAGCCGGTTTCACAGGGCGTCGGGGTGCCAACGCTTGTGAGGGATGCGTTTTCGTGGCCTCCATCCGTCCATGCCTCGTTGCTTGTGGGTCTCCCACGAGCTGCCGAGCGGACGCTCCGAGGAGATCCGGGCCGGTAGCGAACCAAGAACGGCATAGATAGGGTGCTGCGCCGAATGTCCAGGCGAACGCACTGGCGTACCGCGGAGTATGTGCGCAACGGTATCTGGCATACCGCGGAGTACGTGCGCAACGGTATCTGGATCATCCCCGCCTTTTTCGTGGTGGTGGCTATCGCGGCCGGAACCGTTCTCCCGATCGTCGACGAGAAAACCGGCATGACGATCGGGATCACGTTCGGCCCGGATGCCGCCCGCGGCATGCTCGGCTCGTTGGCGGGCGGAATGATCACCTTCACCGGCTTCGTCTTCTCGGTCCTGCTGGTCGCCGTGCAGTTCGGCTCGAGTCAGTTCTCTCCGCGCATGCTGGTCCTGTCCCTGCGGGACCCCGTTACCCAGGCGGCACTCGGTACCTTCATCGCGACATTCCTGTACTCACTGCTCGTGCTGAGCTCCGTCGGCCGGCCGGAGAACCCGGACTTCGTTCCCAACAGCTCGATCTCTGTCGCCCTGTTCCTGCTCATCGCGAGCATGTTCATGTTCCTGCAACTGATTGCGAACACGACATCCGGACTGCGGGTGGCTTCGGTGCTGAACGAGCTCGGCCGTGAGGCGCGCAAGGTGATCGATCGGGTGCACCCGGAACCTGCGGTGAAGGACGAGAGGGGTGAGCGCGGACTCGCACCGCTGCCAGAGGACTCCGACGTGATCACCTACCGTGGTGACCCGGGCGTGATACAGAGTGTGGACCGGCAGGGTCTGTTCTCCCTTGCCACCGATGCCGATGCGATGGTCGAGCTGGTACCGGCGATCGGCGATTTCGTAGTCCCGGGCGATCCGCTCTTTCGGGTCCACGGGGGCAGCGGGCCGCTCGAGGAGCGTGAGTTTCAGTCCGCGGTTGCGGTCGGTGACGAGCGGACCATGGAGCAGGATCCTGGCTTCGCCTTCCGCCTGCTCGCGGACATCTCCGCCAAGGCGCTCTCCCCGGGGACCAACGACCCCAGCACCTCCACACAGGCGCTCGACCAGATCGAGACCCTGCTGCGGATCATCGCCCACCGCCGCCTCACGCCCGGCGTCATGTACGACACCAAGGGGGCCGCTCGGCTCCGCTGGCGAACACCCTCCTGGGAGGACTACCTGAGTCTCGCACTCCATGAGACCCGTCAGTTCGGGGAGGGGTCGGTACAGGTCTCCCGGCGCCTGTGGACGTTGCTTCAGCGCTTGCGCGAGACCGTTCCGAGCTACCGTCGGCCGGCCGTCGAGGTTCAGCTCGAACAGGTGAGGTCGGGGGGCCGCCGGGCGTTCAGCGACAGGCTGGACCGTGACGCCGCCACCACGGTCGACCCACAGGGGCTCGGCTCGTCACGGGGGCTCGAGTGAACAGCCTGACCGCCGGGCGCCGAGACTCGTGAGGAGATGTCAGTCTCCTGCGATAGGAGACTCCAGCAAGAGGCTTGGATCAGCGAGGGGTTTACTGCGCCGCGGTACGGACGGCACGCCCGTTGTCACGGCCGCGGCTCGTCACGGCGCCGACCGCCACCCGTAGGCGTAGATCGGGTTTCGAACCGTTCGCCGCCTTGACCACGGCACAGTGGGACCCTATGGCGTGATCGTGATCTTGCCGACGTGGGTGTGCCGCGAGAATTCGTGCTGGGCGGCATGGATCTCGGAGAGCGGGTAGCGGGCGGCCACTCGTGGGGTGATGTGGCCGTGCCGGGCTGCTTCGGCGAGTTGGGCGAAGTGGTCCGGGGTGTGCATCGATGAGCCGATCAGGGTGAGGTTGTGCAGGTACAGCCGCCGCAGATCGAAGCTGATAACGGAACCAGCGACGGCGCCGGCGATCACCCACCGTCCGCCATCGCGCAGTAGGGGGACGATCTGGTTCACGGAGTCCCCGCCGGCCACGTCGGCCACTGCGTCGAGCCCCTTCGGAACGGCCTGGGCGATTGTCCCAAGGGCGTCGTCCGCGTCGCGGTGGATCACTGTGCGCGCTCCGGCCCGGGACACGAGCTCGCCCTTGTCTCGGGTGGTTATCGCGATCACGTGGGCACCGCGCGCGGCGGCGAGCTGCACCAAGGCCAGCCCGACGCCGCCGGAGGCCCCGGTGACCAGCACCGACTCGCCCGCGGTGATCCGTGCGCGTTCGAGCATGCCCATGGCGGTGCCGTAGGCGATCGGCAGGCAGGCCAGCTGTTCGTCGGACAACGGCGAGCCGGTCATGGCATGTACCCGTGCCGAGGCCACGACGACGTACTGGGCGAAGCCGCCGTTGGCTTCACTTCCCAGCAAGCCGACCGGAGTGGCGTCGGTAGTCTCGGCGTCGTAAAGCGCGGGGTCCACCAGCACTCGCGTGCCGCACAGTGCGGGATCGACCGCCTCTCCGGTCTCGACGACCGTGCCGGCGATATCGCCGCCCTGGATCCGGGGAAAATCGATCGGGCCGCGCCATCCGGCCAACGCCGACGGGGCCTCGGGCAGCCCGTAGGCGCCCTGCCGGGTCCAGAGGTCAGTGTTGTTCACCGCCGCGGCGGCCACCCGGATCAGTACCTCGCCGCGCCCGGGGCACGGCACCGCGGTATCGTCCTGCACCCGCAGCCGCTCGGGCCCACCGAACCCGGTCAGCACGGCCGCCATCATCGACGTGCGCACGCGCCCACCCCCACCTTAACTACTATACTGGTCTGTGAACCTGACATGGTCCAAACCTAGGTATACAACTCTGTAAAGTCAACGGTGATGGGGACACATGGACACCGACTCCAGCCCGGACGAGCAACTGACCCCCGGAGCTCGCCGGATCCTCGAGGTCGCCTCCGAACTGTTCTACTGGCGCGGAATCCACGCTGTGGGGGTGGATACCATCGCCGCCGAGTCCGGAGTCACCAAACGCACCCTCTACGACCGGTTCGGCTCCAAGGACGCCCTCGTCACGGCCTACCTGCATGCCCGCGACCGGCGCTGGCGCAAGCTGGTGCTCACCACGCTGGACGACGCGGGCCCCGATCCTGTGGCGCGGCTCCTGTCCCCGTTCGACGTGCTGACCGACTGGCTGACCCCGAACAGCCGGGGCTGCAGTTTCGTCAACGCTTTCGCCGAACTGACCGAGCCCGACCACCCCGGGCAGCAACTGGTCGTGGCGGAGAAGGTCTGGCTACGCGACCTGTTCCGCCAACTTCTCCAAGACACCGGTATCACCGATGCAGACACCCTCGCCGCGCAGCTACTGAGCCTGCACGAAGGTGCCATCATCAGCTACTCCATCGCCGGCGAGACAACAGCCGCAAACACCGCACGAGCCGCCGCGGAAGCCCTCATCACCAGCGCCGGCCCTCCTCCGTTGGCTCGCGGGACAGCCCCGCCCAGCGGGCCGTCCCGCTGAGGGAGCCCGGGACCGGGAGGTCGAGGCGTTTGCTCATGTCGGGGCGGAAACGCTCACTGCCAGCGGGCGCAGAAGCCCCGAACCCGATCCCACCCTGACGGCTCCTGGCGTCGCCGACGGGGCACCCACTCGACGCCCGAACGGGCGAACAGTCGGCGATGTCACCGCCAGTACCCCCATACGGGAGAACAGCCGCAAACCGCCACACCATAACCTGGGAGGACACCAACAACCGGTGGGTTAGTACGGGGAGGGAACCAACGTGCGGGTACTACTCGTGGACAACCACGACTCGTACACCTACAACCTCTTCCACCTCATATCCCGGGTCACCGGGCACGAACCGACCGTGGTCACCAACGACGAACTGCGCTGGGACCGTGCCCGCTCCACCGGTGTGGACGCCGCCGTCATCTCCCCAGGACCGGGACGCCCCCAGAACCCCAGGGACATGGGCAACGTGTGGGACCTCCTCGCGGACCCCGACATCCCCGTGCTCGGGGTCTGCCTGGGACACCAGGCGATCGCCTACCTCGCCGGAGCCCCCGTACGCTCGGCCCCCGCGGCACGCCACGGTCACCTGAGCAGCATCCACCACACCCAGACGGGCCTGTTCACCGGCATCCCCCAGGACTTCACAGCGGTGCGGTACCACTCCCTGGCGGTCCCCGCCGCGCTTCCCGAACCGCTCACAGCGACCGCCTGGGCCGACGACGGTGTGGTCATGGGTCTCCAACACCGCACCCTGCCCCGCTGGGGCGTCCAGTTCCACCCCGAATCGGTCGCCAGCCAGTACGGGTACCGGCTGGTCGCCAACTTCCTGCAGCAGGCACACCACCACGGGAAGCAGCCACCACCCCCACCGGGGCGGACCGCAGCCCCCCGTTCGGGCTCGTCCCGACCGGAACAACCGACCGCACGTTCCCCCCGGGTGGCGACCCTGCCCTACGCGGTGGACACCGAGGCCGCCTTCACCCACCTCTACGGCGACTCCACACACGCCTTCTGGCTGGACAGCAGCTACCACGGAGACACAGGCCGTTTCTCGTTCCTGGGCGACAACAGGCCGGGGGGAGAGGTCCTTACCTACCGGACCACGGACGGAAGCGTCACCGTCGAGCGGGAAGGCGGAGCGTCCCACCAGGAGCCGGGGACCATCTTCGACGCGTTACGCCGGCGGGTGGCTCCCCACCCCCGCCCGTCGGCCCTACCGTTCGACTTCGCCGGCGGCTACGTCGGCTACTTCGGCTACGAGCTCAAAACCGACTGCGGGGCTCACACCCGGCACCACGCCCACACGCCGGACGCGGTCTGGCTGCGCTGCGAGCGGTTCGTCGCTGTCGACCACGCGCAGGAACGCACCTATGTGGTGGCCGTCGACGCGAGCGAGGACGCCCCCACCTGGGTCGAGGACACACGTGCCCGACTCACCGACCTTCCCTCGGCCGACCCCCCGGCCGCTACCGGCGACGCCCCCGACGTGGAGACGACGCTGGAACGCTCCCGACAGGAGTATCTGGCTGACGTCGAAACGTGCCTGGACTTCCTCACGGCCGGGGAAAGCTACGAGATATGCCTGACCAACCGGTTACGGTTCCCGGCCCCCAAGGACGACCTGGCGTTCTACCGACGGCTGCGTCGGTCCAGGCCCGCGCCGTACGCGGCCCTGCTGCGTTTGGGGGAGACGGCCGTGCTCAGCGCTTCCCCGGAACGGTTCCTGCGCATCACCGGGAGCGGGGAAGCGGACAGCCGCCCGATCAAAGGCACCGCTCCCCGCCACGCCGACCCGGACACGGACGCCCGCAACGCCGCTGAGCTACGCACCAGCGCGAAAACCCGGGCGGAGAACCTCATGATCGTGGACCTGCTGCGCAACGACCTCGGCAGGGTGTGCGAGACAGGCAGCGTGCACGTTCCCGCCTTCATGTACACCGTCTCCTACAGCACGGTGCACCAGCTCATCTCCACGGTCCGAGGGCGGCTACGTCCCGACGTGTCAGCGGTCGACGCGGTTCGGGCGTGCTTTCCCGGCGGGTCCATGACCGGGGCCCCGAAGGAACGCACCATGGAGATCATCGACCGGTTGGAGCACTCGGCGCGCGGCGTGTACTCGGGGGCGCTGGGCTATCTCTCCGACACCGGAACAACCGACCTCAGCATCGTGATCCGCACCGCGGTACGCACCGGTTCCGAGATCACCGTCGGTGCGGGGGGCGCTATCGTTCTCGACTCCGTCCCGGAGGAAGAGTACGAGGAGATGCTGCTGAAGGCCGCCGTGGCGCTCGAGGGATACTGCTGACCGCCTCTCACGGTTGGGCCCGCCCCCGGGCTCCGCGCCCGGGAAGCCGGTCACCGGCGAACCGCCGCGCTACCGACGCTCTGCTCGAGCTGGGCGCGTGCCCCCAGCAGCGCGGGAGTGGAAGCCGTGATGAGCACTGTCGCGATGCTCTTCACGTAGTCGGTCATGCTGTGCTTGTCCTCGAAACGGCGCCGGAAGTCGCTGGCCTGGAGCACGGAGGTGATCCTGGGCAGGATGCCTCCGCCCAGGAAGACACCGCCCGTGGCGCCCAGGGTGAGGGCAACGTTGCCGGCGAACCCTCCCAGTAGCCCGCAGAAGAGCTCCAGGGTCTCGCGGCAGAGGGGATCGTTGTCCGCACTACAGATCTGGGCCGGCGTGAGTTCCTCAGCATCGGCACCGTGCAGCTGTGCGACCGCGCCGTACAACCGCACCAGGCCGGGACCGGACAGCATGTCCTCGGCCGTCACCGTCTGCTGCTGGGAGCGCAGCACACGCACCGCCGCGAGCTCGCCCTCCGTCACGGCGGGGACATCCACGTGCCCGCCCTCACCGGAGACAGGAACCCACCCTCCGGAATGAGGTACCAGGCCGGCGACACCCAGCCCCGTTCCGGGACCCAGAACAGCCATGCTCCGACCGGAGTCGGTCGCTGGCCCGCCCACGGGCAGGACCTCGTCGTCACCCAGCCAGGGGAGTGAGAGGGCCAGCGCGGCGAAGTCGTTGACAACGTCGAGATGCTCAACCCCCAGCTCCCGGCGGGTTTGGGAGATCGAGCAGTCCCAGTGTGCGTTGGTCAGCCGGATCCGGTCCCCGTGTACGGGTCCCGCGACAGCGGCGCACGCGGCGACGGGACGGGCGCCGGGGGCATGCTGCTGCAGGTAGGCAGCCGCTGCGGAAGCCAGATCGCGGTAGGAACGGCACGGCAGGGTGGACACGTGACTGGGCCGCCCCTCGGGAGCAAGCACGAGACCGAACCGCGCGTTGGTTCCACCAACATCACACACCAGCCAGGGCCGGTCAGGTGTGGGAAGCATCGGGTGGCTCACTGTCTCCCCTTCCAGCGGAACGCGACCGCGGCATGGCCTGGTGTGCGGCGTCGGAGCCGCTCCAGGGAATCTCCCGTTGACTTCCCGGAAACCTAGCGGTCCTTCGGTAACGAGGCAACCCTCCCTTTTGGATTCATTGCTGCAAAAGTAGGGAGAATACTCCCGTGTGATCCCGCTACAGCATGATTCAATGGAGCATGTCCCGAAGTAAGGCTTTCCCCTCAGCAGCGTTCTCCAACGGGCATGTCCTGGAACTCATCCGCACCGGCAAAGCCACCACCCGCACGGAGCTCGGGCGCGTCACCGGCCTCTCCCGGCCCGCCGTCGCACTACGCGTCGGGGAACTCGTAGCCCATGGGCTCGTACTCGAGGAAACGACCGCTCCTTCCAACGGAGGGCGCCCACCCAGCCAGCTGCAATTCAACTCCTCTGGCGGGGTCATCCTCACCGCGGCTCTCGGAATCTCGCGCAGCCAGGTCGCCGTGTGCGACCTGTCCGGCCGCGTGCTGGCGCAGGAGAACGGTTCTCCACACGTGGAACACGGTCCCACAGCCGCCCTGGAATGGGTGATGGACAGCTGGGAGAGCCTTATAGGAAAGACCGGACACACGGTCCACGACGTCTACGGGACAGGCATCAGCGTCCCCGCCACCGTCGAGTTCGCCGTGGCCCGCACCCAGAATCCCCCCGTGCTCGCCAACTGGAGCGACGTCGCCGTGGAACCCCAGGTGGCAGAACGTTTCCCCGGCCCTGTCCTCCTCGACAACGACGTCAACGTGATGGCTCTGGCAGAGCACCGTTCCCTGCACGGCGCCCCGGACGCTGACGACATGATCGTCGTCAAGGCCTCCACAGGCATCGGGGCCGGCATCATTTCCGGCGGTGCGCTGGTACGCGGTTCGCTCGGTGCGGCTGGGGAACTCGGCCACATCCCGGTGCGCACGTCCTCCACCAGGCCGTGCCGGTGCGGAAACACCGACTGTCTCGAAACCGTCGCCGGAGGCGCCGCACTTGTGGAGCACCTCGCCGCCCACCCCACGAACGCCGAGACCGTGCACGAGGTCGCGGAGTTGGCACACGGTGGGGACCCCCAGGCGACCTATGCCGTCCGAACGGCCGGGCGTCACCTCGGCGAGGTGCTCGCGGGAGCGGTCAACCTCCTCAACCCCGCTGTGATCACCCTGGGCGGGGATCTCGCCTACGCCTACGATCCGCTGGTGGCCGGGGTCCGTGAGGTCATCTTCCGACGTTCCACCGCCCTGGCCACACGACAGCTACGCATCGTGGGAAGCGAACTCGGTGAGCAGGCCGGGCTGCTCGGTTGCGCGGTGATGGTGCTCGACCACATCCTCTCTCCCGAGGCGGTGAACGCCATGATCGCCTCCCAGACCTCCCGGTAGCAGACACCACGCAAAGCACAGCGGCCGGGCGCCGCGCGCTCACGAGAACCCCTGCTCGCCGCCCCGAAGGCGGTACTGTGGCCCCTATGGAGAATGCATCTAACCGGCCGTCCACCTCGGTTGAGGACTACGTGAAGGTCATCTACGACCTTCAGGAACGCGGCTCGGGCCCGGTGACGATCTCCAGAATGGCCGAACGGCTGTCGGTGTCTAACTCGTCCGTCTCCGGCATGCTCCGCAAGCTCAGTGAGCTCGGCCTGGTGCACCACCAGCGTTACGGCGCCGTCCAGCTCACCGACACCGGAACGAAGACCGCGCTGTCGGTACTGCGACGTCACCGGCTCCTGGAAACCTATCTCGTGGAAGCACTCGGCTACTCGTGGGACGAAGTGCACGACGAGGCCGAGGAGCTCGAGCACGTCGTGTCCGACACGTTCGTCAACCGGATCGCGGAAAGTCTGGGAAACCCCCTGGTGGACCCCCACGGGGATCCCATACCCACCCGTGACGGAAGCACCGTCGAACGGGACGTCCGCCGGCTCTCGCAGGCCGAGACCGGAGCCACCGGCGTCATCGTCCGGGTGAACGACTCCGATCCCAACCTGTTGCGCTACCTGGCCGAACAGCGCATCGGCATCGGTATGCGGGTGGAGGTGCTGGGGCACCAACCCTTCGGCGGGCCACTAGTCATCCGTATCGGCTCCGCCGACGACCAACGCGAACAGACTCTCGGCGTCGTCGCCGCGGAGGCTCTGTGGTTCGCGCCGGCGGGGGAGTAGTCCGCCGGCGGCTCACCGGCGAAGCAGCGCACAGTCCCCGCACATGCCGCACCCGGGTATGCGGTAGTACAGACAGCACGTCGCACGGACGAACGCGTGCTGCTCTCCGGACCGGTCAAACTCTCCGAGACCGGTGAACGGTTCACGCCCCAGTAACAGCTCCGTCAGAACAACGGCGTCGTCAGTGACCCACGGACGGTCCCGCGCCAGTGCCTGTACGGTTCCGGCCAGGGAGGAGGCAGCGTTTCCCCACAACAGACGGGGTGCCACCTTCACCTGGGAGCGCAACGCCGTAGCGATCGGGGCGAGGGTTCCCTGAACGACCCGCTGGTGGATCAGCTCGGCCAGTGAGTCGACGCGTGGGGTGTGAAACGTATCGGACGCCGGTGGTTCCCCGACCAGTGCGAGTGGCAGCATCCCCCCTTCGGGGCGCCACCGCAGCGCGCCGGGATCGAGTGCCACCCCATGGCACAGCGCCGCGCCCACGGTTGGCGACAGCAGGCGGGATGCCAGTCCCTGGTACATGATGGAGGCGGCAACACGCCGTTCCACACGGGAAACGGCGACACCGGCACGGGACGCCAGCCGGGTGCGCACCTCACTGACGCGCTCCTCCAGGTAACCAGGGTGCTCCCACAGCTCCCGGAGGGGAAGCCACCCCGATCCGGTCTCTCGCATGTCAACCGAGAAGAACGCGTTGACCGCGGAGACGTCACTGACCGCTGCCCGCACCCCGGAACCGGCCACTGCTGTCCTCACCTCCCTGCCGACGTTCTCCGGAAACGGTCTCACGTACCAGGAGGCGAGGAGCCATCCGGGCAGCCCGGACCTCACCCGACGTTGGAGGAAGACACGTACTGCGCTTTCCCGTGCCCGAGCGACCAGTCGGCCGCCTCGTTCTCGGCCAGGACAACGAACACGTTCCGCGGTTCGGTACCCGCGTACTCGTGGGCCAACTCGGCGATCCGCCGGTACATGTCCTGTTTCTGCGACGGGGTGCGCCCGGAACGCATCGTGATGGCGACGTACACGATGTCGTCGTCACGATGCACATCGGGATAACCGTCGTAGCGCAGCGTGCTGTTGACGCCGTCGTGATTGGTCAGTACCTGGAACCGGTCGTCGTACGGGAAACCGATGGTCTCCACCATGGCGTCGTGCACGGCGCGGCCGAGCGCGTTGAGCCGGTCTCTGCCGACCCGCCACACGTGGATGCTCCTCAAGACCGCCGAAGCGAGGTCACCGTGGGGGCGGGATGTCCACCCAGCTGGGCAGCGGTTCCATGTGGGAACGCCACTCCTGCGGCAGATGGCCTCCCGGGACTCGGGTGGCGACGATACCGCCCACGATGGCGCACGTGGTGTCGGCGTCACCGCCAGGCGCAACCGTGTGCCACAACGCGCCGGGGTAGTCGTCGAGGTGTTTGGCTGCCACCCACAGCGTGAACGGAACCGTGTCGGCCGCGGTGATCCTGCTACCGCAGCCCAGCTCCCGAGCCACGGCGTGAGGGTCGGACACCACGAGAAGACTGCGTGCGTTGGCGATCCCGTCACATACGCTCCCGGCGGGGACGTACTCCAACGTCTCCTCGAGGAAAGCCCCGGCTCCCGTCGGTTCGTTGCGAGCCGCGACGGCCGCCGCGACAGCGACCGCGACGGCCCCGGCGATGCCGTCGGGGTGAGTGTGGGTCACCTGGGCCGACACCGCTGCGTTGCGGGCGGCGTGGTCAGTACTGTCAGCGAACCACGCCCCGAGCGGCGCCACCCGCATCGCAGCGCCGTTCCCCAACGAGCCGGCACCGTCGAACTGGGCTGCGGCGAGCTCACGCCAGTCCCCGCCCTCACGGATGTCGCGCAACAGCCGGCCGGCAGCCGGCCCGTAGGCGCGGTCCGGGTTGTAGTGCGCGGCGAAGCTGGCAGCCAGCGCGTCCGGATCGACGCTTCCGTCACGGACCAGCTCGCTGTAGACCGAACAGGCCATCTCCGTGTCGTCGCTCCACGGCCACGGGCCGGGAGGAAGTACCCGTTCGGCCAGTGTGTGCTGGTCCGCGCCGACGAAGATCCGCGACCCGAAACCGTCGCCGATCGCCAACCCCGTCAGTGCGGTCCGGGCGCGCTGCGTTGGTGTGGTTTCGGTACGCAACATGACGGTACTAGTCGTGCCCAATACAGGCGCTGTCATACCTGCCGCCCGAAACCACACGGGAAGGAACATCCCTGGCACCGTTCGGAAAGCATGTCGACGTGTGTACACGCTCTGAGCACACGGAGCGGCCTGTTCCCGCGCACGACAGGAAACAGTTCCCAACCCCCTGGTGAGTGGCCCACGGGACCGTGTGTCCGATACTGGGCAGTGAGACTGGACCGCGTCGGAAAGAGACGACTGTGAGCGCCACAGCACCGGAGACGCCATTGGCGGGCTCCACCATCGGGGTTACCGCCGCACGCCGCGTTGAGGAACAAGCGACGATGCTGCGCCGCTACGGCGCCTTGGTGCGCTGCGCACCAACGATGCGGACCGTTCCCCTGAGTGACGACCACCGGTTGGTGGACGCGTCCCACGAGCTCCTCGAGCACCCCGTGGACGTGATCGTCGTCACCACCGGGGCAGGTCTCACCGGCTGGGTGCAGGCCGCCCAGGAGTGGGGGATCGGCGCACCCCTGGTTCAGGCGATGGCAACAGCCAGGATCGTCGTACGCGGCCCGAAAGCCAAGGGCGCGGTACGTTCCGTCGACCTCACGGAAGAGTGGACGGCACCGAACGAGACGTCCGATGAAATGCTGGACTACCTCCTTGGGGAGTTCCCGGCAGGACTGCGCATCGCGGTGCAGGTGCACGGGGACCCCATGACCGACTTCTGCGCGGCGCTGCGCACGGCCGGCGCCACCGTCATCGAGGTTCCGGTGTACCGCTGGACCGAACCCGAGGACGTGGGGGCGGTGGACGACCTGGTGACCGCTGTGGTGCGACGCGAACTCGAGGCGGTCACCTTCACCAGCGCACCCGCTGTTTCGGGGCTGTTCCGCCGCGCCGAAGCGCTCGGTGCCGAGGACGAGATGGTAGCCGCCTTCAGCGACAGGGTGCTCGCGATGAGCGTGGGACCGGTGACGGCACACCCTCTGATGAGCCGGGATGTCCCCACACTGTGGCCGCAACGCAACCGCACAGGCGCCATGGTGCGCAAACTCGCCGAGACGTTGGCGGACCGGTCGGGGTGAGGGCGGACCCTCGCGTGTCCACACCCGGCATCATCCGTACACGCACACTCGATGACGGAAAGCGATAATACGCGGTAAACCAGAACTCCAACTTTCGTTATCGTGCTGTTACGCGTATGGTCGTTCCTGGTCGGCACGCAACCGTCGCCGAGACTGCGTCGTCAGCCGACCCACCACCCCACCCCATGCCCCGGGTGGCCCGCCGCGCCCCCGCACCGGCCCTACAACCCTCACAGGGCCGGTACTGCGCGGCCACATCCCGTCCCCGTTCAAAGGATGCTGCATCGTGGGCAGTCACGAACCTTTCCGTGCGCCGGTGTTCCAGCGCATGAAAAGCAAACGTGCGATTGTTGTCACCGCCGTTGCAGGAGCCGTGCTCATCACTGGCGGTACCGCCGGCGCCGCCGCCATCGGCGATCTCGCCCCCGGTCCCGAATCCGCCGCAATGACGGTTCCCGAAGCCGACATCGCCGGTCTCACCCCTTCCGACCCGACCCCTGGGAAGGATGGGAAGAAAGACACGGAGGGCGAACAGGAGCAAGCACGCGAGAGCGCCTCGCAAAGCGCGGACAGCACGACACAGCAGAAGGAAGAACCCGAGGAAGAGCCACAGGACGAGGAGAACACCTCCGCGTCCGGCCAGTCCGACAACGGCGGCGACAGTTCCGGATCGGAGGATCTCACCCCCACCGGTCAGAGCGTCTCCTGTGAAGCCTCCATGTACAGCGAGCCCCAGCCCACCGCCAGCGGGGAACAGTTCGACCCCAGTGCCATGACAGCCGCACACAAGAGTCTGCCGATGGACACGAAGGTCAACGTCACCAACCCCTCCAACGGCAAATCAGTAACCGTACGCATCAACGACCGCGGACCGTACGTCGAAGGCCGTTGCCTGGACCTGTCCACCGCCTCGTTCGAGAAGATCGCCTCACCCAACGCTGGAGTCACCGATGTCCAATGGCAGGTCGTGAGCTGAACCGCCTGGTGGCTCCCCACCTGCTTCCGGGGAGCCACCGCTGGCCGTCTGCCCTCGCCGACGGCGACCGGCGCCGACCGGAAGTCCACGCACCGCAACGACAGCAGAGGCAGCCTGGCCCGAACGAACGGCCCAGGACAGCACACGGAATGAGGCTGTGACGACATCAACTCTCAACACCTGACGCGAGGCCGATCGCGCGCGGCCTCAGACGCTGTGCGGCCGGGCGCACACGGGCAGCCCGACAGAGCCGACCCGAGGTCCGGCTTGAGGGTGAGCGGAAGAAGGTGCCAGGTCTCAAGAGCGGGCGGAGTCGCGCGGTGTGTCCTCTGTCCTCACGACGACGGCGGCCGCGGGAACCCCACGGCGACGCGGAAGAACGGCTCAAACGGTTCTCCAGCGGCGGTGGTCCCGGCCGCTTGAGTTCGCACCAGCGGGTCGGCAACCGGACGGTCCGAGCCCGGATCGCGGCCCGCCCCCGGACACCGGCGAAACGCCGCCGCCATCGTGACCGCGTCACAACTAACGCGAACCGGGTCCACGACCAGGCAACAATGCTGCGGTGACGGGAAGCCTGCCTTCGTGGCAGCTACCGTGCTTCGGCCCAACAGAACACGGGATCCGGAACCACGACAGCCAGCGCGCAAAGAATCACGTCACGAAGCGCTCGGAGCGGCAGCAGAAGGGGTCTGAGGAAGCTGAGTACAGAAATTAGCGGTAGTACTCTCTGTAACTGTTATTGCTCAGAGTTACCTTCTGACTTGCTGAGATACCGGTAGATGCTTGAGCGGGTGACGCCGAACTCAGCGGCGATCTGGGCCACGGTGTAGCGGCGTTTGCCGTCCTCAGCGGTTTCCTCATACATCTGGCGGGCGAGCTGAACCTGGCGGGGGCCGAGCTTGGGTTTCTGCCCACCGGTGCGGCCGCGGGCGCGAGCAGCCTGCAGCCCATCAATGGTGCGCTCGCTCAGCAGAGCGTGTTCGAACTCGGCAATGGCGCCCAGGATCTGGAAGAACATCCGGCCCACAGCAGTGGCGGTGTCGATGCCCTGGTCCAGCACGACCAGGTCCACTCCCCGGCGCTGGAGGTTCTTGGACAGCTCGATGAGGTGTTCCAGGGAACGCCCCAACCGGTCGAGCTTGGTGACCACGAGCTGGCCGCCCTCGCGGGTGACCATGAGGGCGTTGTCCAGCTCAGGGCGTCTTGCCAGCGAGCCGGAGGCGTTGTCGATGAAGACGCGCTGGCAGTCGGCCGCTACCAGCGCGTCGTGTTGGGCTTCAGGGTGTTGGTCGCGAGTGGAGACCCGTCCGTACCCGATCCGCATGCGGTGAGCGTATCGAAAACCGGGGTTGGTGTTACATAGGCGCGGACACGGGTTGTGTTACACCTTCACCCCCGGGGAGAACGCAGGGGGTTGCCGATTAATTACTTACGGATCTCGGAGTCAGTGACCCTCTACGATTCCACTATGACAGAGCGTACTGAACCGGTGCTCGCGGACGTATTCGCCAAGCTCTTGCGCCACATGGACGAACGGCAGAAGCGCCTGACCGCGGGAGCCGCAGCACGGGCCCTCGGCCACGGCGGCATCCGCACGATCGCGCGAGCGACGCGCATCGCCGAGTCCACCATCGCCCGAGGCGCAGACGAACTCAACACCGCCACGGAATCGCACGGACGCACCCGCGTGGCGGGCGCAGGCCGCAAACCGCTGCGCGATACCGACCCGGGCCTGGTCCCGGCCCTATTGGCACTGGTGGAGCCCGACCAGCGCGGCGACCCCGAATCCCCACTGCGCTGGACCACCAAGTCCACACGCAACCTGGCTCAGGAACTGACCCGCCAGGGACATCCGGTCGGCTCCGACACCGTCGCGGCCCTACTCAAAGCAGAAGGGTTCTCCCTGCAGGCCATCTCCCGCACCACCGAGGGCGCCCGCCACCCCGACCGCGACGTCCAGTTTCGCTACATCAACGACCAGGCCACCGAGCACCTGGAGGCCGGCCGACCAGTCATCAGCGTCGACGCCAAGAAGGAGGAAGTTCTCGGCGGCTATGCCGTGGCCGGACGTGAATGGCACCGCACCGGGCAACCGGTCCGGGTGCGTGCCCATGACTTCCCCGACAAGGGGGGCGGCCAAGGCGGTGCCCTACGGCATCTACGACATTGGTGCCGATGCCGGCTGGGTGACGGTCGGCTGCGACGGCGATGCCGCCCGCTTCGCGGTGGCCACCCTGCGCCGCTGGTGGCAGGGCCACGGGCGGCGCCGCTACCTCGAGGCCAGTCGGCTGTTGATCACCGCCCGCACCGCCCAGAACCTGGCCGACCTGGTGGGAAGGACCACCCCGAAATCAAGCAGTAATTAATCGGCAACCCCCTGTCTCGCGCGCCCGCTGCAACACCCATATCCGCAGGTCAGATAACGAAGTACGGCTGCCGTACCAGCGCACTAACACACTCTTTACTGGAAATCCAAGAATCGAGCTTGGCCACAATGGGCCAAAGAGCTAAAGTTTTAAATATCCTGTGATGGAAAGCGTACGAACGAGGTTAGCGAGTTTGCTGTGAACATTGCCACTCCTGGTGCAGTCTATGGCCTAACACGTCCAGCGCACGCAGAAACCTACTCACTCAAGATCGCATCAAAAAATAGCTACTCCGGGATTGCGAGGGTCTGTATATATTTGTTTACATATCAGAAACGAAGAGTCCCCCAGGAAAGGATTCACCATGTTGAGGAGAACCTCCTTCGTCTCCAGTGCCATCGCCATCACCGCAGCGATGTCCATCACTCTTTCCGGTATGTCTCCGGCTTCAGCCGAGGAGATCCCAGTCATGGGAGGCCATGAGGTGATGCAGGTCGATGCACAGTCCCAGGCTTCTCCAGAAGAGGTAAACGAGATCCTCGCTCAGGAACTGACCGAGGAAGAGCTGGCCCTTATCGACGAGCATTTCGATACCGCCTCCGAAGACGAGGTCGGAACCCGGGCCTTACCCGCCGTCGTTGTCGCTGCCGCAGCCTGGTGCGCGCGTGGCGCGCTCGCCAGTGTTCCCACTACTGCCTTGACCGACCTTATTAATGGCCAGAGCTCTAGCTGGCAAACCTACGCGCAGAACGCAGCTGTGGGATGCTTGGTCGGCGAAGTCGGAGGTGTCGTATGGCGCGCGATCCCTCAGGCTGCGAAGAAGGCCGCAATCCGCGGAGTGTTTGTCTACTACTTGTCCATTCGCGGACCCCAGTAATTATCCGCAAAAGTGGGTTATTCACCAATGCGCAAGATAAATTATGGAATCCGTTGTCGCATTTCTATTCCTGATCAAAATATTATTATCTTTGGCCTTCGTTTTCTTTGGGAGGATGGGATTACGGAACAACAAAAACTATCTCGGTGATACCCCCGACCGTGTAGACTTCGACCCCGAACTTCGCAGGAAAGCGAACAAGATATTAATCATCTGGGGGTTGTGTGCCTTCGTGCTATCTCTTCCTCCTTTTCTTTGGTCCTTCAATGTCGCTTCCTCAGAGGAATCGTTCTCGATGGTCGGCCTAGCACTCCTTGTTGCGTATAGCATCATCACTACCTCAGCACTGCTTTACCCCTTCGAACGAATTAAGAAGATAGGAAATGCGATCAACTCGCATTGACAAGTAGTTCACTCGATTTGGGGAACCCCGACCATCTATGTTCTTTCCCATCATCAGGAGGTACCCAGCGCGGTGTCATAGCGTCGTAGCAACACCACAGTTCACAGAGGGGTGCTATGAGGGGCGACGACCGTTGATCCTGGGGGAATAAGTACCTCGACATCTCCCAGTACTGGCCGTATCTGACCGCTAATATCGAGGACATCAACAACCGGCCCTGGCCCTGCCTGGACTACCTCACCCCCAAAGGAAGTCATGCAGCAGCTCCTTATCGACGGCGTTGTTTCCACGGATTAACACCGCCCGATCCGTGAGGCACTGCTCATGGCAAGGTATTGGGGTCTGAGACTGGCAGGAAGATGTCCGCCTTCCACTGGCATGTGGGGGACGGAAGGCGGACATCCCACCGCTCAACTCACACGCCAACGACAGCGCCCCAACCCGCTATCGCCTTCGTCAGACCATCAGTGTGAGCCAGGTCCTGCAGATCCTGCAGCAGCGCGCCGCAGTACGCACGGGCCGCGTCCTCATCGATAGGATTAATGACCATAGCTGGAGACTACTCATCAGTTAGCACCTGATGCTACGCCCATTACCAGCACCTCTCTATGCCAGATCCTTTTTCATAGCTCGGTGGCACAGACCTTCCCGTGCCACAGCGTCTTCGGCGGGGGCGGCCGTTCTACTCCTCGGTTGCTTCAGGATCGCGGAGCGGACGCAGCCCGGCCTGCACGTCGGGTTGGGGGAAGGTGTAGGAGCCCAGGAAGTTGATGTGTTCGCAGATCAGTGGGGACAAGCGGGCGCACATGTCCTCAGTAGCGGGAAACCCGTCAGCGCGTAGCTGGTCTACGGCGGCGTCGATGTAGAGACTGTTCCACCACACCACGGCGTTGAGTGCCAATCCCAGCGATCCGAGTTGGTCTTCCAGGCCCTGGCGGTAGCGTTGGCGTAGCTCGCCGCGGTTGCCGTGGCAGATCTTGCGGGCCAGCCCGTGGCGGGCCTCGGAGGTGTTGAGCTGGGCAGTAATCATGCGCCGGTAGCTCTCGTCGTGCAGGAACTGCAGCAGGTGCAGGGTCTTGAAGATGCGGCCGTAGTGGGCGAAGGCATCGCCCAGCCCGATGGGCCGGCCGTCACGGGAGAGCATGCGCATCAGGTCATGGGCACGCACCGCCCCGGTGGTCAGCGAGCCGGCCACGCGCAGCATGTCTTCCCAGTGGGCCCGGATCTTGTCCAGGTGGACGGTATGGCGCGACATCGTATCCAGGGGTCCGTAGTGGGCGTGGGTGTTGGTGCGCCACAACCTGGTGTCGCCCAGATCGGCGATGCGTGGGGAGAACTGGTAACCGCAGATCGCGAACAACCCGAAGACGAGATCGGAGTAGGAAGCGTTGTCGGTGACCACCCTTTCGGGTTTCTCGCCGCCGTCGCGGGCGTGGATGGCGTCCAGGATGAACAGCGAGTCGCGCAGCGTTCCGGGCACGACCACTCCACCTAGGCCCATGACCTGGTCGTTGACGACGTTGAGCCAGGTGGCGCCGCGTTTACGCAACCCGAAGTACTTCGGGTTGGCCCGCGTATGCAGGTTGTTGACCGGGACGACGAAGCGCATTCCGTCGGCCGAGGCGAGCAGTCCTCCGCCCCAGGAGTCGACGATGCCGATGTCGGATTGGGCTTCGATGAGGCGAGCGTTGGCGGCACTGATGGTCTCGGCGCGGACATAGCCCTGGTCAACCTGGTGCAGCCGACTGCGGGTCAGAGCGGCAACGCCGGGTTTGGCCACGGGAGTCAGCCCGATGTTGCAGGCTTCAGACACCAGCAGTGCGCACAGGCTGGCGTTGAAGTCCTCCATGCGGGTCTCGGCCCCGGAGATATGGGTGAAGTCGCGGGTGAAACCGGTGCGGGCGGCCACCTCCATCAGTAGGTCGGGAAAGTCCACCCGCGGCATCATCGCCTCCACCCGGGCACGGAACTGACCCATCAGGGGCGGTTCGGCCCCAGCCCCCAGGGGGTCCATGCGCAGTTTGCCACCGTCGAACTGCACGGCAGTGTTGGTGCTCAACCCCTCCAGCACCCGGTGGTAGCCGTCCTCCAACGCCGAGGCGAGTTCAGCCAGGTGCGCGGCGGGCTCGGATTCCAGGCCCAGTGCCGCCAGCACCGTGGGCCGTGTGTGCTCCCACTGCTGTCCGGATAGTAGGCGAGCGCGGGGATCACCCCACCGGTCACCGCCGCGAGCGAACACATCACGGCGCCGTAGCGCCTTGTGCAGGTGTTCCATGACGCACATGATGAAAGCGGTCTTGTCGATGCGCCCCGGATCCACGTTCGGGTTGGCAAAGATGGGGCGCTTCCAGGACCCTCCGGTGAGCTCGGCGTGGGCGGCGATGTCCTCAGCGCGGTAGTGCTTACGACTGCGAGCCATGGGAGCGGCGGTACGCAACGCGTCCAGTACCGGTTGTCCTGCCTCGGTGGCATCGAACTCGATAACGTCCAGCAGTAGCTCGATGAAGCCCTGCACGGTGCGGTAGCGCTTGACCAAGCGGGCGCGCCACTCCGCAGCGGCGTCAGCGTCGTCGGGAACTTGCTCGGCCACGGTGTTGACCGCGGTGACGAGCTTCTGACGGTCAACAACCTCCTCGATGGCGTTCCACACCTGCGGCAGTGAGACCGCCTGTTCGTGGCTGTCCTGGGATGTCGCCAGCAACACCTCCAGGGCTTGGGCCATGTTCTTGGCTGCCATGCGCAGTTCAGGCAATCTGTTCAGCTTGTCCTCGTTGCCCTCGCGCACCGACCGGTTAATCAGCTTGGAGACCATTAGCAGATTCAAGACGTCCAGGGCGTCATCCACCGAGGACGTCTCCAGGCTGCGTACCGTTGCCAGCAGGGTCGCGCTCTTGCGGTATTCGTCCAACCCACGCAGGGTCGGAGCTTTGGACTTCAGCCCGTACTTGGCCAGAGCGTCCAGTTTGACCGCCGGAACGTCGGCGACATCGATTTGGCCCGTACCTACCGATGAGATCTCGGAGACACGGTCCAAGGCGGCGACCATGGCATGGCTTGAGGCCCGGGTCGGCTCGCTACGCAGCCGCTCCAGCTCCGAGCGTCGCCTGTCCTCGGGCACATGCAACAGCCCGGTCATGGCTGTCTGCACCGTTGTGGGGAGGCGCTGGTGCATGTTCGCATGCAGCCGGGCGTTCTCCTCCCGGCGCACGGTCGCTACCATCCGGGCCAGCACCGTCAAGCCCGGGAGTAGCACCTTGTTCTCCACCAGATACACCACGGCCCGATCGAACAAAGTCCGCGGTCCTTCCTCAGTGGTCCACACCCGCGCGGCCAGGAACGTCCGTAGTTCTTCCTGGCCCGCCGCGAAGTCGCGATAGCCGAACGCGTCCCGGATCTCCCAGGAATGCTCATAGGCGGTCTGCTGACGCCGTCGGTATTCACCAACGCAGGCGGGATCTATGTCGAGCTGTTCGGCGACGAAAGTGATCGCTGAGGTAGGAAGGCCGGTGGGGTTGTCCGGCAGGAAGACTCCCAGCATGCGCACAGTGCCCCACTGCAGGGTCCATCCCAGCTTGGAGGCCGGCCCCCGCTTGGCCGTAGCCATGGCCCGCGCCTGACTGTCGAGGCGGAAGAACTGCTCCAGCTCGCTCACAGACACCTCGGCGGGGAAACGAGCGTAGCGGGCGATCTGTTCATCGGAGAGAAAATCATGTGGCATGGGCCAGAACGTAGGGCCACCGCACCCGCCCATCAGGGCAGTGTCACCAAACCGCAGCCAAGATCACGGCCTTACCGCTAATTTCTGTACTCAGCTTCCCCAGACCCCCAGAACCGTTCTCGACTACCGATCGTTACCGTCCGTAAGCCGGTGAACGAAGAACCTCACGCTGTCTTTCCGCCGTGTTCCGGCCGCCCCCAGCAGGCGCGGTTGGCGCGGGAGCTGCAGGCCTTGTCTCCCCGGGCTCTGCGGGTCGTGTGCGGGAACGCTGATGCCGTCCAGGACGGTCTGGAACCGGGAGGGCCGCACCCACTGCCCATCGGTCAGGTCAAGCTGCCTCGTCAGCGCTATGGGGGCACGAGCTCCGGTGTTCAGGTTCTTCGCGGTCGATGAACCCTCTACCGGAGACCTCACTTGCTCCACGAGCACGGCACACCCGCCACGCCGGATTTCGAGGTAGCCCCGAGGTGCCTGGTGCGACAGGCGTGACCGATGAGTATCAGAGTGGGTTGAGGCGGGCCTTGAGCAGACAGAACTCGTTACCTTCGGGGTCGGCCAGGACGTGCCACTGCTCCTGTCCTGTCTGGCCGATGTCGGCCGGGCGCGCACCGAGCCCCAGAAGACGTTCGAGCTCGGCGTCCTGATCGCGGTCGGTGGGGTTGACGTCGATGTGCAGCCGGGATTTCCCCGGCTCCGGCCCATCCCTACGGCTGAGCATGATCGTCGGCTGCGGACCACCGAACCCTTCGCGCGGCCCGATCTCCAACGAGCCGTCGTACCCGCGATCGAGCACGGCGAAGTCCAGGACCTCGCACCAGAACCGCGCCAGCACCTCAGGGTCGTGGCAACCGAGCACGAGCTCCCCGATACGACACGCCATATAACGAAACCTGCTCTCGTCCCGGGAGCTGCCGGGGAGACCACACGCGAACCTCACGGGACCCCAGCAGTGAAACAACCCCGCGATCGTACTGGAGGAGGAGAGCACGGGGCGAAAAGATTTCAGGTCCGGCCCTGCCCGGGAAACCCACTCTGAGACACGGTCTGGTCGAGGACGCCATGTGCTGGGGTGGTGTTTCGGACGCGGACGACAGCGCCGGATGCCTGGCGCGGGTCGAACTCCGCCAGCAGAGTCTGCCGTGGGGTCTGGCCCGTGCCGCGGTGATCCCGAGGAGGGCTTGCGGCGAGGTGCGGCGCAGGTCTGCCAACTGCTGCGGGTGCCCGGTGGTGTCCAGGGCGGATTCGAGGGTGCGCGAATCTGGGGGGCGATGGTGGAGCGCCGGTGGTTGGACAATGCCCCTCCGGGTCGGTGCCGAAGTCGGAAAGCGCCCCCATGACGCCCGCTCGGCTGCCGCGAGCGGGAAGGGACACCGGAAAACGAACCGGTTGGCCCCAGGGGCGGAACCAGGTGTCGCGCCGAAGAGAAACCGGTCACCCACCACACCTCCGCACTGGCAGCACAGAGGCTCCTGCAGCGGTACCATTCCTGGACTGTGGCCCCGGGGCAACACACCCGCCACGCCACCCTCCCTCCGTCGCGTCCCAGCCAGAGGAAACCTGGCTGGAGGAGAACAACACCCCGCCGCACCACCGGAAAGGTACCGCGAGATCGTGGTCGACAACGGAAACCGTCCCGACCGCAACACCAGACATCCCACGGGTATACGCGTCGTCACCGGCGTGATCGCTACTGCGTGTATCACACTGGGCCCGCTCGGCTATCTCAACGGCGTCATGGCCACCACAACCCGCGCCGCAGAGTGGTACACCCTGGGGTTCGGCGCCGCGGTCGGGCTTCCGCTCCTGGCAGCGGCGATCGCCACCGTCGCCGGTGACCGCCGTGCGGCCCTGTGGTCCCTGGCCCTGTTGGCCTGGCCAGTCGTGTTCATCATCCCGATCCACCTTCTGCTCACCGGTGCCTGAACCACGCCAGGAACCGCATTGGAGGACCCGTGGCTCCCGAGGACAGTGACATCACCCCATCCCCAGAGACCACTCCCAAGGTCAGTCGCACCCCGGTGGTCCTCGACGACCGCCGGCGTTGGCCGATACTCGTGTGGACGTTGGCGGCGCTGGCATGGTTCCTGGGTTCAGCCGTGTTCTTCACGCTCTACCTGGCCGAGGGTCTGGCCATGATCAGCGCCAGTGACGTCACCGACGAAGCGCGGAGCGCGGCTGCCTGGTACCTCATCTGGTTGCTCGTCTTCGCGCTCCTGGTTCCACTGGCCGCGGCAGTGACAGCCGCCCTCGCACGCCGAAAAGCCGCAGCTGCCACGTTCACTGCCATACTGGCCCTGTCGGCGCTGTTCCTGTTCTCCCTGGCACCTCCCAGCAGCATGCTCTCCGCCATCAGCACCGCTCTGGGGTAGCCCCGGACCGCAGGCACCGCACCACAGCCGTAGGCCCATCCGAGGAGGCTCACCCGTGGACGAGGACACCCCGACCGCCGACGTCGCCCAGGTTGTGCCGGCAGAGGTCCGCACCCACCTGGAACGCGGCACCCAGAGTGTGCTCGTCGACACCCAGGCGCTGGAAGCGGTACGGCAGCGCTTCGACGAGGAGCAGGCCACGGTTCTGGGGAGCTACCTCAGCTCAGCGCAGTCCCCCAACACGCTGCGCGCCTACCGCACCGACTGGGCGGCTTTCACCCTCTGGTGCGAAGCCGAACAGCGCCAGTTCCTGCCCGCCGACCCGATCGACGTCGCTGTCTACCTCGCCACCGCAGCCAGCACCCCCAGCCACGACAACCCCGACCGCTGGGCGCTGTCCCCCGCAACACTGGAACGCAAGGCAGCAGCGATCGCCGCTGTCCACGGGGCTCACGGAGTCCCGTCCCCGACCCGGGCCGACGTCGTCCGCCTGACCCTGCGCGGAATCCGGCGTCGACGCCGCGCCCAACCCGAACGCAAACATCCGCTTCTGCTACACACCCTGGAAACGCTGCTGGAGCATCGCCCTCCCCCCGAGTATCCGGGAGGGGTGGCTCGACGCCGTGACGCGCTGCTGCTCCTCACCGGTTTCGCCGGAGCGCTCCGCCGCAGCGAACTCGCCGCTCTCACGTTCGACGATGTCACGGTCGACACCGAGGCTTCCACGGGTGACCCGCTACTGATCGTGCGTCTCGCAGCGACGAAGACCGACCAGCAGGCGCGCCACGCCGCCCAGGTCGCTCTCCCCCGGGGGCGCCGTCCCGTCACGTGTCCCATCTGCGCGTTCGTGGACTGGGCGGAGATCGCCCGAGCCCACCACACCGGTGGCAGCTCCGCGGTGCGTGAGCTGTTGGAACGTTCTTCCTCCACCGCCGAGGGGCGGATGCACCGATGCCACACCCACACGCGAACGGGTTTGGACGAGGGGAACCGGTACCCGTTGTTCCCGCCGGTCAACCAGCACGGTCACATCGGGCGGCACGCCATGTCGGGGCGGGCCGTCGCCGATCTCGTCAAACGCTACGCTCGCCGTGCCGGGTTGGACCCCCGCGCCTTCAGCGGCCATTCGCTGCGTTCTGGTTTCGCCACCCAGGCGGCCCTGAGCGGAGCGGACGACCGTGCCATCATGCGTCAGGGGCGCTGGACCAACCCCAAAACCGTGCACGGTTATATCCGTACCGCCAACCCGTTGGATGACAACGCCGTCACCCACCTGGGGCTGTGATGTCTTCGTGTCTGTCACATGCAACGATGGCCGGGTGATCGACGAGTTTCGCTCCGCTTTCCAGGAACTGATCGACTCCTCCGTGACTGCCGGGACCGGTTTCTCCACCGCAGTGCACAGGGTCTACCAGCTGGCACCCCATGTCCCCGCCCAAGAGCGTGCCCTTGCCATGGAAGCCCTGGGGCCGGTTCTGGCGGGGGACCACGGCACTCCCGGCGTCATCGCCGACCTGATGGTGGTCGCCGGAGCCATGGCCGAGATCGGTACGCCGCCCGGGGCGACCGGGGTGGAGGTGCTGCGCCAACTCGTTTTCTCCGGCAGGGGAGCTGTCCGGTTCCTGGAGGCCTGGGACCGAACGGGTGGTGGTGCTCTGCCCGATCCCGACAGTGTGGGGGAGGCGGACCAGGACCGGGTCACTCCTCACCTGGGTGATGACGCTCCGGTGATGACCGTGGCATGGTGGACCATCCGCCGTGGCGGGCTGGCGGCCAAAACCATGCTCACCGACCCCGACGTGCGTGCCGCGTTGCGCAGGGACACCGCGCTGCACTCCGAACTGACGTCCATCGCGCAACAGCTACGTTCCTCCCTGTGGGAGTTCGACGAGATCAGCACACTGCTGCGCATGGTCCACGCGAACTCCCTCGTGGTGCTCGACAGTTCCTCCGGCCGGGGGTTCCGGGTGCGGTTCGACGGGATCAGCGACAACCAGCAGCTGCACACGTTGCTCGCCGACGAGCTCGTCGGCGCGGACAGCTACGGGCTGGACGGCCAGCGTCCCGACCCCCGTTGCAGTGCCGCGTTCCGGGACGCCGACCCGCACGATGAGTACGTGTACGGATGGTGGAACCTTCTCGTCGCGGACGGAACCGACGTGACTACCGGCCACGCTCCCGCTGACATCCCCCATGCGGGAGACGAGCGGCTGGTGACCCTGCAGCGTCGTTCGCAACCGCGGCCGTGGAAAGCCCAACGTCGCCATCCTCAGGTGCAGGGGTGGCTCGTGGTGGAGAGGGAGCTCTCCGAGGAGGAACGCGCCGCGTGGTGGGAGCTCTCGCCGGTGGAACCAGCGCCCGCGGAGGACCGCGGCGAACGCGGCCCCGAAACCCCGGAGGCTTTCACCAACGCCGCACAGGTGAGCCGGTTCGTTGAGGACATTCTCAACACCGGCACACGGGAGGATGCGGCCGCACCACCATCGGAGGCCCCCCGTGCGGCGGAGGAAGGCACCGCTCGGTCCTCTGAGCTGACCGAGGCCTTTCCCGCGGTGGACGACGGCGCGGAAGCGCCCTCGGGAGACCCACCGGGCGAGACCACGCGGCACGACGCGCCGGGGGAGGGGAGCGACGTTTCCGGTCCTCGCTTCCTCCCCCCGCTGCCACCCGGTGTGTCGGACAGTTCCGCGTGGGGACCCAGGTGGCTGTAACCGCAGCGTGACAGCGCGGATCAGCGACGCCGGGAACCACCACGGTCCTCGGCGTCGTCCGGCTGTTCGTAGTCCTCGTCGTAGAGGCCGTGGAAGTATTCCTCCTCGTCGATTCCCGCTCCGAGCTCGCCCCTCCAACGGTGGGGGAAGAACAGGGGGACGACGAGCGCCAGAGCGAGTGGGAGGTAGAGGCCGAGTTCAAGCAGGGAACGGGCCCCCTCAACCCCGGGGAGCTCGGGCACGTTCCGTATGAGTTCCGGCCTCATCTCGTGAGCGGCGGTGAGACCCGCCAGACCGAGTCCAGTGATGCTCGGCAGGAGCGGGGTCAGCCGAGGCATGCCTACGGCCAGCGCGACCAGGAACGCGACGCCGCTCAGTACGACGACGGCCACCGGGGCGGGCGAGGTGAGGAAGGTTCCTGCCCCCTCGCCGACCTCGCGCAGACGCGGCAGTGCCCAGCCCGACCCCGCAAGGATGAGGGGAACGAAAAGCAATCCAACAATAAAACCGACAAAATGGCGCATAGGTGTACTCCTCTCCATGCTGAGCAAGCACAATAGCGACATCCGGCAACAACTGGATACTCAACCACACAGGGTCACGTAGCCGCCCTGCCGTTCCTCGCGCCAACCGGCCTTTTGCCTCAGAGCAGACGAACCATCCTCACCCGCGGTAACAAACGGCTCCTCGCGTGCCCGCTCAAACAGTCCGAGCGTGGTCACCGCTAGAGTGGAGGGGTGAGCGACGACGACACGACCGCCGAACCGCAGCCGCACCACGACCCGGAAGTCATCGAGCTGGCGCACAAGATCTTCGACCTCGCGCGCAACGGGGACGAGGAGACACTGCGTACCTACCTCGACGCCGGCATACCGGCGAACCTCACCAACGACAAGGGGGACACGTTGGTGATGCTGGCCGCTTACCACGGCCATGCCCCCACCGTGACGCTGCTGTGCGAACACGGAGCCGACGTCGACCGTCTCAACGACCGTGGCCAGTCTCCCCTCGCCGGAGCAGTGTTCAAAGGGGAGGACGATGTGGTCACCGCCCTCGTCAGCCACGGCGCGGACCCCGGAATCGGGACCCCGTCAGCGATCGACGCGGCCCGCATGTTCGAGAAGGAGCACTACCTGAACCAGTTCGCCTCGGACGACGCGTGAGTCGGCGCCTCACCCCGTCCAGTCCACCGGGAAACCGTGTTCCAGATAGACCGTGCTCCCGTGCGAGGCCGCGCGGACGGACTGGGTGATCCTGCGGGCGACCGAAGCGTTCAGGTAGTCACCAAGCTCCTCCGGCCAGAGCAGAGTCGCCTCGCTGAGCTCCTCCTCCGGCAGCCGGACACGCCCCAGATCCTCCTGCTCCAGGCCTCCGGCGAAAACGAAGATGGTGGCAGGCCGCTGGTCGGGGCTGACATCCGGCGGCAGCCAGTCCACCCCCACGAGCCCCCACAGCCGCGGGACGAACCCCAGCTCCTCACGGCACTCGCGCCGGCAGGCGGCTAGGGGCGACTCGCCCTGCTCGACCACACCACCGGGCATCCCCCACCCCGGCTTGTAGGTGGGGTTCACCACGAGAACGCGCCCGTCCCCGGTACGCAGTAGCGCCGTCGCCGCCCCACGACTACGGGGCAGGGCGTCGTAGAACTCCCGTTCAGTGGCAGCCATGGCTCAACCCTATGCAGCGGCGGTGTGGAACCCCCTCAGCGCTGGTCCGGTTCCAACGGTTCAGCACTGGGCGGCAGGGCACCGAACCTACGTCGCAGCTCGTAGGCGCAGAGCACGACCGTGCAGCTGGCCAACGTCGCCAGCAGGGGAAGCCGCTGGTCCGGAATGACCGCCATCGCCACCAGAATCGCCACCAGTCCCGCAAGCGCGGCCAGCGTCACGTAGGGAAACCCCCACATCGGAAGCGTCAGCCGTTCCGGTTCCTCACGGCGCAGCCTGTGCCCCATGACAAGTTGGGAAACCGTGATCACGAGGAACAGCACCAGCAGGATGGCTCCCACCGAAGCGAGGAGGAACGCGAACACCACGTCCGGCCACAGGTAGTTGCCGATCACCGACACGTAACCCACGACCGTGCCCAGCAGGATGGCGCGCGTCGGCACACCACGACGGTTCACCGCCGCCAGCGCCCGGGGGGCGTCCCCGTGGCGGGTCAGCACGTGCAGCATCCGCGAGGTCGTGTACATCGCGGCGTTGAGCACGCTCAGCACCGCGACGAACACGACCGCTTCCATGATCGGCGCCGCAGCGGGGACACCCACCCTCTCCATCACGGACACGAACGGGCTCTTGAGAAGCTCGGCAGTGTCCCACGGGAGAACGGCGACCACCACCAGGATGGAGGCGAGGTAGAACAGCGCGATACGCCACAGCACGTTGGTGGTCGCCCTGGCCACGTTCCGCCGGGGCTCGGCACTCTCCCCGGCAGCGATGGTCACGATCTCCACACCCCCGAACGAGAAGAGCACCGTGACGATGGCGGCGAACACCGCCACCCACCCGTTGGGAGCGAACCCGCCGTGCTGCCACAGGTTGGCGACGGTCGCCCCGGAAGAGCCCGGCCACATCCCGAGCGCGAACAGCGTGCCCAGGACCAGGAACGCGACGATGGTGGCGACCTTGATCAGCGAGAACAGGGATTCGGTCTCCCCGAACACCCTGACCGACACGAGGTTGGCACCGGTCATCACCACCAACAGCAGCAGGGACAACAGCCACCCCGGTGCGGGGAGCCACTCCTCCAGGATCCCCGCACCCGCCACAGCCTCGGCCGCCACCAGCACGCAGTACATCCACCAGTACAACCAGCCGATGGTGAATCCAGCGCGGGGACCCAACGCCATACGTGCGTAGTCCGCGAAGGCCCCCGACGCGGGGCGGGCGACCACCATCTCGCCCAGCGCGCGCAGGACGAGCAGCACGAGCAACCCTGCCAGGGCGTACGAGACCAGCGCTGCGGGCCCGGCGACGTGGATGACCGCCCCCGAACCGATGAACAGCCCGGCTCCGACCGAGCCGCCGATGGCGATCATGGCCATGTGTCGACGGCGCAGGCTGTGCGCGAGGCCGGAGGACGCCTGGTCAGCTGAGGAGGAGGTGTCGCGCGAAGTCACGTCCCCCCAGAGTACGCCTTAAAAAGAACAGGCTGTCATCTATATCCACAAAACACCCAAGACAGGAGGAATCTCTCCCTCCCCGTCGGCCGGGCACGACAATACCCCGCCCTCGCGACCGTACCTAGACTCATAGCCATGACCGAGCTGATGACACGGGACGGCACGTGGACGTTCGACGGGGAGAACGTGGGAATCACTCCCGCGAGCGGGCGAGGAGTGCACAAACTCCGCCGGTACCTGGGGGAGGTCACCGTTCCGCTCGCGGCCATAGCCGCCATCACCCACGAACCCGCTCCCAAGGGAGGGCAGGTGCGTCTGCAGCTGCGCCCGGGAACGGACCCGCTCACCCACGCGACCCAGGGCCAGCTACCGGAGGCCGCCACCCCCTACCGGTTGGGGGTCGACAGCGACCGCACCGGCGTCGCCGAGTACTTCGTTGACGAGGTCCGAACCGCACTGCAGCTCCACCCCACCGACCACACCGCGGAGGGCTTCATCCTGGCCGGGCCGAACGTCCCCGTGACAGCGTCAGCCTCCGACGGGCGAGCCACCTTCGACGGGGAGACGATCCGGATCGAATGGAACTGGTTCTCCCAGGGAAAGAAGGACCCCCGCCGTATCGCGCTCAACGAGGTGGAAGGCGTGGACTGGGTTCCCAACTCGGGTTTCGACGACGGCTACCTCCGGTTCCGGCTCACCGTGAACCCGGGGACCCTACCCCCCGAACACGACCCCAACCGGTTGACCATCACCTGGGGCACCCAGAGAGAGGTAGCCACCACCGCGCTCCTCACCGCGGCGGTGACCGCCCACCTCGCCCGTCACCAAACCTCCCCGCGCGCCATCCAACCGCCGGCAGGCAACGACAACGCCCAGGAAGCAACACACGCGCCCCACAACGACCCGGACGCGACACTGCGCCGCCTACGCGAACTCGGTGAGCTCTACGCCAACGGCGTCCTCACCGAGGAGGAGTTCAGCACAGCGAAACAGGCACTGCTGCGCCGCATGTAACACCGGTCACGCCCCTCACCCACAAGCCGCGACCCGCAGCTGACCTCCCGCTTCCTCCCGCACGGACAGCCACGACAGGTCAGGCACCACCATGTCCGCCACAGCGCGGAGCTCAGCAGCGTCACTGGTCGTCGCCACCGCCACCGTGGCCGCGCCCGCGGCGTTGCCCGCGGCGATCCCGGCCGGGGCGTCCTCGAACACCGCACACCTCCGGGGATCCACACCCAGCATTGCCGCCCCCCGCACGAACGGAGCCGGGTCGGGCTTGCCCCGCTGCACGTCGTCAGCGGTCACCAACGCCGGCGGGTGCATCCCCACCGCCTTCAACCGCGCCTCCGCCAACGGACGCGTACACGAGGTCACGATCGCCCACCGGTCCTGGGGAACGGACGCCAGCACCTCCTCCGCTCCCGGAAGAACCATCAGCCCCGAAGCGCGGTCGATCTCCAACTGCTCGATCCGCGCGACCGCATCAGCGACCTCGCCGGACGGCACGAGTTGCTCCACGATCTGCCGTGCCGGAATACCGTGACCCAACACCGACGCCAACCGCTCATCGGCGATCGCGTACTCACTGGCCCAGGCAGCCCAGCACTCCTCGACGACCGGCCCCGAATCCACCAGGGTGCCGTCCATGTCGAACAGCACGCCTTCCACATCTGCAATCACGGGAACCGAGTCTAGACACGCCGGAGGCCGTCCGGCGGGGCGCGTCCTGGTGACACCTCCCACCTAACCGTCCCTGCCGGCGGGCGGATCGGCCAACCGCCGCCGCGACGCCCCCTCCCGCACCGCCGCCACGTCCGCGGCGTCCGAGACGATCTGGGTGAAATTCTCCGGCTGGTCCAGACTCACCATGTGGCCCGCACGCGGCACGTTCAACAGCCGACCGTCCACACACGCGTCCAGGAACCGCTTCTCATGGATCCGGAAATGGTCACGAGCCCCGTTGATCAACCACACCGGACCCGGATACGACCCCAACGCACCCAGTACGTCCATCTCCGCGATCTCGTCGATCACCGGCCGCGCCGCCTCCATGGCCAACCCGCCGTCCAGCACGGCATCGGCGCCGTCCCCACGCAGCATCAACCGGTGGAACCGCTCGTTGACCGCCTGCCCCTTGTCCGGCAACCGGTCCATCAGGACCGTCGGGATCCGGTACACGTGCGTCAGCGCCTGCGCCGGCCGCGCCGTGCAACTCGCCGCCACCAGCCCCGCCATCCGGTCCGGAGCGGCGGCCGCCGCCAGAATCGACACGAAACCGCCCAGGCTCAGCCCCACAACAAGAGCTCGCCCACCCAGACCATCCACGGCCTCACACACCGCCTCCACCGCACCATCCAACGTGAACGGCTCACCACGCCGCTCCCCGTGCCCCGGAAGGTCCGGCGCCGCCACACGGCGGCCGGCCGACCGCAACGCCTCCACCTGCGGGCGCCACATACTCCCCGACACACGCAGACCGTGAACCAACACGATGGGAACGTCCATACCTCACCCTCACTGACTCAGGCACCGAACCACACACGCCCCAGGCCCAGTCGCGCTCACCCCGCCTGGTACCTCACCGTCACCGGCGCATGGTCCGACCAGCGCTGGTCGTGCGACTCAGCCCGTTCCACCCATGCCTGCTCAGCACAGGACGCCAACCCCGGAGTCGCCACCTGGTAGTCGATCCGCCACCCCGCGTCGTTGTCGAAGGCCCTGCCCCGGTACGACCACCACGAATACGGGCCCTCGCGATCCGGGAGAAGCGAGCGCATCACGTCCACGTACCCGGCCTCGTCGAACACACGCGACAGCCACGACCGCTCCTCGGGCAGAAACCCCGCCTTGGTCCGGTTGTTACGCCAGTTCTTCAGGTCAGCCTCCCGGTGGGCGATGTTCCAGTCGCCGCACACCACCAGGGAACGCCCCTGGGCCTCCACCTCAGAACGACGCCGCACCAGGTACGGAAGGAACGCCTCCATGAAACGTTCCTTCTCCTCCTGGCGCGGCGTTCCGACCTCCCCCGAGGGCAGGTACAGGCTGGCCACCGTCACGGGCCCCACGTCGACCTCCATGTAACGGCCCGCACCGTCGAACTCCTCCACTCCGAACCCCACCCGGACCGCATCGGACTGTGCACGCGAGTACACCGCCACACCCGCACGCCCCTTCGCCTCCGCCGGAGCGAGATGAACATGCCACCCGGGCGGCGCGACCACCTCCTCAGGCAACTGCCACCGCTCAGCCCGTGTCTCCTGCAGGCACACCACGTCCGCACGCGTGTCCGCCAACCACGGGACGAAGCCCTTCCTCGCTGCCGCACGCAGCCCGTTCACGTTAACCGTAGAAACCACTAGCACAGGCGCAAGCGTAACCACCACACCGCCCGGCCCGGTTCACACCGCTGGGAAACCACCCACCAGCACCACCGAACCACCACCCCCAAACCCGGCCCCGACCGCACAACAGAGCCGGTCACCACCCCACGCCCGGAAGACAGCCCCGCAAACCGACACCACATGCCCCGAAAAACACCACCCCTGTGCCACAAGTCCCCACCCTCGACGGACAGCCCCGCCTTTCCGACCAGCGACCGCCACGCCACGGGGGAGCGGCGGGCACCACACTCCCGCCCCGACACCCACAGTGAGAGCGGCGCGACCAGTGGTTTCTGGACGATTCCCACAACCACACCCGCCCAGCCTCCGTTGACTGCGACATGGCATCGACCGGCCCACAGGCGTCACGCTGGAACACTGTGGCGTTCCATGCCACCAACACATCCTTGGACCGAGAAGAGGGGATCCGCTCAGGTGTTCAGTCGTGTCGCCATTGTCAACCGTGGTGAGGCCGCCACACGGCTCATCCATGCCGTCCGCGACCTGTCCGCCGAGACCGGGACCCGCATCGAGACCGTGGCCCTACACACCGACGTCGACCGCACGGCCACCTTCGTGCGTGAAGCCGACATCTCCCACGAACTCGGCCCCGCCTCCACACGCCCCTACCTCGACCTGACGGCGCTGGAACACGCCCTGGCGGAGACCGGCGCCGACGCCGCGTGGGTGGGCTGGGGCTTCGTCGCCGAGGACCCGGCGTTCGCGGAACTGTGCGAGAAGACCGGCGTCACCTTCATCGGGCCCAGCGCCCAGGCCATGCGCACCCTCGGCGACAAGATCGACGCGAAACTGATCGCCGAGGACGTCGGCGTGCCGGTCGCACCGTGGAGCCGCGGCCCCGTCAGGACCCGTACGGGCGCCCACGAGGCCGCCGCCGGTATCGGATACCCCCTCATGCTGAAGGCCGCCGCCGGCGGCGGCGGCCGCGGCATCCGCGTGGTCACCAGCGAGGACGAACTCACCGACGCCTACGAACGCACCAGCCAGGAAGCCGAACGGGCCTTCGGCAGCGGCGTGGTGTTCCTGGAACGCCTGGTCACCGGCGCCCGCCACGTCGAGGTTCAGGTGATCGCCGACAGCCACGGCACGGCCTGGGCACTGGGCGTACGCGACTGCTCGGTGCAACGACGCAACCAGAAGGTCATCGAGGAATCGGCCTCACCGGTCCTCACCTCCGACCAGGTAGCCACACTCAAGGCCTCGGCCGAACGCCTGGCCGTCGCGGTCGGCTACTGCGGCGCGGCCACCGTCGAGTTCCTCTACCACCCCGGCGACGACCTGTTCGCGTTCCTGGAGGTCAACACCCGCCTACAGGTCGAACACCCGATCACCGAGTCCACCACCGCCTTCGACCTGGTCAAGGCGCAACTACACGTGGCATCCGGAGGAAGCCTCGACGGCCAGCCGCCGGTGGAGCGCGGACACGCCATCGAGGCCAGACTCAACGCCGAAGACCCCGACCGCGACTTCGCCCCCTCACCGGGACGCATCACCCGGCTGGACCTCCCCGCCGGACCCGGCATCCGCGTGGACACCGGCGTCAGCGAGGGCGACACCATCCCCACCGACTTCGACTCGATGATCGCCAAGATCATCGCCCACGGCCGCAACCGCGACGAGGCCCTGGGCCGGCTGCGCCGGGCGGTGTCCCAGACCACCGTGGCAATCGAGGGCGGGGCCACCAACAAGAGCTTCGTGCTCGACCTGCTCGACCGGACCGAGGTGATCGACGCCACCGCCGACACCGGCTGGATCGACCGCGTCCGCGGCCAGGGCGGGCTCGTCTCACAGCGCCACTCCACCGTCGCCCTGGCGGCCGCCGCCGTCGAGGCCCACGAGGAGGAGGAACACGTCGAACGACAGCGGCTGCTGTCCACAGCCTCCGGCGGACGCCCCCAGGTACGCCACGAGAGCGGCCACCCCCTGGACCTCAGACTGCGCGGCGTGGGATACCGCCTGCGCGTGGCCCGAGTGGGCCCCTACCGGTTCCGCGTCGGCATCGAGACCGGAACCGAGACGCGCACCGCCGACGTCGAACTCGACCGCTTCGACCGCCACACCGGACACATCATCGTCAACGGCACCCGCCACCACCTGCTCACCGACACCCACGGCCCCACCCACCTGGTCGAGGTCGACGGTGTGACCCACCGGGTCAGCCGCGACGAGGGCGGCGTCCTCCGCTCACCCGCACCCGCCCTGGTGGTGGCCACACCGCTGCAGGCCGGCGCCGAGGTGGAACCGGACGCGCCGGTACTGGTGCTGGAGAGCATGAAGATGGAAACCGTGCTTCGGGCACCGTTCCGAGCACGGCTGAAGGAGTGCCTCGTCTCCGTGGGAAGCCAGGTGGAAACCGGCGCGGCACTGCTGCGGCTGGAACCGGTGGCTGACACCGACGGGGACACCCCGGCCGCCGCCTCGGCCGAACTGGACCTACCCGCCCCCCACGAGGCACCGACACCAGACGAACGACTCGCGCACCACCGGCAGGAACTACGCAGCCTACTCCTGGGCTTCGACGTCGACCCCTACGACGAACACCGGGTGCGGAGGGACTACCTCACCGCACGCGGGGAAACCACCAACACCCACCAGACCCTGGCCGAGGAGATCGAACTCCTCGACGTGTTCACCGACCTCGCCGAACTGAGCCACAACCGGCCAGCCCACGAGTACGGGGGAGACGACACCCAGGTGCACAACCCCCGCGAACACTTCCACACCTACCTACAGAGCCTCGACGCCGAACGGGCCGGACTCCCCGAGGCGTTCCAGACCAAGCTCACCACGGCACTGGGGCACTACGGTGTCACCGAACTGGAGCGCACCCCGCAACTCGAGGCCGCGGTGTTCCGGATATTCCTCGCCCAACAACGCGCCTCCACCGACGCCTCCACCATCGCGGAACTGCTACGCGCCTGGCTCCAGGACCCTCCTCCCGACGAGACACTGCGCGAACCCGCCGGACGCGCACTGGAACGGCTGGTGTCCGCCACCCAGCTCCGCTTCCCCGCCGTCGCCGACCTTGCACGGGGAGTGGTGTTCGCCTGGTTCGGCCAACCACTACTGCGCCGCAACCGCGCCCGCGTCTACGCCGGCGTCCGCAAACACCTACGCCACCTGGACGCCCACCCCGACGCACCCGACCGCGCCGAACGCATCGCCGAGATGGTCCGCAGCACCGAACCGCTGGTACGGCTGCTCGGACAGCGGCTACTACGCGATGACCGGGACAACACCGCCATGCTGGAGGTGCTGACCCGACGCTACTACGGCAACAAGAGACTGGCCGACGTGCGCACCAGCAACGCCGCCGGCCACACGTTCGTACTCGCCCGACACACCGACTCCCACGTGCTCTCCACCGCAGTGGGCTTCGAGAACCTCGACAGCGCCCTGCGAGGGCTCACCGACCTGGCCGCCGGACAGGACACCGCCACCGACGCCGACATCTACCTCGCCTGGCCGAACCAGCCCGAGGACTCCGAGACCATGGCCGAGGCGTTGAGCACCGCCCTCACCACCGCCCACCCCCTTCCCGACGGGCTCCGCAGACTCACCGCCACCGTGGCGGGCCCCAGCGGAGCGGTGATGCACCACCACTTCACCTTCCGCCCCTCAGCCACCGGCATGCACGAGGACCGACTCATCCGGGGTCTGCACCCCCACATCGCCCAACGGATGCAGATGGAACGGCTGAGCAAGTTCGACCTCACCCGGCTTCCGTCCTCGGACGAGGAAGTGTTCCTGTTCCAGTGCGCGGCCCACGAGAACCCCTCCGACGAGCGCCTGGTCGCGTTCACCCAGGTGCGTGACCTGACCGAACTACGCGAACACGACGGCAGGCTCGTCGCACTACCCACAGCCGAGAACGCCCTGACCGCCTGCCTCGACTCGATCCGCCGCGTCCAGGCGCGCAGACCCACGAAGAAACGTTTCAGCACCAACCGGATCGTGGTCTACGTCTGGCCACCCAGCGAGATCACCCGCGCCGAACTGGACACGATCGCCAACCGCGTACTGCCCACAACCGCCGGCGCCGGGTTGGAGGAGATCCTCGTCCTCGCCCGCCAGCGCGACCGCGCCACGGGCGAACTGACCAAAACCAGCGTACGCGTCACCTTCGACGCCACCGGCGGAACCGAACTGACCGTGGGCGAACCCCCCACCGAACCGGTCGAACCGCTCGACGACTACCGCCAGAAGGTACTGCGCGCCAGCAGCCGCAACACCGTCTACCCCTACGAGCTGACCAACCTCCTCGGCGACTTCCTCGAGTACGACCTCGACACCGACCACACCCTGGTACCGGTCGACAGGCCCAAGGGCCGCAACACAGCCGCCATCGTCGCGGGCGTCGTCACCACACCGACCCAACGACACCCCCAGGGTGTATCCCGGGTCGTACTGCTCGGAGACCCGACCAAGTCACTCGGAGCGCTCTCCGAGGCGGAGTGCCGCCGCGTGATCGCCGCACTGGACCTGGCCGAACGAAAAGGAGTGCCACTGGAGTGGTACGCGCTCTCGGCCGGCGCCCGCATCTCCATGGAATCGGGCACCGAGAACATGGACTGGGTAGCCGCGGCACTCAAACGCATCGTCGAGTTCACCCAGGACGGCGGCGAGATCAACATCGTGATCGCCGGCATCAACGTGGGCGCGCAACCGTACTGGAACGCCGAGGCGACGATGCTCATGCACACCAAGGGCATCCTCGTGATGACGCCGGACTCGGCGATGGTACTCACCGGTAAACAGTCACTGGACTTCTCCGGGGGCGTCTCCGCCGAGGACAACTTCGGCATCGGCGGCTACGACCGGGTGATGGGACCCAACGGCCAGGCCCAGTACTGGGCACCCAACCTCACCGCCGCACGCGACGTCCTGATGAGCCACTACGACCACACCTACGTGGCCCCCGGAGAGAAAACCCCGCGACAAGCGGCCACCACCGACCCCACCAACCGCGACATCCGCGACTTCCCCCACGCCGTGGAGGGCAGCGACTTCACCACTGTCGGCGAGATCTTCTCCACCGAGGCCAACGCGGAACGCAAGAAACCCTTCGACATCCGCACCGTGATACGCGCGCTCTCCGACCAGGACCAACCGGTACTGGAACGCTGGGCCGACATGACCGACGCCGACACCACCGTGGTACAGGACGCGCACCTGGGCGGAACACCAGTGTGCCTGCTCGGCATCGAGTCACAACCGGTACCACGGCGCGGCTTCCCACCCACCGACGGCCCCGACACCTACACCGCCGGCACACTGTTCCCGCAGTCCTCCAAGAAAGCCGCCCGGGCCATCAACGCGGCCAGCGGCAACCGACCGCTGGTGGTACTGGCCAACCTGTCGGGCTTCGACGGGTCACCGGAGTCGATGCGCAAACTACAACTGGAGTACGGCGCCGAGATCGGCCGCGCGATCGTGAACTTCGACGGCCCCATCGTGTTCTGCGTGGTCTCGCGCTACCACGGCGGAGCGTTCGTGGTGTTCTCCAAAGCACTGAACCCGAACATGACCGTGCTCGCGGTGGAAGGATCCTTCGCCTCGGTCCTCGGCGGCGCACCGGCCGCCGCGGTGGTCTTCTCCGGCGAGGTCAACGCCCGCACCGCCGCCGACGAACGCGTACGCGAACACGAGACACGCGCCGCCGAAGCCTCCGGAACCGACCGGGCCGCACTGACCGCCGAACTCGAAGAGCTCCGCGGCTCGGTACGCACGGAGAAACTCGGCGAGGTCGCCGCGGAGTTCGACCGGGTGCACGACATCCGGCGCGCGGTCGAGGTCGGATCCGTCGACGCCGTTATCAGCGCCGCGGAACTACGCCCGCGCGTCATCGAGGCCATCGAGGCCCACCGCGGCTGACCCCGCACCGAGGAACCCACCGGACCGCCGGCACCCGTGCCGGCGGTCCGGCCCCGACGGCCGCAGCACCACCCCTACATCAGACTGAGCTGCGTGGAACGCGGCCCCCGCCGCCGCGGAGCCTCCTCACGGGCGACGACACCGGGATCCACATCCGACAGGAAACGCGAGGCCTTCCTGTCCCGCTGGTTCCGCCGCCTCGCCCACGTGAGGTAAAGACGCTCCTGCGCACGCGTCATTCCCACGAAGAACAGCCGGCGCTCCTCCGCCAACTCCGCCGGGTCAACCTCGCTTCCCGGCCACCACAACGGAAGCACACCGTCCTCACACCCCACGATGAAAACCACCGGAAACTCGAGGCCCTTGGCCGCGTGCAACGTCAGAACAGAGATCGCATCCGCACGCGGATCGAGCGTGTCCACCTCGGCACCCAGCGCCACCTCACGACAGAACCCCTGCACGTCCGTACCGAAACGACGCGCCAACGGCGAAACAACCTCCACCGCCCGGTAGATCTCAGCGCTGCGCTGCTCGTAGCCTCCCGAACCGGACCTCTCCACGATCGCCTCGGCAGCCGTATGCACCCGGTCGATCACCGCGGCGGAACCCGCCGAGGACGCATAGGTCAGCTCCTGCACCAGCTCCTGCACCCCCGCGCGCGCGACCAGCGGGTCATGCGAGCGCTTCTGCACCGGTAACCCGCAACGCGACAACTCGTTGACCACAGCCCGCGACTGCGCGTCCGTGCGGTACAGCACCGCGATGTCGGAAAACCCGATCCCGCCGTGCCCGTCACCGTCCACCCGGCCGCTGTCCATCGCGTGGAACGACGCACCGCCCAACAGCTGCTCCGCCGTACGCGCCACGTAGGCCGCCTCGGCGCGCTCGTCCGCAGCCTCGTGCATCCCGACACGATGGGCGCTGTCGGACCGCTCCGGCACCAACACCCGGTCCGTCACCAGCGTCTCCGGGGCGATCGCCGACAGCGCACCCGCCACGATGTTGCGACCACTGCGGTAGTTCCGCCCCAGGTGAACCACCGGCGCCGTCGGATAGTCCCGCTCGAACCGCAGGAAGAACCCGACATCAGCCCCCCGGAAGCCATAGATCGCCTGGTCCGGGTCCCCGATCACCGTCACGTTGGCGTCCGCCGGCGCCAACACCCACAGCAACCGGTACTGCAGCTCGTCCACATCCTGGTACTCGTCGACGGTGATCCACCGGAACCGTCTCCGGCACTCCGCCGCCACCTCCGGATCGTTCTCCAACAACCACACCGAGAGAACGATCAGGTCGTCGTAGTCCACCAGACCGCGGGACCGCAACGCCGTAACGTAGCCCTGGGCCACCTCAGCGACCTCGGCGTCGTCCCCAGCCAACCCACCGCGCCGAAACCGCGACAGCTCGGCCTGCCACCGCCTCGCCGACCGCTGGTCTCCCAGCACCTCGGTCAGCACCGACTCCTGCCGGGCGGCATCAGCAACCTCGAACTCCCCGGGCAACCCCAACCGGGACCGGTAGGACCGCAACAACCACATCCCCCACGAGTGGAACGTGGCAACCGTGACATCGTCCGCCTCGGCACCGACCAACCCCCGCAGCCGCTCCGCCATCTCGTCCGCGGCCCGGCGGGTGAAGGTGATCGCCAGGCACTCCCCAGCAGGAACCCCGCGTTCCAGGACAGCGTGCGCGATACGGTAGGTCACTGTTCGCGTCTTTCCGGTCCCCGGACCCGCGACGATCAGCAACGGCCCCTCAGCGACCCCGGCCGCGGCACGCTGGTCAGGGTCCAGTCCCTCCAGCACACCGCCGCCACCGTCACCCCCGGCATCCGCGGAGGGATCCGCGGTGTCGACCGCCACCTCCGCGGGATACCCCTCCGCTGCCGACGCGGCAGCCGGGGGAGCGGAGGGGGGAGATCCCTCCTCGCGCGGGCCGCCAGCGGGCAACGCCTCCTCGCCGAATAACGCGGGAACGTCCCACGACCGCAACCGCTGCAACTCACCGGGCTCGAACAACCGGATCGTTCCGTACTCCCCGTCGTAACCCGCCTGCCGGATCACCTCACCCGACCGCAGCCGCCGGATCGCCTCGGCCAACGGTTCCGAACGCCGCCGCACGTCATCGACAGGGACATCGTCCAGGATCGCCAGCTCCGGCCCGTGTTCCGCGGTCAACACGTCGATCTCACCACGGACCTTCTTGCTCTTCGGGCCGACCCCGAGAACCTCACCCACGATCTCCGGAAGCGGAATCAGGTTGCTGTACCCCGCAGCTCCCTCAGGGGCAACCCCCGCGGCACGGTCGGCGAGCGCGTCCACCCGGTTCAGCACCCCCACCGTCACCGGCTTCCCACACGTCGGACACCGCCCGCCGTGCGCACGGGTCTCGGCAGGATCCAGACGCGTCCCGCACTTGCGGTGACCGTCCAAGTGGTACTTCCCCTCCTCCGGAAAGAACTCCACGGACCCCGCGTACCCCCGCCCGGTCTCCAAGGCCCGACGGATGGCGAAGTAATCCACGTCGGTGTCGAACACGCTCGCTTCCCGACCCAGCATCGGCGGGGAGTGCGCGTCGGAATGACTCACCAGCGTGTACCCGTCCAACCCGGAGATACGCCAGTTCATCTCCGGATCGCTCGACAGCCCCGTCTCCAGGGCGAATATGTGCCCGGAGAGGTCGCGGTAACACTCCTCGATCGTGTTGAACCCGGCCTTGGACCCCAGGACAGCGAACCACGGCGTCCATATGTGAGCGGGAACCAGATACGCCCCGTCCCCACTCTCCAGAACGATCTCCAGCAGATCCCGGGAATCGAGACCAAGAATCGGACGCCCGTCCGACCCCAGGTTCCCGATCGCCCCCAGCCGACGGTTGAACTCCTCGGCAGCAGCGAAATCCGGCATGTAACAGAGATGGTGCACCTTACGCGTGTAGTCGCCGTACTTGTAGATCGTCGATATCTCAACCGACAACATGAAACGCACAGCGCCCGAACACGCAGGGGGCAAACTACGGTCGAGCGAACGCTCGATATCCGGCCGCAGCCGGAACAACCCCGGCTCCGCCGGCCCCAACACCTCTTTCAAATGGGCGAACCACGCCGGATGGGTGAAATCACCCGTCCCCACAACCGTGATCCCCTTACGCCGGGCCCACCACGTCAGATGCTCAATGTCGCAATCCTTACTGCAGGCCCGTGAATACTTCGAATGAATATGCAAATCAGCGTAGTAGCGCACCCGAACAACCCTGTCAGCAGATCACCATGCTCCACAGCACCCCAGGACACACCACAACAGCCGGTCACGCCCCCTCGTCACCCTCTGAGAGGCGCCGCAGCACCCCGTAGGTGCGGTTGGAACGCGCCGCTTCCCGTTGCGCCGACGCCGTCACGTCAATGTAGGACTGCGACGACGCGACCGACGTATGACCCAGCAACCGCATGATCTCGGTGACCGAGGCCCCGTCCTCCGCCAACCGTGTGGCGAACGTGTGCCGGAGCGCGTGCACCAGTGTCCCGCGCGCCACCCGATCATGCACCCCAGCGTGCTTGTAGCACTGGCGGACCAGGTACTGCAGCCCACCTCGGCGCAAGCCCTCCCCGCGGTTGTCCACCAACAACGGGTCCGTTCCCCGCACCTGCACACCGAACCGCGTCTCCCGGCTACGCAGGTACGTCTCGATCAGCTCCTCGAGGGGAGGTTCGATCGGCAACGAACGTACCCGCCCCCCTTTTCCCAACGCCCGGACACGGCGCTCCCCGGGACGACCCCCCAACGAGTCCACCCGCAGCGCCAGCATCTCCGCGGAGCGCAACCCGGTCAGCAGCGCCAGCGCCAGCACCGCGATGTCGCGTTCCGGCCATGGGTCCCGAGCCTTCCGACATCCCGCGGCGAGCGCCTCCAGTAGCTGCTCCGGCGTGTCCTCACCCAGCAACGGCTTGGGCTCCGCCGGTTGCAACCGAGGACGGCGCACCGCCGACATCGGGTTTCCCCCCACGATCCCCTCGGCCACCAGGAACCCGAAGAACCCGTTCCACGTCGACCACGCGCGCACCACACTCGACGCCGCCCGCTCCGAGGCGAAATCCGCGAACGCCTGACGCAGCACCCCACCCGTCAGGTCCTCCAGCCACAGCTCGGCGCGTTCACAGCCGCGCCCCTGGGCCACACATCCCAACACCCCGGTCAGATCACGGCGGTAGGCGGCAAGGGTATGGGAGGAGGGTTTCTCCGCGCTCCGCACCACCAGGTACCTCTCGATGGCATCGACCGCCCGCATCGGTGACGCCTCAGCCTCCACAGCACTCATGTCTCCCAGCATCCCCGGTTCCGGCGGACGCGATCACCAACCAGCCCGCCGTTGTCCGGAAACCACATCCATCCACGCAGAGAGTAGGGGAGTAGGCGACGGCGTCACCCACCCTCAGCCGCACAACCCACGCGCGAGGCGCCGTAACGCTGCGGTCCCGGTCAGGGGATGCGCCGCGCGACCACGGTCGACACCGTGTGTAGCGTCCACTCCAGCGGTCCGTGGCGAAGGAGCATCCGCCAGAGAGCGGTACCGGCGAGGGACCCCAGCAGTACGCTCCATGCCAGGTTGTCCGTCAGCCAGGCCAGGGGAGTGCCGGACAGCAGTGCGTGGTCGGCAACCCAGATCGCCAGGATGTGCCCGGCGTAGGTCGTCAGAGCCAGCGCGCCCAGGGCCGCCAACGGGAACAGGAGCCAGGAGAGGTAGCGGGCGGCCAGCAGACATGTTCCCAGGACGGCTATGGCGACCCCACCGGCCCCGTACACCTCGAACGGGGTTCCGCTGTGCGGAGCGGCGGCCAGCAGCCACGTCCAGTCGCCGGTGGGGACGGTTCCCCCCAGCTCGGTACGCAGGGTGTCGGCGAGGGACTGTTCGCTCCCGTAGCCCTGCGCCTGCTGGGAGCGGAACGCCGCATCGAGGCGTTCACTCCCCCCAACGGCCATCGCGAGCCACGACCCGCCGTAGGCCAGGACGGCTGTTCCCGTCCCAACCGCGGTCAGGACCCACTGCACCCGTGCTGTTCCCAAGCGCAACCGTCCGATGGCCAGTCCCGCCAGCACGAACGGCATCCAGGTGACGGCAGGGTAGGAGCCGGTCAGCAGGAAGGCGACGATCCCTTCCCCGGACAGCGCCACCAGGGGGTCGTGGGTGTTGATCCAGGCAACGGAAACCGCCAACGGCCCGCTTTCCAACATCCCGCGCAGCACGAACGAGGAAACCGGCCCCACAACGGCCAGTACGGCCGCCGTTCCGGCCACGACCTTCCACCGTTCCCGCATGAACGGAACCGCCAGGACGAAGAACACGGCGTAATAGGACAGGATGATCGCCGGACCGGTCTCCAGCATGGTCAGCAGTGTCCCCACCGGCAGCATGCACAGGGCCCGGATCACGACTCGCCACAGCGCGACTCCCATCTCCCCACCGGACTTCGGCGTGGCACCCCCCGAGAGCAGCGCGACCGACACGCCGGCCAGTACCGCGAACAGGGCTGCTGCGCGTCCCGACACCACCGGGATCAACGGGTTGTCGGAACCGCCGCCCAGGGAGGTCCCCAGGCCGAGGTGCACCACGAACATCCCCACGATGGCCAGGCCGCGCGCCACGTCGATCCCGAGCAACCGCCCGGGGCCGTAACCGGGGAAAAGACGCGGGAACGCGAAGCGTCGGGAAGTGGAAGCAGGGGAGGGGGGAGGCGTGTGTGCCACTGGTCGCACACGTTCCGCCTCCGCGATCGGAGAGTTGGCGTCGCCCATGTGGATCGGGGAGAGGTCGTCGCGGTCCGTCACCGTTCGATGCTCCCGCGAAACATAGCAAAAAGCACCCGTATCCCACGGCTTTTCGTCAATGGACGTGACAACTGGCCGGAGGTGCGCCCCTCCCACACCATCACGGACGAGAAACCCCACAAAAGGTCATCAATGCTCCAAAATCATGTATAACGCAATTTATGCATGAAAAGTACGATCGACCATAAAGCGGTAGAGGGGGGATGAAAGGGGCAGAACAAGCCAACAACAGGACCGGCAGGCGAACCGGTGCGTACCAGTTCGCAACCGTGCCGAACCGACCCTTGGCTGTCTTGCTGTCCTTTCGCCGAACAGGGCGCGGCACGGGCTGCACCCACGGGACACGGACAGGTGCGACGACGCGTACGACAAATCGGCGATGCCGAGGAACCGGCAGAATCCAGCACGGCATCGGCGGCGCCGCGGAACACGTCGGAGGCGCCCGCGCCGTTCACCGCACCCGACACACCGCGACACGACGAGCCGCCGAAGCGGCCCGGGCGCCGGTCGCATGCCGCTGTGCCAGCGGAACGCACCGCCGACAGAACGGCCCTCAACCCCTCTCGCTCCCACCTCCCAAACACGCCGATAAGAAACATTATGTAAAGTAATACGGGTGCGGCACTTCCCCGGCGGGCGCCGTAGGGCAGTTATCCTGCAAGGATGGACCTTACGATCGTGTGCCAGGGGTGCCAAGGAAGTGGCCTACGCGTGAACGTCGTCGGTTACACCGGTAGCGACCTCTACGGCGAGATGGTGGTGCCGCGGCCCTGCGGTGACTGCCACGGCTCCGGACGGATCCTGACCACGGGATGGTCGGCTGTTCCCGACCCCGGTGACACCGCGTGAGCGTTCCCCGCACCGAATCACCCGAGTCGTAACCAGCCGGTACGTACGTGCCACTGCCCGCCGTTGCGGAGATGTTCCACAACCGCGCGTTCCAACCGGGTCCGTTGCGGGGCCTCGTCCGGTCTGACCTCGGGCATGCCGAACACGAACCGGAAGACGTCGGTGTTCCCGGGGTTCTGGCGTTCCACCAGCGTGAACCGCCGCTGGAACGCCATGATGTTGCTCGCGGGATCCAGGTACTCGGCGAGCTGCGGGTCCAGCAACCATGACGTGCACGTCGCCACCGGATAGTCCGTGCCGAGACACGAGCGGAAGAACGGGCGGGCGCGCGTCAGCGACTCCTCCACTCCCCGAGCGTCCAATGGCCCTTCCGCCGGGATATGGACGCGGAGCGCTGGTTGGCCGGGGTGCAGTTCCGCGGGCAGGGAGGCCGCTTCCGAGGCGGGGTACCATGTCACGGCCGCCTGCTCGGCCAGAACGTTGGGTTCGAACTGCAGGCGCCCCAAGGCGTACAGGCCGGCCCGGAAGTGCAGCGCTATCCAGGACGCGGTCTCCAGCCCCACACGGCCGAACATCCTGCGTGTCTGGGCGACGTGGCGCCCAACGTCCCCCAGGGTCGCTGCCGTGGCCTCCCATGGAACACCGAGCCGACGGTGAACCTCCGCCAGGTGGGGCACGGCGGCCGCGAAAGCGAACACGGAAGCGCACCGTAGCCGCGGATCGTCGGCCTCCACCAGGGCGGGCCAGTGACGCCACTCCGGCGTTCGGGTGTACAGGTCGGCGACCACCTGGGCGTACATGCGCTCCAGCAGCCACCACAGTTCCGGCGGCCACGAGTCATCGGGCCACCAGTGCACGAGTTCGGTGGCGTCCTCGTCGGCCAGTCCGAAGACGGAAAGCGCACCGCTTGCCTCCCAACGGGGCGGAAGCGGCACTCCTCCGGACGGTCGCGGCAACTGTGCGGCCTGGTACAGCCACGCCTCCGTCGTCTCCGAGAGACCGAAGCGTTCGACGACAGTATCGGTGTCCATTCCCCCATCGTCGCTGACGGCGACCGGTGTCGCCCAGAAATGAGGGCACCGTCACACACGGGAAATACTCTGGTGTTGGACCGTGCTGATCATGATGTTCCATCGAAAAGAGGACAAGCACCGATGCCTGCTCCGGCGCAGCAAATCCATGACTGGCTAGCCACATACGACACCCCGGACACCTGTGTGGCCCACCTGCTGTGCGACCGCCATCCCGCCGACACCGTCGCCATCACCGAGATCGGTCCCGACCTGGGTTCTCGGGACCTCACCTACGGTGAACTCGCTCGGCGCTCCACCGAGCTCGCGGACGGCATGGCCCGACTGGGTGTCACGCGCGGCGACCATGTCGCCACGCTCATGGGCCGCGGTGCTGACCTGGCCGTTACGGCCCTGGCGCTGTGGCGTCTCGGAGCCGTGCACGTTCCTCTTTTCACCGCTCTCGCGCCTTCCGCCGTGGCCCTGCGCCTCACCGACCCCACCGTGGCTGTCGTCGTCTGTGACGACGACCAGCGGTTCAAACTGGACCCCGGCCCGGACATGCCCGCTGAGGCGCCATGGCACGTCGTGACCACCACAACGGCACCGTTGCGGGACGGGGACCACACACTCACCGGCCTCGCCGACCCCTCCGCTCCCCCGGTGCCGCCTGCGGCGGTCGGCGGGGCAGCACCCTTCATCCTGCTGTACACCTCGGGCACGGGTGGTTCCCCCCGCGGTGTCGAGGTGCCGGTACGGGCGCTGGCAGCGTTCCACGCCTACCACCATTACGGTCTCGACGTCACCGACGACGACGTGTACTGGAACACTGCCGACCCCGGCTGGGCCTACGGGCTGTACTACGGCCTGGTCGCTCCCCTTCTCGCCGGTCACCGCACGCTGCAGCTCCGCGCTGGCTTCGACCCCGAACTGACCCTGGACGTACTCGCGACCTTCGGGGTGACCAACATGGCTGCGGCTCCCACCGTCTACCGGACCCTGCGAGCCACGGTGAAGACCCTTCCGCCCGAGATCGCGCTCCGCTGCCTCTCCAGCGCCGGGGAACCGCTGACTCCCGACGTGGTGGACTGGGCCTTCGACACGTTCGGGGTGGCGCTACGCGAACACTACGGACAGAGCGAACTCGGCATGTGCGCCGGACAGCACCACCATCCCGACGTCGCGACCGACCTTCGGGCGGCCTCGATAGGGCGTTCACTGCCCGGCTGGGACATGACCGTCCTGGATCCGGTTACCGACGAGGAAGCCCCCACCGGCAGCTTCGGGCGTGTCGCGGTGGACGTGGCGAACAGCCCCGCGATGTGGTTCACGGGATACCACGCCATGACCACGGAGGCGACGGCGCCCTTCACCCCGGACGGCCGCTGGTACCTGACAGGAGACACCGGTAGCCAGGACGAGGACGGGTACCTGTTCTTCTCCGCCCGCGACAACGACGTCATCCTCATGTCGGGATACCGCATCGGTCCCGCCGACGTGGAGTCAGCCCTGTTGCAGCACCCCGCCGTCGAGGAGACCGTGGTGTACGGGGTCCCCGACGAGCTACGCGGGCAGACCGTGGCCGCCAGCGTCGTGCTGGGGGCCGACGCGCACCCCACCGACGAGCTCGCCGAGGAACTCAAGGAACTGGTGCGCAACCGTTTCGCCGCACACGCCTATCCCCGCTACGTCACCTTCGTCACCGAGCTGCCACGCACCCCGTCCGGAAAGATCCGGCGTTCCCGGCTGCACTTTCCCGTCCGATGACCCCGCCCCTAACGGGTCGGGGCGGCATCGGAGACGAGCTCATCGATCCGGGAAGCCATATCCAGATCCTGCTGGGTAACCCCACCAGCGGCGTGCGTGGTCTGGTGGAAGGTGATCCGGTTGAACCGGATGTCCATGTCCGGATGGTGGTCGGCCTGTTCCGCGACATGCGCGACCGAGGTGACAAGGTTGATGCCGCTCATGAAACTCGGCATCGCCACGGTTCGGCGAATCTCGTTGGACTCGGGATCCCACTCCCAGCCCTCCAACCGGGCCAGACCGTCCTGGATCTGCTGCTGCTCCAACAGGGCCATGTTGCCTCCTTCGCACACACGGGCAGGCAGGCGCACTCGTTGCGACCTGCCGTTGCAGCGGCAGGGTAACCCCTCCTCCCCCGTCTTCGTGGGAAGAAGCACCCCCGAGGGGACACATCAGGCCAACCCCTCAGGGTCCCGGGGGCTTCCGGGCGGGGAACCCTCCGAGGGAGCCGTCGGCGGCTCGCTGCTGGGCGACGGCTCCCGGGGAGATCCCGGCGACACCTGCGGATCGGCGTCCTCCTCCGGTTTCGGAGCCTCCACAGGGGACGGCGGGGGCGAGGAGGGCTGCTGCCACGAGTTCACATCCGCCTGCTGCGACAACGACGACAGCAGGAAGTACAGCAGTACCAACAACACCGCGACCACCAGCAGCAGCGCCAGCACTCCCCACACCACCGACCGGGACGGCTGTGCGGCGACCGCTCCACCCGCCCCTTGCCCGCCACCCAGCCACGACCAACGTACGGCCGCGGGCGGGTGCTGGCTGCTGGCCCAGTGGGGAAGATACGACGGCGCTCCCCGCGGTGTCCCCCCGTCCGGAACGGTAACGGCCCTCAGGAACACCTCGGCACCCGGTTGTCCCGACCGGCGGCGGGCCGCCACCCACGGGGCGCTCGACCCGCCCGTGTTGCATGCCAGAACCTCCGGACGGTACCCGTGTTCGTCTCCGCCGTGCACGGCGGAGACGAACCGTTCCCACGCAGCCGCGTCACCCGCCGCCCCAGGGTGGAGCACCGCGACGCTCACCGACCGGCCCGCAGCGTCGCTGCCCGCGTACACCGTGCCGGCCGGTTCCACCCGGTCACGTCCCACCAGCCGAAAGGCCCCGACCTGACGTGGATCAGTATCATTCAGCGGCATCGACACGCCTGGCTACCGCCCTCCCGGCGCACACACCCGGCCGTGAAACCGCGCCACCCCCACGCCTTCACCCCTCACAACGGAACAGCCAGGTAACATCACCGACACGCGTTCATAAACGTACCCGGCACCAGCGGAGCTAAGACAGCCGCCAGCGGTTGAAAGGCAGAAACACATGCCGGAAGAGCCCCTCCCCCTGCACGACACGGAAACCGCGACAGACAACAGCGACAGACAGGGTGACTCCACCCGGCTGCTTCGTGCCGCGCTACACGAGGTTTCCACCGTTATCGTCGGCCAGAACCAGATGGTGGAACGCTGCCTGATAACACTCATAGCCAACGGGCACTGCCTCCTCGAAGGGGTGCCCGGAATAGCCAAGACCCTGGCGGTCTCCACCCTGGCCAAAGTAACCGGTGGCTCCTTCACCCGCCTGCAGTTCACTCCCGACCTGGTTCCCTCCGACATTGTCGGGACCCGCGTCTACCACCCCTCAACCGAACAGTTCAACGTCGAACTCGGCCCCGTGTTCGTCAACTTCGTCCTCGCCGACGAGATCAACCGCGCCCCGGCCAAAGTCCAGTCATCCCTGCTCGAGGTCATGGCGGAAAAGCAGGTCTCGCTGGGAGGAAACACGTACCAGCTCCCCCACCCCTTCGTCGTCATCGCCGCCCAGAACCCCGTCGAGTCGGAAGGTGTCTACCCACTGCCCGAAGCGCAGCGTGACCGTTTCCTCATGAAGATCACCGTCCCCCACCCCCAAGCACACGAGGAAATGGAAATCCTGCGCCGGATGAGTGCCGACCCCCCGACGGCACACCGGATACTCGACCCGGTGACCCTGCGGGAGCTCCAACAGGACGCGCAGAAAGTACACGTGCACCAGCTCATCGCCGACTACATCGTGCGCCTCGTCATGGCAACCCGCGAGCCGGGGAACTACGGCGTCCCCGACCTCACACACGTCGTGGAGATCGGCGCCAGCCCACGCGCCACCCTGGGGCTCGTCGCGGCCGCACGCGCGCTGGCCCTCATCCGCGGGCGCGACTACGTACTACCCGACGACGTGCACCAGCTCGCCCACGACATCATGGGACACCGGCTCATCCTCACATTCGACGCCCTCGCCGACGGCATAACCCCTCACCACGTCATCGACCAGATCCTGGCCACCGTTCCCCCACCACGCGTCATCTGGGACACCCCCGCAACCGCGACGACCGTCAACTAGACAGCACCAGAGATGCCACCCACCACACGCGCAGCCATCCCCATAGACCGGGAACTCACCGCGGCCCTGCGCCACCTGGACCTGCGTGTCGTACGCCGGCTGGAGGGGCTGCTACACGGCGAACACCCCGGCCTACGCGTAGGCCCCGGAAGCGAACCGGCGGAAGCACGCGTCTACCACCCCGGCGAAGACGACATACGGCTCATGGACTGGGCGGTGACCGCACGCACCACAACACCGCACGTACGCGACCCCGTCGCCGACCACGAGCTGGAAAGCTGGACCCTGCTCGACCTCTCAGCCAGCATGGACTTCGGAACCGCCCACCAGGAAAAACGCGAGGTCGCCATGGGAGCGCTCGCCGCACTCACAATGCTGACCCAACGCGTGGGAGACCGCTTCGGTGTCCACTTCCTCCACAACGGACGCATCCGCCGCTGGCCAGCGCGCTCGGGAAAAGCAGCACTCATCACCCTGCTCGCGACGATCAAGGCCGCCCCACGCGACGCTCGGCCCACCGCGGACACACCAAACACAACCTCCCTGCCCGAAGCCCTGCACGACATGGCCCGCTCCCACCCCCGCCGAGGGCTGCGCATCATCATCTCCGACTTCCTCGACACCCCACCCGAGGCGAACCGCGACTCCCCCGCCTCCTGGGAACGTCCCCTGCGTCACATCTCGGCCCGCCACCAGACACTCGCTGTCACCGTCTCCGACCCCCGCGAAACCGACCTGCCCGCCATGGGACTCGTCCCCATGACCGACCCGGAAACCGGAAAAGTCCGAGAAGTACACCTCACCCCGGCCCTCCGCGACACCTTCCACCGGGCAGCCACGGCACAACGCCAAGCCATCCACGACGGCCTCCGCCGATGCGGCGTGGAACACATAGCACTACGCACCGACCGCGACTGGGTCGCCGACATCGCCCGATTCGTCACCCAGCAACGACGCAGCGTCCACAACACACCACCGATCCCCCGCTGACACCACCACGAGACCCCACTCCCGGCGAGGAAGAGAGGAAAAGCGGGTGACCGTCCTCGGAATGACCTTCCTAGCCCCACGATGGCTATGGCTACTACTCGCCCTCGCCGCCCTCATCGCCGTATACCTGTGGCTACAATCCCGCCGCACCCACTACACGCTCCGCTTCACCAACCTCGCCCTCCTCGACCGCGTCGCCCCCAACCGGCCGAAATGGCGCCGACACGTCCCCGCAGCCCTGTTCTGCGCCACCATAGGCCTGATGATCACGGCCCTCGCCCGCCCCGCCCTACCGGTGGACGTCCCCCGCGAACGCGCCACCATCATGGTCGCCATAGACGTCTCACCCTCCATGGTCGCCAACGACGTCGAACCAGACCGGATCAGCGCCGCCAAGGAATCCGCCAAAGGCTTCGTCAACGCACTCCCCGACAGGTTCAACGTGGGCATGGTCGCCTTCTCCTCCTCCGCCAGCGTCGTCTCCTCCCCCACACGCGACCACAAAGCCGTCACCGACTCCATCGAAACCCTGCGGATCTCCACCGGAACAGCGATCGGCGAAGGAGTATTCACCTCACTACAGGCCATCCAGTCCTACGACACCGAAGAACAGTCCGACCTCCCGCCCTCAGCGGTAGTACTGCTCTCCGACGGAGAGAACACCAGCGGCCGCTCCGTAACCGAAGCCAGCAGAGCCGCCTCCGAAGCCAACATCCCGGTATCCACCATCGCCTTCGGAACCGAGAAAGCACTCGTCGAGATCAACGGAGAACAGGTACCGGCCGACATCGACAAGGACGCCCTCCACCAACTCGCCGACCACACCGACGGCCACTTCTACGAAGCGGAATCCGAAGCAGAACTCACCGACGTCTACTCCGACATCGGATCCTCCCTGGGAACCGAAACCGTCAACAAGAACATCGCCAACCGCTTCCTCATCGCGGCACTACTACTCGCCGCCGCCACCGCCACGACCTCACTGCTCTGGTTCCAACGGCTACCCTGAACCACCGGGGCGGCGCTACGGTACGCAGCCGAGAACCGGTAGCGTGGGGATGTTTGCCCTGCTACCGGACGCGATGGGAAAGTACGATGCGAGATAGCCGCACCGCGCCAACCGTGATCTTCTTCGATCTCGACGACACCCTGCTCGACGACCGCGCGGCCAGCTCAGCCGGCCTGCGCGCACTCATGGAACGGGTGGGACACCCCAGCTTCACCGCCGCACGCCACCTGTGGGACGTACAGACCGACATCTCGTTCGGCGCCTACATCACCGGACGCCTCAGCTTCCAGGAACAGCGCCGCGAACGGGTCCGGGCCCTCACCACCCAGGCAGGCAACTCCCAGATCTCCGACGCCGAGTGCGACGAGCTTTACCAGGTCTACCTGCAAGCCCACCGTGCCTCCTGGCACACTTTCGACGACGTGGCCCCGGCACTCAGCCGGATCGCCACCCTCGGCATCGGACTCGGCGTCATCACCAACGGAGTCGAAACCCTGCAACGGGAGAAACTCACAGCCCTGGGGATCATCAACCAGTTCCACGACATCGTCTGCGCCGACGCCGTCGGAGTGGGAAAACCCGACGCGCGGGTCTTCGAGATCGCCTGCCAACGGCTCGGCGTCGCCCCTCACCAGTGCTGGCACGTCGGCGACCAGATGCGGGCCGACGCCCTCGGGGCAGTGGCAGCGGGCCTCCGCCCCATCCTGGTCAACCGCTACGGTCAGCACACCGGGCCGAACAACGAAGCACCCAGTGACATCACCGCGATCGAAAAACTGGACGATCTGGTCGACCTCGCAGGAGGTGGCGGCCCCACAGCAGTGCCCAAGGCCGAAACGGAACTGCAATGACCGAACACGGCCCCCGCAAGGCCAGACGCGTGTGTGCCCATGTGACAGCACACACTCCTGAGGGGTCCGTTCTCGTGGACCAACACGGCAGGAACCAGGGGTTGCCGGGAGGACGAGTACGTTTCGGCGACGACCCAGCCCAGGTTGCCCATCAAGCCGCGAACCTTCCGCCAGGTGCCGTGCTCACCCCGCACGACTCCTACAGCGAGGTCGTAGCCACGGCTGACGCAGCCGGACCGGTCCTGCTACACATCGACCGAATCCACTACACGTGCACCCTTCCCGCAGGGACACTCCTTCCCACCTCACGGGACCCAAACCTTCCCGCGCTTCCCCAGGCCGACGAACTCGTAACCGAAGAGCCCCAACCGAACACCCCCGTGTTACGCCGGTTCGGCTGTTACGGCGTCGTCACCGACACGGCCGGGCGCGTCTTGCTGTCCAGGATCGCGCCCGGCTACCCCTCCGCCGGAAGCTGGCATCTTCCCGGTGGAGGGGTCGATCACGGCGAGGACATACGCGAAGCATTACTGCGGGAAATCACAGAGGAAACAGGCCAGCACGGGAACATCGGTACGCTGACGTCGGCCACATACCATCGACGCCCGAACGCGACCGGCCCGGAAAGCTCCCACACCGACCTGTACGCGGTGTGGGTATTCTTCCGGGTGCACGTCAGCCATCCCAAACCAGCAGTGGTCTCGGAGAGCAACGGCTCCACCGCGGACTGCGCCTGGTTCCCCCCTGAGGAACTCGCGCACCTACGGCTGTCCGCGACCGCACGTCACGGCCTCGCTCACCCCCGGGGAGAAGACTGACCACCCGCCCAACCACGACGGTGGAGGAAACGGGTCAACAACCACGCGAGCCCCCCGGCGAGAAGAACAGTGACCCCCGGAACGACCGAGGTCAACGGGAGGCTGAAAGCCAGCACCACACATCCGGTCAGCCCCCCGACCGGAACCAGTAGGGGCGGACGGTTCTCCTCCGGCCCCAACCGGAGCGCGGAGGCGTTGGCAATGGCGTAGTACACCAGGACCCCGAAAGCGGAGAACCCGATCGCGCTCGGCAGGTCGACCAGAAGCACCAACACGCACACGACCAGCGCCACGGCCCACTGCGCCCGGTACGGCACAGCGAACCGCCCGTGCACCCTCGCCAGGAACCACGGAAGGTTCCGATCGCCGGCCAACGCGTGCACGGTACGCGACACTCCCAGCAACAGAGTCAGCAACGCCCCCAGACTGGCGAACGCAGCCCCCACCCGGACGAACCCGCCCAGGGACGGCCAACCGGCCGCGGCGACGGTGTCCACCAACGGGGCGGAGCTCTCCGAGAGGGAACTGTGTCCCAGCACCGTCAGCGCGGACACTCCGACCAGGAGGTACACGAGGAGAACGAAGCCCAACGCGACGGAGATAGCACGGGGAATGGTCCGCTCGGGCCGGCGCACCTCAGCACCCAACGTCGCGATACGCGCATAGCCCGCGAAAGCGAAGAACAGCATGCCGGCCGCACCCAGCAACCCGAAGAACCCCGGCCAGTGACTGGTCAGGGACAAACGCTCGAACTGAGCGGCCCCTCCCCCCAACGACACGGCAACGGACACTCCCAGCACCACCAGGACGACGACCAGCAGAAACCGGGTTACCAACGCCGTGGCACGAATACCGCGATGACTGATCCCCGCGAGCACGACGACCGCGCCAGCAGCCGCCCAACTCCCGCCCGCCGGCCACGCGTAGGCGGCGAACGTCATCGCCATGGCCGCACACGAAGCCGTCTTTCCCACGATGAACGCCCAGCCTGCGAGATACCCCCACAGCTCCCCCAGGCGCTCCCGCCCATAGACGTAGCTCCCCCCCGACTGGGGGTGACGTGCCGCCAACCGGGCGGAGGAGGTGGCGTTGCAATACGCCACGAGTCCGGCGATCAACAAAGCGACAGGCAACCATGCCCCCGCCTCGTCAGCTGCCGGAGCGAACACCGCGAAAACGCCAGCCCCGATCATGGCACCGGCACCGATCGTCGCGGCGTCAACAGTGCCCATCACTCGCGCAGGCGTACCCTGCGAACCAGAAGAGGTGGTCATCACGCCCGAGTGTGCCCTATCCCGACCCCCTCAGGGTGAACCGAGGGCCCACTCGATCTGGCCGCAACCGGCCAATTTCCGGTCACCACGCGCCTGGCGCACGCACGAGGACGAGGGACATCCCACCACCGCTCGTGCTCTGACCAGAGCCGACGGTGCTGTGGCGCCCCTCGTCAACCGGTGTCACGGACGCCACGGAGAACCCGTGTGCTCGGAGATATCCTCAGCAGCCACTTGACGCAACTGGCGGGACAAGTCCGCCAAAGCGCGCGATACTGCGAGCTCGTCACCGATCTCCGGAACATCGACGTCCAAGGGATGCTTGCGTGCCATCCCGTGGCCCCGCAGTGCCGAGCCATCCTCGGAGTCCAGGCCCACTTCGGCCCATGTGCGGGCCGTGTCCCCCTCACTGTCCTCGGAAAGCAGGATGTCGACGTTCCACCGCTTCATCGTGTGCATCTTTCCCCCCAGGTGTTGCCCGACCACCATCCGGAGTCAGGCGGAGTCCTCCTCACCCGGACCTTCCTCGATGTGGGCGTCCGGCCCGGGATAGACCAGCGCCTCGTGGTCCTCATCCAGCCAGCGCACCTGGTACGGCGGAGCACCTTCGGAACCGCGCACCTCAGTCACCACACCGGTACGCCGATGGGCATCATCGCGTGGAGCTTCGACAACCAGGTGGTCTCCGACCTGTGCTCTCATCGGTCCTCCCTGATGACGGACTCTACTCCCCATCTTCCGCCCGATACGGCATGATTTCAATGGTTGACCGAGCGCATCCGGTCCGGAAAGCACTGCTCCGCGGACAGCGGCCCTGGGACCGCGGAGCAGGAGCGGGAACTGTTCGGTTCACTCGACGCCGGCGCCGAGCGTACGCCCGCCGTCGAGAGTGTGCGTCTGCCCCGTCACCCACGCGGCATCCGCGGAAGCCAGATGTGCGATGGCGGCAGCCACGTCCTGGGCTTCGCCCAGACGCCCCAGTGGGTAGCCCTCGGCGACCGCGGCCTCATCCTCCGAGTACAGCGCGGAGGCGAACTGGGTCTTGACCACGGCGGGCGCGACCGCGTTCACGCGAATCCCGGGGGCGAGCTCGTACGCGAGCTGCTCCGTGAGGTTGATCAGCGCCGCTTTGCTGGCCCCGTAGATACCGAGACCGGGTGAGGGATGCTGTCCGGCCAACGAGGCGACGTTCACCACCGCCCCGCCGTTGTCCTTCATCCACGCGTGGTAGACGGCACTCACCCAGCTTGCGGCGGCTATCACGTTCACGTCGAAGATCTTGGCCATAGCGGCCGGATCGACGTTGACGACGGCGTCGAAGACCGGGTTGATCCCCGTGTTGTTGATCAGGACGTCGACGCGGCCGAACGTGTCCAACGTCCGTTCGATCGCGTCTTGCCTGTGCTCCTCGTCGTGGGCCTTACCCGCGACCCCGAGAGCGTTCTCCTTGCCCCCTAGTTCGGAAACCGCGGCCTCGAGCGGATCGGGGTTACGGGCTGTGACGGTTACTTTCCCACCTTCCGCAACGATCCGCTGGGCGGAGGCCAGGCCGATGCCACGGCTCGCCCCAGTGACGATCGCGACTTTCCCGTCGAAACGTCCCACGTGCTCTCCTCCTGAACAGTTGGCTCTGTCGGCGGCACAACAGTACCGACCACTTGGTCGGTACTGGTACTCGGGTTGCGTGGCCCACTGGTACCGTCATCGTGTGGCCCCGCACTACTTCGAACCCGATCCGGAAGCGACGCACCGCCCCGCTACTGTCAATCTCGTCCTTCCCGACCTGCACCTGCGTCTGAGAACCGACCGCGGGGTCTTCTCCCCGGACAGGATCGACGTCGGGACACGGGTTCTGTTGGAGAACGTCCCCGCCCCTCCCCCGACAGGCAGGCTGCTGGACGTGGGGTGCGGGTACGGTCCCATCGCCCTGGCAATGGCCGCGCGGTGCCCGTTGGCTTCGGTGCTGGGGGTTGAGGTTAATTCTCGTGCTGTTGCTCTTGCTGAACAAAATGCACAACAGAATGGCCTTTACAACGTAGATTTTGAGTTGATCCCCGAGGGACAACCGACCGACCGGAGCACCGAGAGCGAGAAACTGTCCGGGCCGTTCGACACGATCTGGAGCAACCCACCCATCCGGGTGGGCAAACCCGCCCTGCACACGTTGCTGCACACCTGGCTGGGGCGGCTCGCCGACGGGGGCAACGCCTACCTGGTGGTGCAGCGCAACCTCGGCGCCGACTCCCTGCACCGTTGGCTGGAACACAACGGCTACCCCACCCGGCGCCTCGCCTCGCGTGCCGGATTCCGAGTACTGCATGTCCAGCGCTCCTGACACGGTGTCTCCGCACACCTCAGGCACGCGTTCCACACCCGCGACCGCTATGCTGGCTGCAACTACCATCGCTCTATCCATATAAGGAACGCACTTCAGGTGAGCACACAGCTCCGCCCCACGGACATAAAACGGCTGAACCGCCGATGGCGCAGGAACACACACGGCCGCATCGGCCTCATCGTCGAGTCGGTGACCCAACCGTTCAACCTGGGATCCATCCTGCGAAGCAGTGCGACGTTCGGTGTGGAACACCTCTGGCTGACCGGCAACTCCGCGGAGCCGACCCATCCGCAGGTAGGGAAAACGGCCCTGGGAACGGAACGGAAACTGGACTGGCGCAAGCTCCGCACATCCGGCGAAGCAGTCAGTGCCGCCCATGAGGAGGGGTTCTCCGTGGTCGCCGTGGAGCTCACACGTGACGCGGCGCCACTGCACGAGGCAGCGCTGGAGGGTGACGTCTGCCTGGCTGTCGGCGCCGAGGACCACGGCTGCTCCCCCGCCCTGCTCTCCAACGTCGACGCGACCGCCTACATACCGCAGGTGGGCCAGGTCGGTTCCCTCAACGTCGCGGTCGCGACGGCCATCGCGCTCGCGGAGACCCGCCGCAGAGAGTGGCAGAGCCTTCCCAACGGGAATGACTCCTCGGGTCAGTGATTCGGTCCGCTCACTGCGGGAATTTCTTACCTCCAGCATTCGTATCCCCAGGTACAGGCGACCAAAGAGAGGAACAGTGGACCCGTACCGAAGTACCGGCAGCGCCCGAAGCGGGCGCTGCATCCCCGATCCCGAGGACATGACGAAACCGATACCGGTGCGTGCGGTAACCGTCCGAGCGGGTGACCGCCCCGAGGTGGTGCGCGCGAAGTGAGCGTCGTCCTCAGCATCCTTTTCGGAGCGGTGGTAGTCATCGCCATCACGGCGGCGACCGGGTACTTCGTCGCCCAGGAGTTCGGTTTCATGGCGGTGGACCGCTCCCGTCTACAAGCGCAGGCCGCGGAGGGGGACACCGGAGCGCGGCGCGCTCTGAACGTCACCGGACGAACGTCCTTCATGCTCTCCGGTGCGCAGCTGGGTATCACCGTTACCGGGCTACTCGTCGGCTACGTCGCCGAACCGATGATCGGTTCCGGAATCGGCGAGCTGTTCGGCGGGATCAACGTCCCCACCGGTGTCGGACTGGCGGTGGGGACCGCTCTGGCCCTGATGTTCTCCACCGTGGTGCAGATGGTCTTCGGCGAGCTGTTCGCCAAGAATCTCGCGATCGCCCGGCCCGAACCGCTCGCCCGCCGGATCGCCTGGTCCACCAACGCCTACCTGCGCGTTTTCGGCTGGCTGATCTGGTTGTTCGACCAGGCGGCGATCCTGGTGCTCAAAGCCGTACGGATCACTCCGGTGGAGGACGTCCGCCATGCCGCCACCCCACGCGACCTCGAACGTATCGTGGAAGAGTCGCGCGAGAGCGGTGACCTTCCGGCCGAACTCTCCACTCTGCTCGACCGCACGCTGGACTTCCACGACCGCACCGCCGGGCACGCCATGATCCCGCGCCCGCAGGTCACCACGGTCGAGAACGGGGAGCCGGTCAGTCGGGTCGTCGAACTGATGGCCTCCGGCCACTCCCGTTTCCCCGTGCTGGGCCACGGCCTGGACGACATCGTCGGTGTGGTCTGCCTGCGGGACGTGCTCGCGCTGGACGACCGCGACCTGACCTCGATCACGATAGGCGACGTCGCACGTCCGGCGGTGATGGTTCCGGCACCGCTGCCGCTCCCGGCAGCACTCGGCCGGTTACGCGAGTCGGACGAGGAGTTCGCCTGCGTCGTCGACGAGTACGGCGGGCTGGCCGGCGTCATCACGACCGAGGACATCTCGGAGGAACTCGTCGGAGAGATCGCCGACGAGCACGATCCCGAGGACGCCGGCGAGATACGCGTGGGCGAGGACGGCAGCTGGCTGCTGCCAGGAGCCCTGCACATCGACGAGGTCGAACGCCTCATCGGCCACGACCTACCGAAGAACGACTACGAGACCATCGGCGGGCTCGTCATCCACGAGCTGCGCCGGCTGCCCGAACCCGGGGACTGCATCCAGGTGGAGCTCCCGCGCCATCCCGGCGCGCACGAGGATGATCCCCAGTACTCCGTATCGGTGAGTGTGCGAGAGGTCGACCGGCACGTACCGGAGACGGTGCGGTTGGAACTCCATGAGACGCGCGTCGCGGAGCCCACGTCGCCCGACCGGGAGGTAAACGCGTGAGCGATCTGCATCCTGTTGTCGCGCTGCTGGTCTCGGTGGGCATCATCGCGCTCAGTGCCTTCTTCGTCGCCATCGAGTTCGCGCTCGTTGCCGCTCGCCGTTACCGGCTGGAGGAGGCCGCGGAGGACAGTTTCTCCGCGCAGGCCGCGCTGAAGAGCGCCCGTGACCTCTCTCTGCTGCTCGCGGGTTCCCAGTTGGGCATCACCCTGTGCACCCTGGCTCTGGGCGCTGTCACCAAGCCGGCGGTGCACCACCTGTTGGAACCGTTACTGCACGAGTTCCTTCCGGGCCCCGCGTCGGCGGTGGTGTCGTTCACACTGTCCCTGGTGATCGTGACCTTCCTGCACCTGGTGATCGGCGAGATGGCTCCCAAATCCTGGGCCATCTCCCACCCGGAGAGGTCGGCGATCCTCCTGGCGGTGCCGATGCGTGTGTTCATGTGGCTCACCCGCCCCGTGCTGGTGCTGCTGAACGGTATGGCGAACTGGTGCCTGCACCGTCTCGGTATCGAGGCCGTGGACGAGGTCGCGGCCGGTCACGGTCCCGAGGACCTGCGGGAGCTCGTCGACCACTCCGCCAAGGCCGGGGCTCTTGAGGCCGAGCGCCGCGACCAGCTCGCCACGGCCCTGGAGGTGAACTCGCGGCCGGTACGTGAGATCGTCACTCCCCGCCAGGAACTGGCCGGCGTCACGCCCGAGGCCACCCACACCGAGATCAAGAACGTCTCCCGCAGTTCCGGACACCTGAGGCTCGTCGTCCTCGAGGGCGACGAGCCGGTCGGGGTCCTGCACGTACGGGACGCGCTGGTCAGTCCGGAGAAGACCACTGCCGCGGACCTGATGCGTCCGGTGCTGACGATTGAGGCCGCAACCCCCATCTACGCGGCACTGAGTATCATGCGGGAGAGTCGCAGCCATCTGGCTCTGGTGGAGGACAGCCACGGGATCGTCGGGCTGGTAACGCTGCAGGACATGTTGGACCGGCTGCTGGTGAACACGGCCGCCTGATTCCGCCCCGGAACCAGTGACCCGACGGCGGACGCACCGCCGTGCATAGACAGAGGTAACGAACGTGGCTACAACGCGTACCGCTGACCGCATGTGGGCAGTGGCCGTCGCGGCTGGATTGTGGGGGACCTCGGCCCTGATGCGGGACCCCCTGTCCCAGGTACTCCCCGCACCGACGATCGTCCTGTACGAACACGCCATCATCACCCTGCTGCTGGCGCCGTGGATCGTTCCGGCACTGCGCGCGCTCCTTCGTGCGGGCCCCAAGGCCGTGGCCGCCATGGTGGTGGTCGGCGGCGGGTCCTCCGTCCTCGCCACCACCCTGTTCACCGCGGCGTTCACGGTGGGGGACCCGATCACTCCCCAGGTGCTGCAGAAGCTCCAACCGTTGTTGGGCATCCTGCTGGCCGTACTGCTTCTGGGAGAACGCCTCTCCCCCCGTTACGTCGGGTACGCTCTGCCCGCCGTCGCCGGGACATGGATCCTGGCGTTCCCGGACCCGTTGGATGTCAGCGTCCAGGGTGCCCAAGCGGCCGGTCTGGCGCTGGGGGCCGCACTGTTGTGGGCGTCCGGCACGGTGCTGGGGCGTCTGGCCGGTATTCGGATGTCCTTCATGCACGTCACCGCCGTGCGGTTCACGCTCGCTCTGCCGGTCGCGCTGCTGTTGGTGCTCGGGAGTGGCTCGCCGGTGCTGGTCGGTCCCACGCATCTGCCGATGCTGGCCGCGCTGGCCGTCGTTCCGGGGCTTCTCGCGCTGTCGCTGTACTACTGGGGACTGAGCCGTACTCCCGCGAGCCGGGCCACCCTGGCCGAGCTCGCGTTCCCGCTCGTGTCAGCCCTCGTCGGGGTCGCGGTTCTCGGTGCGGAACTGACCTGGAGCCAGTGGACCGGCGCCGGGATCATCCTGGCGTGTGTGACCGTGATGGCCCTGAGCCGTTCCCGGGAGCGCCCCACCGGAGTGGCGACACCTGTCAGCAGGGAGCCGGAGCCGAGCTGACCGCGACTCGCCGCTTTCCGTGGGTCAGGCGGAGAGTGCAGCGATGAAGGGTTCACGCACCGCGGGGTCGCATCGTGCCGCTTCCAGTACGCGCTTTTCCCTGTTCGGGTCGGGGCCGGCCTCATGGTCGCTCCCCTCCCCCACGGCGACCGGCATGGAGGAGATCCCGTCCCACTCCGGAGTGTGCGGGAACGTCACGTCGATCGTGACACGTTCCCCTTCCACCGCGACGGTGAGGTACCGGTGCACGTCCCACAGACCGTTCTCCGGGACGGCGGAGGCCGCTTTCTCACCGAAACGCCCCCGTGCCAGTTCCGGGGTGCACCGGTAGACCCGGTGCACCAGCCGCGGTTGGGCCTGCGGCCAGCGTTCGGCGACAACCGAGGACAGCAGTTCGTGCTTGGTGGAGCTGGTCCCGCGCCACTCCGCGAGGACCGCCTGTGCTGTGGGCTCGCTGGGGCGCCCGTGCGGGATGGCGTGTACGGCCCGAACCACCTCGGCAAGGGAGGGTTGGGGGGAGATACCAGCTTGCGCGACCAGAGCCTCGAACATGGAGGCTAGGGTAACGAAGACCCGGCGGCCAGGGTAGTGCGGGCCCGTGGCGGGGGAAGAAGGGAACTGCTCCGGAGACCGTTTTCCGGTCCCACTGGGCTGTTGGGCCGCCCGCGGGGCTTCTCCCGGAGCCCAACGGCCCCGGGAGAAGCCCGGTAGCAGCCCAGTCAGGATGTGACGGCGGTGACCGTCACGTCGATGTTGCCACGGGTCGCCCTCGAGTAGGGGCACGCCTGGTGGGCGGCGTCCACGAGCTTCTGCGCCTCCGCCTGGTCCTTGCCGGGCAGGTTCACGGTCAGCTCCACCGCGAGAGCCATCCCGTCCTCCTCGCGGCCGAGGCTGACGTTGGCGTTGACCGTGGAGTTCTCGACCGAGGCCTTGGCCTCACGCGCGACCTTCTTCAGCGCGCCGTGGAAGCAGGCGGCGTAGCCCACGGCGAAGAGCTGCTCCGGGTTCGTCCCCGGGCCGTCGTCCCCGCCCAGACCTTTGGGCACGGACAGGTCGACGTTGAGCCGGTCGTCACTGGTACTGCCCTTACCGGTGCGGCCCTCGCCCTCAACGGTCGCGTCGGCAGTGTAGAGAACGTTCACGTTGTCTCCCTCAGTGTTCCTTGTTGGATGTGGGTTCCGTCGAAGCACGCACCTCCACGGATGCGGCTTCGGCTGAGGAGGTCACCCGTTCGAGCAGGGAGCGTAGTTCGGGGATCCTGTTCTCCGGGATCCCGGACGAGCACAACACGTGGTGTGGAATGTGCTCGACGCTGTCCCGCAGCGCTGTCCCCCGCTGGGTGAGAGCCACGCGGACGACCCGTTCGTCCTGGGAACTGCGGATCCGCCGCACGAGACCGCTGGTCTCCAGACGGCGCAGCAGCGGCGAGAGCGTGCCCGAGTCAAGCCGCAGTCGCTCCCCGAGCTCCTTGACGGGCACGGTCCCCTGCTCCCATAGCACCAACATCACCAGGTACTGCGGGTAGGTCAGGCCGGTTCCGGCCAGGAGCTCACGGTACAGCCCGGTCAATGCTCGGGATGCCGAGTACACCGCGAAGCACAGTTGTGCCTGTAGCGCTAGCGGGTCGTCTGGTTCCGGTGCGTTGGACATGCTCTCTTGCCCTCCTCATTGAGGACCCTACCAGTCTTTATTGTGCACAACTTTGTTGGGGGCAACCAAAAATTTGACTTTACGATGTAGATTCATAATGTTGGGCAGGGCGTCCCGGTTTCCCGGCATCCGGCCGCGGTCCGGTACAGGACCGACCACGCGGCCGAGACGCTAGATCGCCCGCCAACGCTGCAGGAGGTGGAAGGCTCCCCAGCCGGGAAGAACCGGAAGCCAGAACGTCAGGACCCGGAACAGCAGGACGGCCGGAAGCGCGATGGCCGCGGGAACGGAGGCCACCGTGGTGAGCCCTCCGAGCAGCGCCGCCTCGACCGCACCCAACCCTCCCGGGGAGGGAGCTGCCGAGCCGATCGCGTTGCCGGCCAGGAACACCACCGCGACCGCCGCCACGCTCGCTTTGCCGCCGAAGGCCGCGACGGAGAAGTGGAGACAGAGCACGAACCCAACGGTGAGCAGCAGGGTTCCGCCCACCCCCATCGCGAGTTTCCCCGGACGCTGTAGCAGGTCGAGCAGCTGCGGAAGCACCCCCCGGAAATAGGGGCGGAGGCGTTCCAGGATCGCCCGGCGCAGCACAGGGAACAGAAGCACGGTCGCGCTCAGAGCCGACAGGGACACGCTCACGACGATGACCGTGGCCGAGGGGGAGAAGTCGGCGACATAGTCCGTTCCGGTGAGGTAGGCGCACACCAGCAGCAGCGGAACATGGACCAGAAGCCCCGCGGCCTGGGAGAGTCCCACCGCGGCTATGGCCACTCCCGTCGACGCGCCGCTCTGCGTCACATAGCGGGTGTTCAGCGCGAGCGCACCCACGCTCGCCGGGGCGGCGATCCGTAGGAACGACGCCGCGTACTGCACCAGAACCGTCCGCCACAGTCCCAACCGGAGCGGAACGAATCCCATGAGGGCCATGGCCGCGGCGAGCATGCACACCAGGGAAGCGACGAAAGCGGCCGAGGCCCACCCGGGTTCGGCACCGGTGATCGTGGAAAAGTCCACGTCCGCGAGCTGGTAGGCGAAAACTATCCCGACCACGGTGGCAGCGATGACGCTGACCACGGTCCGGGGACGCATCCGTTCGATGCGGGCCGGTCTCGCCGGAGCTTCCGGGGCGATCAGCGCGATCTGCTCCCGTACGCCGCTGAGGAGCCGTGGGTGAGTGGTCAGGCGGCGGCGTAGTGCCAACGGTAGTCCCGCGGGCTGCACGAAGGGCAGAACGCCGGCCACGGGAGGCACCCCCAGAACCCGTACGGCGGAGGCCACGGCGCGTTCCGCCCCCACACGCATCGCCAACACGGTCAGCAGGGCCGCCACGTCCAGGGACATCTTGAGTGGTGCGGCGGCGAGACTCCCGCCGTACACGCCGAGGAAGGTGGGACGTCCGTTCATCTGCCAGCCGAGGGTGTCGCCGTTGATGCCGTTGTGGGCGACGCGGTGCCGGTGCAGGAGGTCAAGCTCGCTCCACACGGCGTCGAGGCTCTCCTCGGTGAGGTCGGAGGCGGTGGTGTCGTCCAATGACCGGACACGGCGGTGCTCCCGCACGAGCACCGCCGTCTGGGGACCGAGTTCCCCGATGGCGATCAGACGCGGGACAGCGGCCCCGGCGGAGCGCGCGGCCGACTCCAACAGGGCGGCGTGTTCCACGCGTCGACGCAGTCCCAGCAGTACCGGTGGGGCGGCCGACTGGCGCAGCATGGCGATGCCGAGCAGACGCCTCCCGAGGCGTGCGGTGTCGTTGGCGTGCATCAGCATGATGTCCAGGCGGCGGTCAACGGTGTCCACACTGAGGTGCTGGTTTCCCTCCTGATCGTCCTCGGACGGGGTGATCTCGAGTGGTTCGAGGCCGAACCGACGCAGTTCCCGCACCAGTTGGCCGGTGATGGAGGCCGGTTGGGACATTCCCACGGCGTAGCTGGTGCCCGTGGCACAGGTCAGTCCGACCACGATGGTCAGTAGCAGGCTGACCGCAGTGGTGATCCCCGCGAACAGGACCGAGACGGCGGTGACCGTGATGCCGAGCCACATCGCTGTACGCACGCGGGGGACGTGATCGGGCGCCAGTGCGCCCACGTAGGCAACGGCGGCGGCGATGTAGGCGTGCAGGGCGATGGTGAAGACGCTGTGCGTGTCCGACGTGGCCAGCACCTCGGGCGGCCCTCCGGGGCCGGACGCCGCGAGCACTGCGGCGTTGAGCATGCCCGTGGCGCCGTAGCCACAGATTCCGGCGACGATCCCGCGCACAAGCTGGCGGAGCTGCTTCCGGAGGAGCCGTTCCACGGTTACCACGCTGATCAGCACCAGAACGGTGAGGTTGGCCGCTCCCGCTATCAGCGCCATCAGAGAGGGGGAGATCAGCGCACGAAGCTCCTCCGGGTCGGCGGTTCCCGTGTCCTCTGCGGGGATCTCGGCGACCAGCAGGACAAGCGCGACCAACAACGTCCCGGCGAGGGCGAGCAGCAGGTCCTGTGTTCTGCGTGCGGTCGGTTGGCTGTCTTCGAGTGTTCTCATCGCGCCCTGCGTCGGGGGTGTTTTTCCTCCTGGCTCCACGTTTCCAGCGTGCCCGACGCGTCTGCCTTTCGGGGGTTGGGTGGGGGCGTGTTCGGGGGTTTCCCCGTCGCGGGGGTTTGGTGGTTTCGGCTTCCGGCAGCACGACAGTCCCCCGCCGACAAGTGAGCTTTTTCCTGAATGAAGAAATTTGTACTTTAAGCCCGGATTGTGGAGCTGCTTTCGGGATTTCTGCCGCGTCCTCCTATGGCCACCATGATGTTTCGCACCCGAGAATGAGGGCTACGTGAGCAGAAAACCCACCAAGAGCAATGGAGCACTTCGGTGACCGAGACAACCTCTGCCCAGTCTCCCGCCGACCTTCGGTCCGTGATCGGCGGTGTCCCCCTGCAGCGCGCGGACCGCCCCATGGCCAACACCAATCCCTCGCTGACGGAGGAGGTGTTGGCCCACGTCAGCCTTGCCGACCGGGGGGACTTCTCCTCGGCGTGCCGCACCGCGAAGCAGGCCCAACAGGAGTGGGCGCGGACTCCCGCTCCCATCCGTGGCCAGGTCATCGGTAACATCGCCGACCTGGCCACGGCCAACAAGGAGGCGTTGTCCCGCGCGGTGACCCGCGATATCGGAAAGACCCTCACGGAGGCGCGCGGTGAGGTTCAGGAGGTCATAGACACATGCGAGTTCTTCCGCAGTGAGGGACGCCGGTTGTATGGCCATACCGTCCCTTCGGAGATGCCGGACAAACAGCTGTTCACGTTCCGTGACCCGCTGGGTGTGGCCGCTGTCATCACGGCGGGGAACTTCCCCGTGGCTGTTCCCTCGTGGTACATCGTCCCTGCCCTCCTCACCGGAAACACGGTCGTGTGGAAGCCGGCCGAATATTCCGCCTCCTGCGCCTGGGTGCTCTACGAGGTGTTCTCCCGCGCGGGGCTCCCCCCGGGTGTGCTGAACATCGTCTACTGCGAGGGAGAGGAGGCGTTCGCGGGGCTGAGCGACGCCCTCGACGAGGGACTCGTTGACAAGGTCGGCTTCACCGGCTCCACCACGGTGGGCTCCCGCATCGGGGAACTGTGCGGCCGTCACCTCCAGACCCCCTGTCTCGAGCTCGGGGGCAAGAACCCCATGGTTGTCACGGAGGACGCCGATGTGGAGCTGGCGGCCGAGGGAGCGCTGTTCTCCGGATTCGGCACCGCCGGACAGCGGTGCACCTCGTTGGGAACCGCGATCGTGCACGAGTCGGTCTACGAGCGGTTCATCAGCCTGCTCACGGAGGCGACCGCCTCAGCTGCGGTGGGGGATCCCACCCGCGACGTGCTCTACGGACCGATGATCAACGAGCGTTTCGCGGAGCGTTACGAGGGCTTCCTCAACTGGATCAGTGACCACCATCGGGTTCTGGGGTCAACGGCGACCGGAAGGATCACCCCCGCCCGTCCGCGGGAGGGGTTCGTCGGAGACCCGGAATCGGGCTTCTTCTACCATCCGGTGATCCTGGACGGGGTGCGTCCCAGCGACAAGGTATTCACGGAGGAGACCTTCGGCCCCATCATCGGCGTGACCACCTACCGGCACCTCGAGGAAGCGATCGAACTGTCCAACCTCCCCGGTTACGGCCTGTCAAGCGCGGTATACACCACTGACCCACGAACGGCGTTCACGTTCCGTTCCGGTGTCGGAGCGGGCATGGTCAGTGTCAACAACTCCACCTCGGGTGCCGAGGCGCACATGCCGTTCGGTGGGAACGGCCGTTCCGGCAACGGTGGACGGCTGTCCGGCACCTGGGTACTGGACCAGTTCACCCGGTGGCGGTCGATGAACTGGGACTACTCCGGCAAGCTCCAGAAAGCGCAGATGGACGTTGCCCAGATAGAGGCGGACATGAGTTTCCGGTTGGAGTGACGACACCGGCGTACCGTCGTGCTTCCGTGGTGGTACGACGGTACGCCGGAGGGGCCATGGCAGGGTGGGGGCATTGTCCCGGCCCGAAGCGGCGGACGACGCTCCGGGATGCTCGGCCCGGGACGGAGACGTAGCCCGCCGGGGTTCTCCGCCCCCGGGCGGAGGCGGTCAACCCGCCGGAACGACCGCTACCAGCGCGAGCCACGCGCGGGCAAGGTCGGCCGGTGGGCGCGGTCCCCGACCGACGGCGGGGGCGTCCGCTCCGGAGACCGGATGCGCGGTAAACTCCGCACCGATCTCGAAGCCCTGCCGCCGCTTCAGTCTGGAAAAGATGAGTGCCACCACAGCGACCGTCGAGGAATCCCGCGCCGAGCTGGAGACACCGCAGCTCATCCTACGCCGCTCCGGGTTCGCCGCGGCCGCTCCCCTGTTCTCCGCCGACCTCGCCGCGGCCAGCGACCTGGACCAGGCCACCCAAACTGTGTCCTCACACGGCCGCAGACTCTGGTCGGAGGCCGCCCGCCAAGAGACGACCGACGACCGGGTTCTCTACTGGGCCCGGTTGGCGCTCATCGCACGGCTCCGGTCCTGGCAACCGTCCTTCCAACTCGGACAACGGGACCGGGCCGCTCTGATCACCCGGCTGGAACACGCCTCCCGTGGACACGACGACCTGGTCTTCCCGCCGGACGACCGGTTGCTCGGCGTCATCGTGACCGGCTTCGACCCGTGCGGCCTCGACGCCGACATCCGAGCTTCCAACTCCTCGGGGGTCGCGGCGCTCGCCCTGCACGGCGCCACCTTCGACCTCGATGGACACACCGTGGTGGTACGCACGGCGCTCTTCCCGGTGCGGTGGCGCGACTTCACCGGCGGGATGGTGGAGAGCGCCCTGTCCCCGCACTACACCGGAGGCGACGGCGGCACGGCGCCGGCGAACGCCGTCGTCGCCCTCGGCCAGGGGGACGAGGATTGCTTCGTCCTGGAAACACACAGCGCGGCGTGGCGCAGCGACGCCGCAGACAACGAGGATGTGCGGGCTCCCGGGCCGGTGCCTCTCACCGGGTCCGGGACCCCGGGGCCGCAGTGGGCCCGCTCCTCACTGCCGCACCGGACCATGGTCACCGAGTCCTCCGGAAACGTTCCGGTGCGGGAGAACACCTCCGTCGTCGAGGTTCCGGCCGGTTCGGAGGAACCAGTCCTCAGGAGCGACGGCCCTACCGCGGGATCCCGGGCCCGGGAGGGCTCCGGTGGGAACGGACTGTTCAACGAGCTCGCCTACCGCGGTGCGGTGCTCCGGGACGCCGCGAGCCGGAACGTTCCCACCGGCCATATCCGGACTCCCCCGCTACGGTCCGGCTCCGACGAGAGGCGGGAAACCACCGGTCCTGGTATCGGGATCTCCCGTGCCGAACTCGTCGAACAGGTACGCGGCATGGTCCCCGCCGCGTTGGGCGGAAGCACGGACACCGACTGAGGCGACGACCGTGCGTGCCCGCTGGCCGACTGCGACCGCTGTGGGGGACCCGCGGCGTGACCGCGTGTGGGCTTCCCGCGCCCCGGGGCAGCGGCGGTGATGGGGCGTGGTGGCGGCGAGCACCACCACGCCTGTCGCGTCAGTACGAGTAACTGGAGTCGTAGTCGTAGTAGTAGTCGTAGTAACCGGGAGTGTCCCACCCCATCGCGAATACCAGTATGAGGTAAACGATCCCGAACAGGATGCAGAGGCCGAACAGGATCCACGACGCGAGGGTGCAGCCACGCGAGGCCTTGGGGTTACTGTTCACCATGGTCAGGCCGATGATGGCCAGGATCAGCCCGACGAGGGTGCCCCCGCAGCAGCAGAAGAGCCCTACCGCGTTGGCGATCAGGGCGCCGATGGCACTGCCCTGGCTGGCTGGCTTCTCGTTTCCCTGCTGCGGACCGGGGGGTGGTGGGGGTGGGGGGCCTCCGGGAGGACCTCCGGGCGGGGGGCCACCGGGCGGGGGGCCACCGGGCGGAGGAGGCGGCGCTCCCCAGCCCCCGTTGTTCGGTGGTGGTTGTCCAGGACCTGGACCGTAACTCATGATGCGTTCTCCCCCCTTGGGAAGGATGCTTGGGGATTCGTCGCTTGATGGTCTCAGGTCAGATGTGTGGGTGCGTGCTGTGGTTCCATGTGACGTGGGTTTTGTTATGGAATCGGAGAAGTTGCCATACCAGTTCCTTTACAGTGTAGATTCTTCTGGGACTGCAACTGGGACGCGAGAAGAGTGGGTCCGCGGGTCATGGGAGGGAGCTCCGCCAGAGGCGGCGACCGGCAGGGCGCAATCCGGCCCCGCCGACCCCGCGACCACCACTCGCGGCCGCCCGCCCATCAGAGCCTCCACCGCGCGTCCTGTCGCGGACCGGCGTTGTTCCTCCGGGGCCGGACGGCATGCCAGCGCCTGGACCCTCCGGAACGGGGCCGCCGCCACGGAGGGTCGAGATACGCCGGACGCGCCACGGCACCGGGTCCGACCGAGCGGGGCGCCGAACGGAGCCACCCGGCGTCACTCTCCCGTCGCCGACGTCTCCTCCCCGACGGCCGAGGGAGCGGCGCGCAGCTGTTCCAGGAATCCGCCGACCGTGATGACCGTGGCCGACCACCCCAGTTCCCGTGCGAGGCGCAGCAGCTGCGGTTGCTCGACCCGGGCCTCGTGCAGCTTGTCCTGCTGGGCGAACACCTCGGCGGGGGTGCCGTCGGCGATGATGCTTCCGTGGGCCATGACGATGACACGGTCGAAGTTCTCCGCGCAGAAGTCCATGTCGTGTGTGATCGCAACGACCGTGGTCCCCTGTTCGTGCAGCTCACCCAGGACGTGCTGGATCCTGGTGACCTCCCGGTGGTCCTGCCCGGTGGTGGGTTCGTCCAGCACGACCGCCGGGGTTCCCATGGCCAGTACCGAGGCCAGCGCGACACGTTTACGCTCCGCCGGGGACAGGTGGTACGGGTGGTGGTCGGCCTGGTCGGTCAGTCCGGTGGCCTCCAGAGCCCACTGGGTGAGGCGGTGCCGTTCCGTCTCCGTCTTCGCGAGGTTGCGCGGACCGAACTCCACGTCGCGTCGGACCGTTTTCGCGAAGAGCTGGTCCGCCGGGTTCTGGAAGACGTAACCGACGCTGGCCGACAGTTGGGCGATGCTCTGGTCGGTTGTGTCCTGCCCCGCGATGCGGACGGTTCCGTCGGAGGGTTTGTATATGCCGTTGAGGTGGCGGGCGAGCGTGGTCTTCCCCGCTCCGTTCTGCCCGATGATGGCGACCCGCTCCCCCGCGGCCACGTCCATGCTCACTCCCGTGAGGGCGGTGACACCGCTGGGGTAGGTGTAGCTGAGGTTACTGATACTGATCAGGCTCATCGCTTTCCTTCCAGGAACGCTCGGAAACCTGCAGCAGCGGCGTCCAGCGTCACAGGCAAGCTGCGACCGCTCGGCCACGCCCCTTCCCGTCGGGCTTCCATTGCCGCAGTGGCGAAGCGGGGGCGGCCGATTCCCCACTCCTCCATCCGCGTGTCGGTGAGGATCTCCTCCGGTGTCCCCTCCGCGACGAGCCGACCGCCGGTGAGGACGTGGAGCTCGTCAGCGTACTCAGCGAGGAGTTCGAGTTTGTGCTCGATGAGAAGGACGGTCATCCCGGACTGGCGGATGGTCGCGAGCGCCTCGACTACCATGCGGGAGCCGGCGGGGTCGAGCTGGGAGGTGGGCTCGTCCAGGATGAGAACGCTGGGTTGCATAACCAGCATCGATGCCACCGCGATGACCTGCTGTTGCCCGCCGGAGAGTTCGTAGGGGGAGCGCTCCGCCAGGTGCGTGATGTCCAGCATCCGCATCACGTCGTCCACCCGGCGCACCATCTCGCCGCGTTCGGTCCCGAGGTTCTCGCAGCCGAACGCGATCTCTTCCCGGACGCTGAACCTGGCACCGGAGATCTGGTTGAACGGATCCTGTTGGACCAGCCCCACCCTGGTGACGAGCTCGGGCAGCGACGTGTCACCGACGGTGAGGCCGTCGACCGTGACATCCCCGGTGTACTCGCCGCCCTGTGCGTGGGGGATGAACCCGGCGCCGGCCATGGCCAGGGTGGACTTTCCCGATCCGCCGGGGCCGACGAGGCCGTGGAACCGCCCGGGATGCACGTCCAGGGTGATGTCGTGCAGCACGGGGGACTCACTGGTCGGATAGGCGTAGGTGAAGTCGCGGAACGTGATCACGTTAGAAAACCCCCAGCGTATTCAGCACGATCGCGGAGACTCCCAGCAGGATCATTCCCCAGCGCGCGGCTTGCTGGGTGCGGGAATCGCTGACAACGGTGTAGGCGGTCGGGTGGTGGGGAGAGCCGAACGCCCGGGACTCCATGGCGATGGAGCGGTTCTCGACATCGGTGAGGGCGCCGAGGAGCAACGGCCCCATGAGCGGGACGAGCCGACGCGCTCGGCTCAGGGCACCGCCCGAGCTGGTCTCCATCCCGCGCGCCTGCTGTGCCTGCATAATCGCGGAGGCCCGCGCCTGGAAGGAGGGGATGATCTGCATGGTCGCCGAGATCACGTAGGCGATCTTCGGGGGCAGCCCCGCCTGTTGCATGCCCGACATCAGTGTTCCCGGGTGGGTGGTGAGCAGCAGCAGAATGAACGCCCCCACCATGACCAGCAGCCGCAGCGCGGTGGTGCCGGCGAAGACGAGACCCTCGGTCTTGATGGCGAAGGGGCCGAATTCGGCGAGCACCGTTCCGGGGTCCGGGTAGGTGAGTCCCTGCAGCAGGAACAGTATGACCAGGAACGGGCCGAAGAACCCGAGGACGAGCTTGCAGAACCGGAGAGCGGTTCGCGCGATGACCGCACCGGGGAGCTCCAGGACAACGAACAGGAGGGCGGGCCACCATACGCTGTCCACTCCGAAGGCGGCGATGGTCACGGCAGCGACGAAGACCAGTTTGGTGACCGGGTTGAGCCGGTGGATCCAGGTGGTGCCCTCGTCGTAGAAGTTCAGCGTCTGGCTCACGCTCGCCCTCCTTGCAACGTGTCCTCCTGGTGGGTGGCGTCCGCGGTTTCGGTCCGTGCCAGGGCCGAGGCGCGCCTGGGGGCGAACACCGCGTGCTTCCGGGCGAACGGGAAACGGGTCGAGAAGCGGCTGGGGAGGGATCGCAGGATCAACACCGCGATGAGGAAGGCGATTGCCTTGTCCAACGGGTCGACGGTGAGCCCCTGGGCTATCGCGGCGCCGAGCGTGTCCAACCCCAGGGTCTGGAACAGGGCGACTATGGCGCTGCGTCCCGCCGAGGCGTTGGCGCCGCCGAAGACGAAGGCGGATATCGGACCGGAGATGAAGGCGGCCACTCCGCCGGTGATCACTCCCGCCGCGACGCACGTGACCAGACGCCGGGTCCAGCCCCAGCGGGCGAACAGACCGGCGAGCAGACCGATCCCGACCTGGGTGGTGGAGAACGGCAACGAGGCCGGGCTGATACTGATGCCCCAGATGACGTTGCTCAGTGCCCCCGTAGCGGCACCGGCCGCCGGCCCCGCGAGCAGGCCGACGAGTACCGTCCCGATCGAGTCGAGGTAGAGCGGCAGACCCACCATGTTGTTGATCTGTCCGGCCACGATGTTGATCGCGATGGCGATCGGCAACAGTGTCACCGTCGAGGTGGGCATCCGGGACATGGCGCCGGCGATGATCAGGGCGGAGCCGGCCAGGTAGCCGGCGAGAGCGACGAGTGCGGCTGGTCCGACCCCCGCACCACCCACCAGGCTTTCCGGCTGCCACACCACCAGGTAGAAGTACGTGGCGAGGATGATGGCAGCGCCTGCGGCGATGAGGAGCCAGGGTGGGTATCGTCGCTTTTCCGGTGAGGTGGTCATAGCAGCTCCGGGTCGGGACAGGGACAGGGTGTGCCGGACAACGCGCCAACGGTCCGGAGGGCTCGTGCCCCGCAACACGCTTTCTGCGAACGATGTCCCATATCACACCGTTTACCTGCTCGAACTCTACCCCGGACACGCAGATGGTCCGGCATGTTGTCTCCGCTGGCACCAGGGCTTCCGCTCGAAGCCCTGTCACCGTATGTGACAGTCCTGTTTCCCTGGGATCATGAAAACCACACACGTCCGGAGGGCGACGCACCGGCTTCCCGGAAGGGCCCCGCAGCGGGCGGCCCGACCCCCGCCCGGGTTCCACGGCTGTACGTGTCGCCGCCGCCGGGATGGTCCCGCTGTGGGCGCGGGACTCTTCCCGGCGGCGGCTCCGCGGGTGGATACTCGGTGCGAGGCGGGAACAGGAACGGGGCATGTCCGCCCGACACACCAGGGGTGCCCGTGGCCGGGCGCACTGGTCCGAACACGAGGTTCCGAAAGGCACGAAACTATGGGTCGGGTGACGGTCCGCGAGAAGATACTGCGGATTCGGGAAGGCGCGGTGAGCGACCGTGTCGACACGTTGGTGGTGGAGGAACCGCTCGAGGTCCGCGTCAACGGGCGGCCGCTCACGGTGACGATGCGCACGCCCGGCAACGACTTCGACCTCGCCGTGGGTTTCCTCGCTGGTGAGGGGGTTGTCCACCGGTCAGACGAGGTGGTGGGCATCCGTTACTGTGCCGGTTCCACCACGGAGGGCAGCAACACGTACAACATCGTGGACGTGGCTCTCGCACCGGGCGTCGTCGTTCCCGAGGCGTCCGTGGAGCGGAACTTCTACACCTCCTCCTCGTGCGGACTGTGCGGGAAGGCGAGTCTGGATGCGGTACGCACCGCCTCCCGCTGGACCGTCACCGAGGACCCGGTGGCGCTGACCCCCGCCACTCTGTCCGAGCTCCCCGAGAAGATGCGTGCGGCCCAGCGGGTGTTCGAACGCACGGGCGGGCTGCACGCTGCGGGGTTGTTCACCGCCGAGGGTGATCTCGTGGCGGTACGCGAGGATGTGGGACGGCACAACGCGGTGGACAAGCTCGTCGGCTGGGCGTTGCAGCACGGTCGGCTCCCGCTGCGGGAGACCGCGCTGATGGTCTCGGGGCGCGCCTCGTTCGAACTGGCGCAGAAAGCGCTGATGGCGGGGATCCCCGTGTTGGCCGCCGTGTCGGCTCCGTCGTCGCTGGCTGTCGAGCTGGCGGCCGAGTCCGGCCTGACACTGGTGGGCTTCCTGCGCGGGTCCTCGATGAACGTTTACACCCGACAGGAGCGGATCCTGGCGTGAGCCCGGGGAGTGGTGCTCGCTACTCGGGAAGGTCGCTGCGCAGCCACCGTTCGACCTCCAGCACGTGCATGGTGGCGGCGGCGCGGGCGGCCTCGGGATCCCGGTTCAGCAGTCCGCGGTAGATACGCTCGTGGTCCTCCCGAAGCCGGGCGGTGAGTCCCGCTTCGCGGTGCCCGTGCCATACCCGGGCGTTGAACGTACGCGAGGAGAGTCCGTCGTTGATCGCCGCCAGTGTCGCGTTTCCGGTGATGTCCACGATGGCTTGGTGGAAGGTGAGGTCCGCGGCGACCGTCTCCCCCTCGCTTCCCCCGCCCTCGATCCGGTCCAGGATCGTCCCGAGCCGGTTGAGCTGTTCCTCGTCCGCCCGCGCCGCCGCCAGCGCGGTGGCCGCGGGCTCCAGCATGCGGCGGACCTGCAGGACCTCGATAAGGGTCTGTCCCTGTGATACCTCGGCGAGCACGGAGAAGGTGTCCAACAGGTCCCGCGGGCGCAGCGCCGATACGTAGACACCGGAGCCGTGCCGCACCTCCAGAACCCCGAGCGTTGTGAGCGCACGGATGGCTTCGCGCATCGAACTGCGCGAGACCCCCAGCTCCCCGGCGAGTTCCCGCTCGGTGGGGAGCCGGTCTCCGGGGCTGAGCGTCCCGTCGGCGATCATCGTCTTGATGCGCTCGGTCGCCCATTGCGTGACCGGGGTCCGGCCGGCTGGTGGGGTCGCGCCGGGGGGACTGTCGGAAATAGGCACGTGGTTCCCTCCGTGTCGGGCCGCCGCCATGTTACTGGACAGTTGGTTGCGCCTCCCATCTTGACACCCTCCAAACCCCACACGTAAAAGTGATCATACCAATTTTCCGACATGGCGCGGATAGTTCGCCCACTATCCGCCATGTCTCGTCGGCCATCGAACACTGGTCAGACCAACGAACTATGCCGTAACTGGCCCAACGACACGGGAGCAACGTGCGACACCTCAGGATCGGCCCGCATGGCAGTGAGCGCCCCGCCGTGATGGCTACGGACGGAACCGTGTACGACCTCAGCGGGGTGACGACGGACATCGACGCCGCGTTCCTCTCCGGTGGCGGTATCGAACGCACCCGACAGGCCCTGGACGACGGCGGACTCCCCCAGGTCACAGACCCACACCAGCAGCGCGTCGGCCCTCCGGTCGCTTCTCCCGGAAAGATCGTCGGTATCGGGTTGAACTACCTGGACCACGCAGCGGAGAGTGGAGCCTGCCCTCCCAACGAACCGATCGCTTTCCTCAAACCCAGTGACACGGTGGTGGGGCCCGAGGACGACGTTGTCATCCCCCCACACAGCACCAAGACCGACCATGAGGTGGAGCTGGCGGTCGTCATCGGCAGCACCGCTCGCTACCTGAGCAGTACGGAGGAGGCGAGGCGTTCCGTTGCGGGTTATACCGTCGCCAACGACGTCTCCGAGCGGGAGTTCCAGTTGGAACGCGGTGGACAGTGGGAGAAGGGGAAGTCGTGCGAGACTTTCACCCCTCTCGGCCCGTGGCTCGTCACCGGTGAGGACGCCGACGCGGCGCAGGCGGACGTGCGGTTGTGGGTCAACGGCGCCCTGGTCCAGAGCGGGAACACGTCGAACATGATCTTCGGTGTCGAGTACCTGGTGTACTACCTGAGCCACTTCATGGTGCTGCATCCGGGCGACGTGGTCATCACGGGCACACCGGCGGGCGTCGCCATGGGACGTCCGGGACAGCCGTACCTGCGGCCGGGCGACACCATGGAACTGGCGATCGACGGGTTGGGACGACAGCGCCAGCAGCTCGTGGCGGCGTGATCGCGGTGCTCCCGGAACCACGGGAACGGTTCCCGACGAACATGTACCTTACGTGTCGGCACGGTCTCCGGCCCGGCTACCGCACGGGCTCGTCCAATCTCGGAACGGTGGGAAAGACATGCGGATCGCGCTGTTCGTCACCTGCCTCAACGACACGCTGTTTCCCGCCACGGGACGTGCCGTGGTACGCCTGTTGGAACGTCTCGGTCACGAGGTGGTGTTTCCGCGGGCCCAGACGTGTTGCGGGCAGATGCACTACAACACCGGGTACCGCAGGGACGCGCAGCGGATCGCGGTGCATTTCGTGCGGACGTTCTCCGACGCCGAGGCAGTGGTCGTTCCGTCGGGGTCGTGCGCGGCCATGGTCCGGGACAACTACCGGCGGTTGGCCGAACCGGGAAGCCGTCTCGCCCGCCAGGTCGAGAACCTGTTGCCACGCGTGTACGAACTCACTGAGCTGCTCACCGACGTGTTGGAGGTGCGCGATGTCGGAGCGTACTTCCCGTACTCCGTCACCTACCACCCCACGTGCCACGGCCTGCGGATGCTCGGTCTCGGGTCGAGGCCCTACGAGCTACTGCAGCGGGTGCGCGGGCTGAGACTGGTCGAGTTGCCGGAGGCCCGGGAGTGTTGCGGGTTCGGCGGGACCTTCGCGGTGAAGAACGCCGACGTGTCCGCTGCTATGGCCGCGGACAAGCTTGGCCAGGTGTCCGCGACGGGCGCCGAGGTGCTGTGCGCTGTGGACAATTCCTGCCTGATGCACCTGGGGGGAACCGCACAGCGCGCCGGCACCGGTGTCCGGACCGTCCACCTGGCCGAGATCCTCTCCTCCACAGAACAGGAGCCGACGGTGCCATGAGTACGGCGTTCATGGGAATGCCGGGCTTTCCACGCGCGGCTCGTGCGGCGGTGAACGACGCCCAGCTGCGGAGCAACCTGCGTACGGCCACCCGCACCATCCGGGAGAAGCGCGACGCCGCGGTCTCCGAACTGGACGACTGGCAGGACCTGCGGGCGGCAGGCCAGGCCATAAAGAATCGAACGCTGCGCCACCTGGACCTCTATCTGGAGCGGTTGGAGTCCGCGGTCCAGGCGGCCGGGGGCAGGGTGCACTGGGCCTCCGACGCTGCGGAGGCCAACCGTCTGGTCACCCGTCTCGTGCGTGACACCGGCGAGAGCGAGGTCGTCAAGGTGAAGTCGATGACGACCCAGGAGATCGAGCTCAACGAAGCTCTCGGCCAGGCCGGCATCACCGCCTACGAGACCGACCTCGCCGAACTGATCGTGCAGCTCAGCGAGGACCGGCCCTCGCACATCCTCGTTCCGGCCATCCACCGCAACCGTGCCGAGATCCGTGACATCCTGGCCTCCCACATGGCGGAGTGGGGGACTCCCGCCCCCGAGGGGCTCACCGACGACCCCCGCGCGCTGGCGGAGGCGGCCCGGAGGCACCTCCGCGACAGGTTCCTGACCACCAACGTGGCGGTGTCCGGGGCGAACTTCGCCGTCGCCGACACCGGGACCATGGTGGTACTCGAGTCCGAGGGCAACGGACGTATGTGCCTGACCCTGCCGCGCACCCTGATCTCGGTGGTGGGAATCGAGAAGGTCGTACCGAGCTGGTCCGACCTGGAGGTGTTCCTGCAACTGCTGCCGCGCTCGTCGACCGGGGAGCGGATGAACCCCTACACCTCGACCTGGACCGGCGTGGCCCCGGGGGACGGCCCCGAGGAGTTCCATCTGGTGCTGCTGGACAACGGCCGTACGAACGCACTCTCCGACACCGTGGGGCGTCAGGCCCTGCGCTGCATCCGTTGCTCAGCCTGCCTGAACGTCTGTCCCGTCTACGAACGCACCGGCGGTCACGCCTACGGTTCGGTGTATCCCGGACCGATCGGTGCGATCCTCACCCCCCAGCTCCGGGGAACCACCGCGGAGCCGGAAGCCTCCCTACCGTACGCCTCCTCGCTGTGTGGAGCCTGTTACGAGGTCTGTCCGGTGTCCATCGACATTCCCGACGTTCTCGTACGACTGCGTGAACAGGTGGTCTCGCAACCGGGCCACCGATCCGAGAAGGCCGCGATGCGCGCTGCCGGTTGGGTCCTGGGCGGCCACCGCAGGTTGGGTCTGGCCCAGGCAGCGGCGACGGCGGCGCGGTCGGTGGTGCCCCGCCGCCTGCCCCCTCCCGCCTCGGCCTGGACCGACAGCCGGGACCTACCGTCCGTACCCGGCAGAACGTTCCGGGAGTGGTGGCGCGACCGGGCCGAGGGGAAGGAGAGCGGCGCGTGAACGGGTCACGCGAACGGGTCCTGGGACGGATCCGTGCGGCCCTGGCCGACGTACCCGCTGGGGAGGCGCCCCCGGACGTCTCCGTACCGCAGACGTACGCGGCCAGTCACGAGCAGGGTGAGAGGTTGGAGCTCCTCGCCGGACGGATCGCGGACTACCGGGCGGAGGTCCACCGGACCACCGGCGGCGGCCTTCCCGACACGATCGCTGCGGTCCTGTCCCAACGGCGAACGCGGCGCGCCGTCACCGCTTCGGACGCTCCTCCGGTGTGGTTCACCAGTACCGCGGCCGAGGTCGTCCGCGACGACGGGGTGGACGTGGCGACGTTGGAGGGGACCGACAGTGTCGTCACCGGGTGCGCGCTGGCCGTCGCGGAGACGGGGACGCTGGTGTTGGACAGCGGAGCGGCGCAGGGCCGCCGGATCATCAGCTTGATACCCGACCACCACGTATGTGTGGTGAACGCGTCCGATGTGGTGGCAAGCGTTCCGCACGCGCTTCACCGACTGGATCCCGACCGCCCGCTGACCTGGATCAGTGGACCCTCCGCCACCAGCGACATCGAGCTGGAACGGGTGGAGGGGGTGCACGGGCCGCGGGTCCTGGACGTTGTCCTGGTGGAATGAGGCTCCTCGGGAGCTCACGGTTCCGGAGCGGCACTGCCAGAATCCGTCGGCCCCGGAACGCCTCTCCCTTTCCGAGCGCTTGCCGAACCCGGAGCGGGCGAGGAAACCGGCGTGCGGTGGCGTCGTCGCACGCCGAAACACGAGCGGCGGCACGCCGAGTTTTGCGGAGCGACCCCACTACTGCTTGACTGCAACCATGCACGACCACGGTAAGCGCCAACGCGGAACGAAAATGGGATTGTTGGCACGGATCCAGCACGGAATTCGGCACCCTGACCGGATATATCCCTATGTGCGAAGGTTGACCCGCGACGCCAAACTGCGTTTTCTCCATCGCAATCATGTCAGTTACTACCGTGCGGTCATGGCACACGACAGTGCTGACGATCCCAACGCGGCGGTCGGTAGCGCCAACCACCGCCGGTGGCTCAAGCTCGGCAAAATGCAGTTCGACTACCTGGTGGAGCACGGGCTCACGCCACAGGACCGAATGCTGGAAATCGGCTGTGGAAACCTACGCGCGGGCTGGCGGTTCATTTCCTACCTGGAGAAAGGCCACTACTACGGGATAGACATCTCGCCGGATATCCTGTTGTCCGCCCAGCGCACGTTGCGCGATTACGAGCTGCAGAACAAGCTCGCCAACGTGACACTGGTCAACGACCTGAAAATGGGATCCCTCCCGCGCGGATACTTCACCGTCATCAACGCGCACAGCGTCTTCTCCCACTGCCCCCTGGACGTGATCGAGGAGTGTTTCGCCAACGTCAGCGACGTGCTCGCGCCCGGGGGCTTCTTCGACTTCACGTTCAACCGCGCTACCGGCCGTGAGCACCACGTACTGCGTGAGGACTACTACTACCGTACGGAGACACTCCTCGACCTGGCGGCGAAGTACTCGTTGCGGGGCCGGTTCATGGAGGACTGGGAGGAGCTCCCCCACAAGCAGTCCAAGATTCGCCTGGTCAGGGAATCCGACACGGGTCGGGAACCGGATGAGGGGACGGCCCGGCGGCACGACCTCTCCGAGGCGTCCCACTGACGCCGGTCCCGCGCGCGGTCGGATCAGTGCCCTGCCTCCCGAAGAACCCGTTCGGCGAGCGCGTCGTCGCGGGCCACAGCGACGAGTCCCGCTGCCAGGGCCGCCATGTCACCAGAGGCGACAAGTCCCTGCAGTTCCGCCCCGGTGGTGTTCAGGCCCAGACGTTGTGCTCCGCGACGGGCAAGGCGGTCCGTGTAGGGCCGTAGCCAGGGCCAGACCGCCTGGACCTCACGACAGAACATCCCGGCACCGGTGGGACCGATCCCCGGGAAGCGCTGGAGTTCCCGCAGCACCCGCTTCCGGTCGTACTGCGCTGCTGACGCGAGACCCCGCAGGTCGCCGTGGTACTCGTCGAGCGCCAGTTGGGCGCACTCTCCGAGGCGTGTGGCTGTGCTCTCGTCGTAGCGTACGTACTTTCCCCTCCCGAGCGCGTCCACGCGTTCCTGCCAGCTGAGCCGGGTCATGTTCGTCGGGGTGGTACCGCCCGCGGTATTGATCTCCCGCGCGGCGGCAAGGGCGATACTGGCGGAGATCCTGGTGGAGAGGAGGTTCACCAGGGTGAGGAGCTGCCACAACGGTGCGGGTTCGTCCGCCATCCGGATTCCCGCTTGCTGCGCCAGCGTGTCCCCCGCCGCACGAAGCACGGCCTGCGCGGTGCGCTCGTGGTCACGTGTTTCCTGGTCTGTCATGACCAGCCTCCTCTCCTCGCGTTCGACGGCCGCCCCAACCACGCTGGCACGGGCGGCGGCGGGACGGCCACGGGAGACGGCGCCTCCCGGGAGATGACGCAGAGCCCCGACAGTGCAGCTTCCCGGACTTGTCCTGCCCGAAGCATCAGCTGGAGACGCGAACGGTGCTGCGTCTCCCGGCAAACGGCGCGAGAGCGGCTTCCCGTGCCGGTACGGGCCAGCGGAGCAGTCACTCTTTCTTGTTATATTGTTGAACAATCGCCCTCAGCCGGGTGATGTGAAGGTGTGTACAGCGGTTGGCGAAACGACGGGGCGCCGTGTGCGTCCCGTCGGCGAGCGACACACGCCCCTGGGACGGACCGCCTCCTGCGGACCGGGAACGCCCGTCCCGGGAGGTACGGGCGTTCCCGGCGTCGCACCAGTCCACGGTCCGGCCACACGCACCACGCCCCTCGACCACTGCCCTCCGGTCCGTAAGCAAGGAGATCATCATGGTGACACCGGAGGCGGCCTATCGGGCCGCTCCTGGAAGCGCCCTGGACGTGGACAGGGAGTTCTACTCCCGGTTGGCGCGTGAGGACAGCCGCCAGGAGACGGTACAGAGCTTCGTCCTGCCGGTCCGTTCCGGTCGGGCCTGGGAGGTTCCGGCAGGCCACCTGTGCCGCATCACCACCCCCGAAGGACCGCAGGTGGGTGACCTCAACATCTGGAACCGGCACGATCCGCGCGAGCGCATGTGGGCCGCACGCACCCGGCAGTTACACGCCGCTCATGTCACCACCTTCGACCGGCTGTGGTCCACGCTGCCGTTCCTGCGGCCGCTCGCGACCATCACCGCCGACTCCCTGGAATGGTACGGAACCGACAGCGACGGCGGCCGGGTGCACGACCTGCTCGGCAGCCGGTGCGACCCCTACGTGAACCGCGTCCTCACCGGAGAGGACGCCGACTTCCACTGCCACTCCAACCTCACCCGGGCCGTGCTCCCCTACGGACTCACCGAGTTCGACGTGCACGACGTGTTGAACGTGTTCCAGTGCACCGGTCTCAACGGGGAGGATCGCTACTTCATGAAGGCGAGCCCGGCCGCGCCGGGAGACCACATCGAGTTCTTCGCCGAGACCGACCTGCTGATGGCGCTCTCCACCTGCCCCGGTGGCGACCTGTCCGTGGACCTGTGGGGTCCGAACGCCGGGGATCCCCGGGATGTCTGCCGCCCGTTGGGTGTTGAGGTGTACCGTCCCCACTCCCGGCTTCTGGCCGGATGGGAACCGCCCCGCCGCGCCCAGTACGCCGGTATGCACGGACTCGGCTTCCCCAGCGGCCACGAGGGTTGATCCGGGAGGCACCTCCCGCGCTGGCCGTCCAGGGCGCTGTCACCTCCGGACCACCAGCCACTCGTGACCGACAGCGCCCGTCACCCCGGACCCGACCCCAGGTTCCGGTAGCGCTGGTGCCTGCGGGTCATGCGGTGGTTCGGGTCGTCCGCCAGGAGGGCGGTGAGTTCACGGCGCAGTGCCTCTCCCATACGAGTGCAGAACTCCTCCGGTTCGTCGGCCGCGTCGGGCTCACCCGCCCCGGTGGCGCCGCTGCCCTCGAGGACGACGCGATCCGCAATGCCGTTGCGGCGCAACTCCGCGGACCGCACCCCCTGTTGTTCCGCCACCTCGGCCGCGTGACCGGAGCTGCGGTACATGACGGCGCTGGCGCCTTCCGGGGGGAGTGGGGACAGCCAGGCGTGCTGGGCGCACAGGACGCGGTCGGCGGGGGTCAACGCCAGCGCTCCCCCGCCCGTGCCCTGGCCGAGGAGCACCGCGACCGTCGGTGCCTCCAACGTGACCAGCTCGGCCAGGCAGCGGGCGATCTGCCCTGCCATTCCGCCCTCCTCGGCCTCCCTGGAAAGCGCGGCTCCCGGCGTATCCACCACTGTCACGAGGGGAAGCCCCAGCTCACGCGCAATACGCATGCCCCGGCGGGCTTCACGTAGCGCATCGGGCCCCAACGGGTGCTCCCTGGTCTGCCGGGCGCGATCCTGGCCCAGCAGGACGCAGGGCGCGGGTCCGAAGCGGGCCAGGGCGAGCAGCAGACCGGGATCGGTCTCTCCCTCACCGGTGCCGTTGAGCGGGAGGACGTCGGTGGCAGCGCAGTGGAGCAGGTGACGCACCCCCGGACGGCCGTTCCTGCGAGAGCGCGTGATGGACTCCCAGGCCGGTGTGTCGTCCTCTTCCCTTGTGTCCGTCCCGTGGTTTTCGGGGGCAACGAGTTCGGCTGCTCGCTCCGTTCGTGCCCGCAGCACGTTGAGAGCCCGCTCGGCGATATCCGGGAGTTCGTGTGGGGCCAGTACCGCGTCGACCAGACCGCGACGGCGCAGGTTCTCGGCGGTTTGCACCCCCTCCGGGAAGGGGGCGTCGTACAGGGCCTCGTAGACGCGCGGCCCGAGGAACCCGATGAGCGCTCCCGGCTCGGCAACGGTTACGTGCCCCTGGGAGCCCCACGACGCGAGTACCCCGCCCGTCGTCGGGTGCCGCAGGTAGACCAGGTACGGCAGCCCTGCCGCCTTGTGCGCGGCGATGGCCGCGGAGATCTTGGTCATGGCGAGGAACGCGAGAGTCCCCTCCTGCATCCGGGTCCCGCCGGAGGAGGGCGAGGCCAGCAGCGGCATCCCCTCGGCGGTGGCCCGTTCCACCGCGCTGGTGAGGCGTTCGGCGGCGGCCACGCCGATGGATCCGGCGAGAAAGGAGAACTCGCAGGCGATCACGGCCACGCGTCGTCCGCGTAACCGGCCCTCCCCGGTGACGACCGCCTCGTCGCGCCCACTGTGCTCGCGCGCCCCGGCGAGCTGGCGGGAGTAGTCAGCGCTGGGGTGCACCTCGACGGGCCGTGTGTCCCAGGAGAGGAACGACCCCGGGTCCAGGACGGCTTCCAGTAGCTCAGCGACACTGCGATGGCGGCTCACGCTGCACGCTCCGCTCTCGTGGTGGGTGCGGTACCGGCGCCGGAGACGTGCCGTCGCCCGGCGAGCGGCCCCGGCCGGATCCCCCGATTATCCCAGGGCGCGGCACGCGGCCCGGCGCAGGGTACTCACCATCGCCGACACCGGCGCGCGGGGGCGGCGGCGGTGCACGGCGTAGATCTCCCGGGCCTGTTCCGCTCCGGCGAGCGGCCGCGATACCCAACCGGAGGCAGGGGCGGCACGCAGGATGGTCCTGGGGATGAGGCTTATCCCCACCCCGGCCCGGATCAGGGCGAGGGTTACCTCGTAGTCGTGGGTCTCGTAGGCGACCGTGAGCCGTATCCCCTCCGCCGCGGCCGCGGCCTCGAGCGCTGCCCGGTTGGAGATACCGGGGGCTCCGCATATCCACTCCTCGGTCACGAACTCCGCCAGGCGGGGTGCCGCGGCCGCGGCCGCCGGGTGGCCGTCGGGAAGGACGAGGAGCAGCGGGTCGGTGAGGAGTTGTTCCCGGTGCAGGCCCGTCGCCGCGGGAAGGGGGGTGCCTGGGTAACGGTGTGTGATGAGCAGGTCCAGGTCTGCCGCGGTAACACGGCCGTAGCCGTCGGGTGGTTCGACGTCGGACAGGGTGAGACGCACCTGGGGGTGGGTGGTGCTGAACTCGGCGAGTGCCGTGGGGACGAGGACCTTTCCCGCACTGGCGAAGGCACCCAGGGAGAGCCTGCTCGGGGCTTCCCCGGCCGCGGCGCGCACCGCTATCTCGGCGTCCCGGAGCTGGCCCACGGCGCGCTCCCCGTACTCCAGCAGCACTGCTCCCGCTTCCGTGAGTCGGGCCCCGTTGCGGCCGCGCTCCACAAGGCAACAGCCCACGTCGCGTTCCAGCTTCGCGAGTTGCTGGGACAGAGCGGGAGGGGTGAAAGCCATGCGTTCGGCGGCTCCGGCGATCGAACCGGCGTGTGCTACTTCCACGAGGACCCGAACGCGGTCCGCATCCAGCATTTGTTTCCCTCGATGCGCGACGGGGAGGTGCCACCGCGCCAGCGGGCACCCGGGCATCCCTGTGGGACAGCGACAGCAGCGGCGCCGGCCGGGGATCCCGGTCCGGTTCGGCTCCCTCCCCTCGGAAAGGAACACTTAACTGTCTTTAGCAATCTTAACTTTAACTTAAGGATACTCCGGGGCACAGTGAAGGCATGGGATCCAGTACAACAGCGCTACCCCACATCCCCACGAGCGATGACGTGCGTGCGGCAGCCGCCCGCATCGGCGACCACGCCCGGCGCACGCCCGTGCTGCGCACGCACGTGGACGGACGTCCCCTCGTGTTGAAACTCGAACAGCTGCAGCGGACCGGGGCGTTCAAGTTCCGCGGCGCCCTCAACGCGCTCGCCGCGGAGCCCGGAACGGTCTCGGTCATCACCGCCTCGGGTGGGAACCACGGGCTGGGAGTGGCCACAGCGGCGCGGTCGTTGGGCATCAACGCGACCGTGTACGTTCCCACCAGCGTCCCGGAGGCCAAAGCACGCAGACTGGCCACCTCCGGTGCCGAGCTGGTGCGGGTGGGAGAGCACTACGCCCTGGCTGCCGAAGCAGCGCACGAGCACGCGCGCACCAGTGGCGTGCGTTACGTGCCCGCTTACGACGACCCGTACGTCGTCGCCGGCCAGGGAACGATCGGTGGGGAGATCGCTGAGGACTCCCCGGAGTGCGACACGGTCGTGGTCGCCGTCGGCGGCGGGGGACTCGCCGCCGGGGTCGCGTTGGGCAGCGGCGGGCGCCACACTGTCGCCGCCGAACCCGAGGGGTGCCAGAGCCTGCATGCGGCACTGGCCGCGGGCCGACCCGTCGACACCACCGTGGACTCGGTCGCCTCCTCCGCCCTGGGCGCGGCCCGGCTCGGCGAGGTACCTTTCGCGGTACTGCGGTCGCATCCGCCCACTCCGACGCTCGTCACCGACGAGGAGATCACTGCTGCCCGTGACCGGTTGTGGGAGGAGTTCCGGATCGCTGCCGAGCCCGCTGCCGCTGTTCCGTTCGCGGCCTGGCTCGCCGGCCGGGTCCCGGGCGAATGCCCCTGCCTGGTCATCTGCGGCGCCAACACCGCCTGGCAGCCTGCCGAGTGACGGCGCCGCAGTACGGGGACCGTGGCCGCGAGGTCAGGTGGCGGGAAGGCGCTCGGCGAGCCAGACTTCCACGTCGGAGGAACGGCGCGGCAGGTCCGCCGAGAGAACCCGGTTCCCACCGGCGGTGACGAGCACGTCGTCCTCGATCCGCACGCCGATCCCCCGCAGCTCCTCGCCCACCGTAAGGTCGTCGGGCTGGAAGTACAACCCCGGTTCCACGGTCAGTACCATTCCCGGCTCCAGTGTGCCGTACAGGTGGACGTCGGTACGGGCAGTGGCGCAGTCGTGCACGTCCAGACCGAGCATGTGCCCCGTTCCGTGCAGGGTGTAGCGCCGCTGCAGACCGAGTTCGAGCACACGCTCCACCGGACCCTCCAGCAGCCCCCACGCGATCAGCCCCTCAGCGAGCACGCGCTGGGCGGCCTCGTGGTAGGTGGTGAACGGCTTCCCCGGCGCCACGGCCGCGATCCCCGCTTCCTGGGCCTCGTATACGAGGTCGTACACGCGGCGCTGGACGTCGGTGAACGTCCCCGACACCGGAACGGTGCGGGTGACGTCCGCGGTGTAGAGGGTGTCGGTCTCCACGCCGGCGTCGAGAAGCAACAGGTCCCCGGCACGTACCGGACCGTTGTTGCGCTGCCAGTGCAGGGTCGTCGCGTTGGGGCCCGACGCGGCGATGGTTCCGTAGCCGACATCGTTGCCCTCGACGCGGGCACGCAGGAAGAACGTGCCCTCGACGTAGCGTTCGGAGGTCGCCTGGGCGTGGGGAAGCGCCGACACCACGTCGTGGAAACCGCGAACGGTGGAGTCGACCGCCTGCTGGAGCTGGGTGATCTCCCAGTCGTCCTTCACCAGCCGCTGGTCGTGGAGGGCGGTGCCGAGCTCGGCGTCCCTCTCGGCCGCGGCTTCCTCGGCGTCAGGAGTGCCGCCACGCAGTTCCGCCAGCAGCCTCTCCAGTGAGTCGTCATGGCCGCGCAGGATCCGGGTGGGCGCTGCCGGCGCGTCGCGCAGCACGCTGGTGAGTTCCCGAACGTCGTGGGTGGCGATCCCGAGGAGGTCGCTGGCCTCCTGCAGGCTGTTCCGTCGCCCCGACCACAGCTCTCCGTGCCCGGCCAGCCAGAACTCGCCGTTCTCCCGGTTGGAACGGGGGTAGAGGTAGATGGTTACGTCGTGACCGCCACCACCGACATGCGGTTCGAAGACCAGGCACCCCCCGTCCGACTGGTCACCGGAGAGGTACACGTAATCGCACGCCGCACGGAACGGGTACTCCGTGTCGTTGGAACGGGTGGTGAGTTGACCCGCCGGGATGACCAGCCGTTCCCCCGGGAACCGCGCGCTGAGCGCCGCACGGCGTTTCGCGGTGTGGGCGGCCTGTTCGACGGGGTCGAGGTTCCGCCGGTCCGTGTCCGCCCAGCCAGTACGCATCCATGCAGCGAGTTCCTCGGACACGTGCTGGTACATACCGTTCTTACGGGGGGTGAACACCGGAGCGTCCGTGGTTTCGCCCCCTCGTTCCCCGGCATGCTGGCCCTGATACTCGCTCACGGTGTGCCCTCCTCGTCGAGTGCGTGGTTCCGAGCTCCGCGTCTCGGCGGTCTCCTTCCATCGTAGGCGGAAGCTGTCCCGTGCCAGAGCGCTGTCGCGCGTTCCGGGCCCGCGCGGAGAGGGGAGAACGGCACCTCCCGCCCGGCGCGGACACCCCGGAAGATCCCTCCCGTAATGGCACTGTCACGTCACCCTCCGTCGAGCGCGTCCCGGCATGTGGGACCGGGCGCCAGATCCGGGGGTGGTTGCTCCGATCCAACGAGGGGGCCCTTACAGTGTCCGGTATGCCTTTGACCGAGCGCACTCTTTTGGGACCTGGACCGAGCAATCCCTACCCCGAGGCGACGGCCGGACTGGCCGCGCCTCCTCTGGGACACCTCGACCCGGAGTTCATCAACGTACTGGAGGGCACGTGTGCCCGGCTTCGGACCGTGTGGGGCACGTCCAACCCGGTGACGCTTCCGCTGTCGGGAACCGGATCGATCGGTATGGAAACGGCCTTCGCCAACACGGTCCGGCCCGGAGACGTCGCGGTGATCGCCGTCAACGGGCTGTTCGGTACCCGCATGTGCGAGGTGGCTTCCCGGTACGGCGCCGAGGTGGTCCGGGTTGACCACACGTGGGGCCAACCGGTCGATGTCGAACGCGTACTGGCCGCCCACCCCTCCCCCGCCATCATCGCGGCGGTCCACGCGGAGACGTCGACCGGGGTGGCCAGCGACATGGCCGCTCTGGGGCAGGCCGTGCGGGAGCGCCTCCCGGAGACCCTCCTGGTCGCCGACTGCGTCACCTCGTTGGCGGGCAGCCAGATGGCCGTGGACGACTGGGGCGTGGACATCGCCTACGCGGGCACGCAGAAGTGCCTGGGTGTCACGCCGGGCCTGGCGCCGTTCACGTTCTCCGAACGTGCCTGGGCACGCCGGGTGGAGGTCCCGCCGGTGTGGTACCTGGACCTGGGTCTGTTGGGTGCTTACGTGCGTGGCGGCCCCGGGGGTCGGACGTATCACCACACGGCTCCCGTGTCGATGATCGCCTCGCTCGACGCTGCTCTGGAACGGATCGAGCACGAGGGGCTGCAGGAAGTCACCGAACGGCACCGGGCCGCCGGAGAGCTTCTGCAGAACGGTCTGCAGGAGATGGGACTGGAGTTGTTCGCCGCCGAGGGGTACCGCCTTCCGCAGCTCACGTCGGTACGCGTGCCCGAGGGTGTGGACTCCGCCAAGGTCCGCGAGCAGCTCCTCGTCGAGTACGGCATAGAGATCGGCGCGGGCGCTGGCGAGTACGCGTCCTCCGTGTGGCGTATCGGGCTCATGGGGCACAACGCCCGCCTGGACCGGGCAGAGCTGCTGCTGGGAGCACTGGGCCGCATTCTGGGACGTTGACGTTAGGACGTGGCCGGGTCCCGGGCGGGGCCCGGCCACACACGTCTTCCGGGCTCCGTGTGCCGTTCCCGCGCCCGGCAGGAGCGGTAGCGTTGCCAGGCGTGCCGACCCCGCCCGCTCCGTTCCGGAACGGAGGATCGCGTCCGCCGAGGACCACGGCTATCCTTCCGGGGGCTTCTCCCCCGGCCGGTCGGCGTTGGGACCGTAACGCGCGGCGTGGTCACCGGGATCGCTCGGGTCGGCGATGTTTCCGATGGCCGCGGCGACCGGAGGCAGCAGCATCGCGACGGCGCACATGCCCGCCGCCCCCCATACTCCCCAAAGGTGGTACACCGGGAACGACCCGGCGAACAGCACCAGGCACGTGACCATGATCGCGGTGTAGCGGCGCTTGCGCCGTTCCATCCTCCCAGCTTATCCGGTCGGCCATCGGGCCGGTTCCCGCAGCCCGAGCAGGCCGTGGCTGACGTCGTAGCCGGCGGCGTGCAGGCGCACGCGCGCGGCTCGGGCGCGTTCCCGGGTCTCCTCGGCGAACAGCCGGTCGTACAGGTCGGTGGGCAGCGCGTGCAGACCCGTCCGCAGCGCTCCCAGCGCCGCTGTGGTTGCTACCTGGGAGCCGGGCGGTTCCGGCAGCACGTTGTAGGCGCGCCGTGCCCACCGGGGAAGGGTGTGGTACGCCAGAGCCCCCACGAGGAACCAGAGTGGCTTCAGCGGCGCCAGAAGACGCAACCGTTCGGGCATCTCGGGCCACAGGAGGTAGCGCACGGTGGCCACGGCTTCCGGGCTCGTGCGCAGCTGGGGCCGTGTCCGTGCGAGGTACGCGCGCAGCTGGGCGACGGAGCTGGGAACATCGGCGGGGTCCACGCCCACGTAAGCAGCGGTGCGGGCCTGCTCGGCGAGGTAGTCGTCCGCCTCCCGCCTGCGAAGACGCAGGCCGGCGCGGGTGACGACCTCCAGGTAGGAGGCCACCTCGGCGCAGTGCACCCACACCAGCAGCTCGGGCTCGTCGGGACGGTGGCGGGTAGCGGTGGCAGGGTCGGTGAACGTGAGCTGGTTGTGGACGAGCTGGATGCGCCGCCCGAGTTCGTGGGCTTCCACCGAGTGGCCGTAGGTGGTGGTGGAGACGAAGTCGGCCGTGCGCAGCAGCCGGCCGGTGGGGTCGTCCAGGAAATCCGAACGTTGCCACACTCCCTGCATCGCTCGGGGGTGCAGGGCCTGCAGCATGAGGGACCGCACACCGGCGACCCACATGGTCCGGTCGAGGTGCACCTGCCACGTGCTCTCTTCCGGCAGGACGGCTGTCGGCCGCACACGCGCCTCCCCACGGGTCGTCTACATCCGCGCTGACAGTTCGGCGACGATCTCCCCCGCCGGCCGGGCGACCGCCGCACGGTACCCCGTACCCGCCCACAGGTGCAGGGTCTCGGTGTCACCCGCACGGGACGCCGCGGCCCGGAGCGGTCCGGTCAGGTAGTGCACGTGGGGATAGGCATGCGGGGCCGCGGCGCTGTGGGCGCGCAGGAAACGGTTGGCCAGTCCGCGCGCGTTCCTTCCGCTGAAAGCGCGTGTGACCTCCGTGGTGGTGAAACGCGGATCGGCCAGGGCGTCCTTGTGGGTAGCGCTGGCACCACTCTCCGGCGTACGGAGGAAGGCGGTGCCGAGCTGGGCGGCCACAGCTCCGCTGTCGATCACGGAACGCACTCCCTCCGCGGTGGTGATGCCGCCGGCCGCGATCAGTGGCACGTCGACCGCGGCGCGCACCAGCGGCAGCAGCTCGGCGAGCGGAAGGGTGCGTTCACCGGCATCGAACGATCCCTGGTGCCCCCCGGCGTCGGCCCCGGCCCGCACAGCGGTGCGGGCTTCGTCGGGTGTGGTGACGGTAACCGCGACAGAGCTTCCGGCGCCCTGCAGTGCCGCTATGTCGCTCTGGCCGGGGCAGCCGAAGGTGAAGCTGACCCATGGCACCGGGTCGTCGACCAGGGCGGCCAGTTTCGCTGGGTAGTCGTCGTCGCTCCAGTGGGGCTCACCGAGCTGGATGCCGTGGTGCTCGGCTTCGGGTGCGAGCCGCTGCTGGTAGGCGGCGAGTTCGTCGGGGTCCGTGTCGTCCGGCCCGGGGACGAAAACGTTGACACCGAACGGCCGGCTGGTGAGAGCACGGGTGCGGTGGATCTGCTCGGTCATGCTCTGGACCGTCTTGTAGCCCGCCGCCAGGAAGCCGAAACCACCAGCGGCGTTCACGGAGGCGACGAGTTCGGGAGTACTCGCTCCTCCCGCCATCGGAGCCGCGATCACGGGGACTCCGCTGTCACCGACGATTCCCATCATTCCCCCAATCACCCGGATGAACCCACCCGGTAGGGTGGCACACCCTCCGGACGCGGCCTGCAGGGCGTCGGCCCTCCCCTCGCCGCGTCCGCGCTCGTCCGTACCGGGGACGGTCCGTTCCCCTGGTGGGGCACCTGCCGCGCGGGCGCGTTCCGGCGCCACGTGATACACGGGCTACGGTCCCGGACAGGGTGGCCGAGCCTCACTCCTGGTGTTCGGACCCGCCAGTCGTGAGGGTTTCGGCCAACAGTTCCGGGTCCACGTTCCCGCCCGAGACGACGGCCACTGTCCGGCCGGCCGGGCTCTTTCCGGAGAGGAACGCGGCCATGGCGACAGCTCCGCTGGGTTCGGCGACAAGACGGGCGGAGCGGGCCAGCGTCCCCACCGCGGAACGGATCTCGTCCTCGGTCACGGTGACGATTCCGTCCAGACGGATCCGCAGGTGGCGGAACGTGAGCTCCGAGAGAGTCACGCGCACCCCGTCGGCGACGGTGCGTCCGGTCAGCTCCGGAGGCCAGGAGACGAGCTGGTCGGCGGCCAGACTCTCCGCCGCGTCCGAGGCCAGTTCCGGTTCCACGCCGAGAACCGTTGTCCCGGGGTGTTGCTCCTTCACCGCTGTGGCTACCCCGGAGGCGAGGCCGCCGCCCCCGACGGGAACCAGTACGGTGTCAACGTCGGAAAGGTCCTGGAGTATCTCGGCACCCACGGTTCCCTGGCCCGCGATGACGTGTGGGTGGTCGAAAGGGGGGATCAGGGTGAGCCCCTGTTCGGTGGTGTGTTTCTCCGCAGTGGGGAGACGCTGTTCCGGCGGAACAGTGACGAGTTCGGCACCGAAGGCACGCATAGCGTCGGTTTTCACGCGGGGAGCGCCCTCCGGAACGACCACGACGCAGCGGACTCCCTCCGCTCTCGCCGCGTAGGCGAGCGCCTGCCCGTGGTTGCCGGAGGAGTGGGTCACCACGCCCAGGGAACGGGAGTTCTCGTCCAGTAGTGCCAGGGCGTTGGCCGCACCGCGGATCTTGAACGCGCCCACGGGTTGCAGGCTCTCGGGTTTGAGCCACAGTGGCGACTCCGGAGGAGCCCACGGGTACCAGAGCAATGGTGTGCGCTGCGCCCGGTGTCTGATGCGGACCGCGGCGTCGTCGATGTCGGAGAGCGATATCAGCTCCATGGGGGGGATTGTGCCCGGTACCGTTGCGCGGTGCACACCGCGTTGTCGGCTCGGGACGGGTGGAATGGAGGAGGGCCCGTCCGGCCTTACCGGGACAGCGGACGTACTGGCTGCATACGCGCCGGTCGGCTGTTTCCGGCGCTGCTTCTGCTGCAGAACCGGACCCGGTTGACCGGACTCAGCCCGCAGGAAGCACGGGCGTTGTTGTTCGCCGGGATTCCGAGCGCGGCCGCCGATATCGGTCCGGGAGCGGAGTCGGCTCTTGCCCGCCACACGGTTCCGGCCTCTCTTCCCGGTGAGCTCCGGGTCCACGCGCAACGGGTCCGGTCCCGTTTCTCCGGGGGCGCGAGGCGGAGGAGGAGGCTCCCTGTCTGGTCGCTCTCGCCGCGGCTGTGTGGAGGAGAACACGGTCGAGGTCACCTACCGCCGGTGGGACGGCACCTGGATACAGCGTGCCCCGGAACCGTTGGGCGTTGAAAGGTGGGACGTGGTGCTCCTGGCGCGTCCCGCACGGACCGGTTCGGAACGGAGGTCCGCACCTTCCGGGTAGCGCGGGTGAGTGCGGTCACCGATACCGGTGCGGGCTTCCAACGCCCGGAGGACTTCGATCCCGCCGCTGTGTGGCAGGAGCGTACGCGGGCGTTCGAGGAGAACCGACACACGGTTCCGGTCCGGGTCCGTCTCAGCGAACGGGGAATGTCCCTGCTGCGGACAGTGTCCCCGCCCCGAACAGCGGCAGGGGCCGAGGACGCTGTTGTCGGCGCCGACGGGTGATACGAAGCGGTCCTCATGGTGGAGTCGGTGGAGTACGCGGTTGTCGAGTTCGCGGGCTACTGCCCCGGCATCGGGGTTCTGGAACCGTCCGGGCTGCGCAGCGCGATCGCGAGCTATGTCCGCGCTGCGGCGGAGACGTACGCGTCCTGACCACGGTCCGGTTCTCGCCGGTGCTCGCCCCTCGGAGCCCCGGTAACCTACTGGGGTATCCGGGCGAACACGCTGCCCACGGGCCATTGTGCTACCAATGGCAGGCGCCGGAGTCCTGAGGAGTAGAAGTATGCCCGACCAGCAGACACTGCTGCACTGCCTTCACCACACGCTCCAGGGCACTTCCTATTCCGTGGAGGCAACGCGCGACGGAGCACGAGCGTGGGGAACGCTGGACCACGCTACGGGGCTCGCCGCGAACCGGGCCATGGTGGCCGTGGAGATGGAACTCGACGCGGAGGCAGGAACCGCCAGGATCATCGAGCGGGTTCACAGCGGACAGCGGACACCCGTGGGACAGGAGCACGCCTTCGATCGTGGCGCTGGGTCCTACAAGAAAGTCGTCTGGCAACCGGGCGAGAGGAAGCAGAGGCTCGACGCCGGTGACCTTCGTTCTCGCGTGGTCACCGCCGTCCGACAGGCCGGCTGGCAACCGCTGGAGGACCCCGTTGCGGGGGTCGCAGGCAGGATCGGGCTTGTCGTGGGGCTGTTCGCGGCCGGTCTCACCGTGCTGGCCCTTCTCGTCTCCGGGGCGCTGTCCCTCCTCTCCTGACCAACGGACCCGTACGGTTCCCTCCGTTTGCTGGTGCCGCCCCCGGCCACCCGCTGGCAGCGGCGACGACGCGGCCGCGCACGGCGGCGGGTCCGGATTCTCCCGTCCGGTCCCTCACCGTGCGCTGGCACCGCGGTGGGCGGCCTCCCCGCAGGCCCGGGGATGCGGAGTGGTTCAGCCGAAGAACCCGTACGACAGCAGTATGCCGTTGGTCGCGGCGATCACGGCGCCGGCCAGTACCACTCCGGTGACGAAGCCGGTGCGTAGCGAACGCACCAGGTATTCCAGCCCGATCGCGTTGTTCAGCAGGAAGTACCCCAGGAACATGGCGTGGAAGAAAGCACCCGTGGTGAACGGGTCCCCGAAGTACCAGGACGCCCCGCTCCACGCCTGTGTCGTCGTGAACCACTGCCACGCGTACGAGGCTCCGTACCCCAGCGGGATCTGCAGGATCGGCAGGACCAGCAACGGCAGCAACTTGACGAAGTTCCACAGGCTCGGCTGGGCCGACCTCCGCGCCTGAGCCTGCGCTTGGCGCGCCGCTCGCTGTTCGGCCCGAACGCGTTCCTGGTGGACGCGTTCCTCCTCCTGCTTCCTGCGCTCCTCCTCACGCCGCTGTTCGGACTGCCGACCGCGGTACTGCTGGCCCTGCTGCTGGTACCGGGGATCGGATTGCTCCTGGCGGGGACCGCGGTACAGGTCCGAGTAGGGGTCGTCACCGGACGGTGCGGCGGACGAGGGAGGTTGCCCGTAGGCCATGGTGGGCGGGGCTCCCTCGCCGGAACGGGGCCTCGTCTGTCCGGGGGGCGCGCTGCCGGGATAGTGCGCCGTCTGGTCCCGGTCGTCTCCCAGTGCCCTCGTTTCCGCCGGTGTGTTTCCCGCCTGCTGGGTGGTGTCCTCGTCGCCGAGTGCCTCTCCCGCCGCGCTTCCCGCGACCGCGCCTCCGGCGGCACCGGCTGCCGCGCTACCCAGGACCGAGGTCCGGCCGCCGGAGTCGGCAGTTCCCCCCTCTCCCGGTGCCTCGCTCAGAGCCGTATTGACCTTGTTCACCTGTTCGTGGACACCCTGCATGTAGGCGGGGGGAAGCCAGGAACCGCCGGCGGGGACATCGCCCAGCGCGTCCAGCAGGTCCGTCGGCCCGGGACGGAGTCGGGCCTCCTTCGCGAGGCAGCTGGAAACGATCCGTTGCAGGGATGCCGGCACGGCGGAAATATCGGGTTCACGCTGCATGATGCGCATCACCATGGTGGGCATGGCGCCCTCACCGAACGGCCCCGTTCCGCTCGCGGCGTACACCAGGACGGCCCCCAGCGCGAACATGTCGCTCACGGGTGTCATCCGTTCGCCCTGCACCTGTTCGGGAGACATGAATCCGGGGGTCCCGATCACTGACTGGGTTGCGGCTGTCCCCTCGGTGGCCCGGGCGATACCGAAGTCGATCACGCGCGGACCGTCCTCCGCCAGGAGCACGTTGCCCGGTTTCAGGTCACGGTGGATCAGACCGACACGGTGGATGTCGTTGAGCGCCTCAGCGAGTCCGGCGGCGAGCACCCGTAGCGAGTGTTCCGGGAGGCCACCATGCGCACGCACCCCCTCGTCCAACGGCAGCGCGGGAACGTAGGAGGTGACGAGCCAGGGGACCTCCCCCTCAGTGTCGGCGTCGATGACCGGTGCGGTGAAGGCTCCGCTGACCTGGCGCGCTGCGGCCACCTCGCGGGCGAAACGCTCCCGGAAGGAGGGATCGGTGGCCATGTGGGGGTGGATCCGCTTGATCGCCACGGCTCGGCCGCCGGCGGAACGGCCGAAGTAAACCTGGCCCATTCCCCCAGCACCGAGGCGGCCGATCAGTCGGTAGCGGCCGATTCGGTCCGGGTCGCCGTTCTCCAATGGGGCCACGTCGAGAACCTCCGCATGCGCCGTACTGTCCGATCCGTTAAGAGGCTAGTGCAACCGTGCGGGTGCGTTGGTCCGCGTGAACGCCCGCACCGGCCGCCGGCGCGGGAGGAGCGTGGCTGCCCGCGGGGGTGGCCGTTCCGGTGCAACGGCAGCGTCGTAGTCTGCCGGTATGCCGCATACCTTTCTCCCTCCAGAACAGTGGTTCGCCTCCCTTCCCACGGCCTATCTGGCGTCGTCCGGTCTGATCACTGACGAGTCCGGCAACGTTCTGCTCGTGGACCCCAACTACCGGGAGCACTGGACTCTTCCCGGTGGTGTCGTGGAGGAGGGGGAGGCTCCCAACAGTGCCTGTGCCCGGGAGATCGCTGAGGAGGTCGGGCTGAGGCTGCCCGTGGGAGACCTGCTGGCACTGCAGTGGAGCGCCCCGTACGGACAGCGTCCGAAGCCGTTCGTCTCGTTCGTCTTCGACTGCGGCCGGGTCGCGTCGGACACGCCGATCCTGCTGCAGGAGGAGGAACTCGATGACTACGCGTTCGTTCCCCCCGATTCCGCCGTTGACCTGCTGCATCCGGCGATCGCCCCACGGCTGTCCGCCGCTCTGCGAGCACGCACGACCGGAAGCACACAGTACGTGGAGTGACCCTCGGTGGGGTCCGCACCGCGAGAGCGCCCGCATCCGGTCGGGGCACACCGCCTTCGGGGGCCGGTGCGCACCGGCCCCGTCACATGTTTGCCTTCATTTCAACAACCGCTGCCCCCGCAAAAAGAAACAAAAACAGGAACCATATTATGCCAAATATCCTCCACAGCAAACAATAAAAATTGGATGTTTTCTTTCGTGCATGTATCCTGACGCCTCCGGATGGGGAAAATCCGATCCCCTTCTTTTCGGACACGCGACAGGTCTCGCTTTCCGCCCCCATTCCGACGTAGTGTGCCACGATCGTGAGGACGATGAGCGCTACCTTCCTCTTTCCGTGGGTGGCGAGGAGGAAGCGGCGCTTCGCGCGTGGAGGACGGCGTCAATGCACACTCGGAGTGACCAGTCTCTATCGCCCGGAAGAATCGCGGACCTCGTACGGTCGCTGTTCGTCGGACCGGATATGCAGGACGCCCTGCAACGTATCGCCGACAGCGCGGTTGATCTCGTCGGTGGTTGCGACTACGCGGGTGTGTCGGTCACTGACGGCGAGGGAGGGATACGCACGCTGTGCTACACCCACGGTGTCGTCCTCAAGCACAACACGCTGCAGTCCCGAGTGGCCGAAGGCCCCTGTGTCGACGTCGCCGAGGGTGTGGAGTTCCTGCACGTGGCCGACCTGGCGCACGAACACCGCTGGCCGCACTACGCCGCGGAGGCCTCGGAGCTCCCCTTCGGGAGCATGCTCCTCTACCGCCTGTTCACCCGAACCGACGTGCTGGGAGTGCTGGCGATGTACTCCGACTCCCCCGACGCGTTCCCCCCACACACCCATGAGGTGGGGACAGTCCTCTCCGCCCACGCCACAGCCGCGCTGGCGGCCTCGCACCACATCGCCAACCTGAACCGCGCCCTGAAGACCAGGGAGACCATCGGACAGGCCCAGGGCATCCTCATGGAGCGCCACCGTATGACACCCGACCAGGCCTGGGAGCACCTGAGAGCGGTGTCCCAGGACCGCAACGTCAAGGTCGCGCAACTGGCTGAGCAGATCTCGCGCACCGGCGAGGATCCGCACCGCACCGTGCGGTCTCACACGGCCTCGAAACGGGAAAAGCGCGACAATACCCCGTGACTCCCCGGGCTTCAACCGTAATTTTCCGCACATCCACCCCTTTTGAAATATTGCGCTATTACCCGATTTTGGCGCAATACTAGATTACGGCTACCTGTCAGCTGTTCACGAACCGGGAGGTTATCGTTAGTGTTGTGCTGTGTCGTGCACAAGGTCCGAAAGCGTGGCCTCATGACGTCTCGCACGTCGCTCTGACGAGTTCCGGAGTTCCGTTCTCCGCAGTGGACCGGACGCAAAGCGATACCCGTCGACGGGACACGACCGGCACAGTGACGGGTTCCATTGTCCACACACCACCACCGGCAGGGCGTGTGCGCGGCGGGACGATTCTGTGAGTAGCTGAGGATGCCATCCGATGTCTACACCGAACGCGCTTCGCAACCCGACAACGACCGTGCCCTCGCAGCCCCGTTCGAACGGGACACGCCGTTCGGACGAGGAGTACTACGCCAAGACCAGGCGCCTCTTCCACGACCTGCGCATGACAGACTGTGGAACCCCGCACCGCACCAGGATCTACCAGGAGCTGGTGGAGTTACACGTCCCCGTGGTACGCCGCATCGCGCGGCAGTACCGACACCGCGGTGAGCCGGAGGAAGACCTCAAGCAGGTGGCGATGGTGGGGCTCATCCAAGCGATCCGCAACTTCGACCCTGACTACGGCAAGGAGTTCATCTCCTACGCCCTACCCATGATGACCGGCGAGGTGAAACGCCACTTCCGTGACCGGACGTGGACGGTACGGGTACCGAGGAAGCACCAGGAGAAACGCTCCGAGCTGAACCGGGTCACCGCCTCGTTCAGCCAGGAGTACGGCCGTTCACCGACGGTGTCGGAGATCGCCGCCCGCCTTGAGCTGTCCACGGAGCAGACGCTCGAACTGATCGACGCCGCCAGTGCCTACAGTGCGCTCTCCCTTGACGTTCCCTACGGGAGTGACGAAGAGGACAAGACGCTCGGCGACACGCTCGGCGAGTACGACTCCGAGCTGGAGAACGTCACCGACCGGGCCACCCTGCGCTCGGCACTGGCCGAACTCCCCCCACGTGACAGGCGCATCCTGTTGCTGCGCTTCGCCGGAAACAAAACGCAGGCGCAGATCGCGGAACGGGTGGGACTCTCCCAGATGCACGTGTCCCGGACACTGTCGGCGACGTTGGCGGAGCTCCGGAAGAAGCTCGTCACGGAGATGTGAGCCGCGGGTGTCCCACCCGGAGCACTGCAGCGGAGCCGTTTTCCTCGCCCGCCCGTACCACGGCTCCGCTCCCCGGGAACGCTGCCGTAGTCCGGCTGGTGCGCGCGGCGCGTTCATCGACGGCGGCGGGCGAGGGCAACGCCACCGCGCCCGCTCTCACGCGCTCTCTGGCGACACCGTGTCCGCCCGAGCGACAGGACCGGGGGTGTTTCCCCACTGGTACGCCTTGTGGTAGACGCCCTCGAGCTGGCCAGCGACCATTGGCCACCCGTACCGGGCGGCAGCGCGGTCGGCTGCGGCGATGCCGTAGGTCTCCCGCGCCACTGGGTCGTTCATCAGGTTACGGATCCGGCGCGCCAGGGCCGCCGGATCCGCCGGTGGAATCAGCCTCCCCGTCACACCGTGGACCATGGTGTCCAGGTGCCCTCCGACACTGGAGGCGATGACAGGGGCGCCACATGCCATGGCCTCCACTGTGGCCAGCCCGAACGGTTGCCAGCGGGCCATGTCCACAGCGAGGTCGGCGGATCGCAGCAGCGAGGGGATCTCCCGGTGCGGCACCCAGCCCAGCAGCCGGACTCGCTCGGCCACACCAGCCTCGACGGCGACACCGCGGATCCGGGCAGCGTCCGGGTCGTCGTCGAGCTCGGAGGAGGGGGGCCCGCCCGCAACGACGAGCTCCGCGTCCGGTACGTAGGCCAGCGCGCGTACGACCGTGTCGATGTCCTTGTCACTGCCCAACCGTCCCGTTGTGACGATGCGCTGGTTTCTCCCCCGGTCGCACACGGCTCCCTCAGGCCGGAAGAGGGTCGTGTCGATGCCGTAGGGCACCATGACGCAGCGCTCTCCGGGTACTCCCGACGCGCGCATCTCCTGACGGGCCTGGGTGGAGGTGGTCACCACCATTGCGGCCTGTTTCGCCGTCTCCACGGTCTCTCCCGGCGATCCCCGGGAGGCGCCCTGGGGCAGCGCCGGTTCCCCGTACGTGTTCCCGGCCGAGGCGTGGACGGTCTGTACCACCGGAATACCCAGACGAGAGGCACCGGCGAGAGCGAACCGGGCGTTCACTCCCGGCTGTGCGTGTACGACGTCCGGAGGATCGGCGGACCACTCGGCCGCCAGACGCTCGCCCACCTCTGTCACGTACGCCGTGGTGCAGCCGGGGTCCGCGGTTGTGGGAACGTGTTGTCCCCACAGACCGTCGGCGACGTCGACCGTTCGCTCCAGGGGAGGAACACTGCTCGGCGCATAGACCGTCACACGGTGCGTCCGAGCGCTCATCGCACGTGCGAGCCCAGCGACGTGGATGCTGCTTCCGTCCGTGTGCTCTCCTGACAGCGCAGCCAGTGGACCAGTGCCGTCACAGACCATAGCGATCTTCATCGCACACTTCCCCGCTCCCTGAGACTCGAGATGACACGCACCCGCCGGGGGCGGCTGTTCGGCCGCCGCCCCGCTGGAACTCCTTCGGCTACCATCCGGCCTCCGGCGTCGCAACGCTTCCCGCGGACAACGGGCCGGCCGAACGGGCCACAACCCAAAGAAGCATCCCCTCCGAAGGGATCTCCCGTTTCCGCGGAGGACCTGCCGCGACAGCAGCGTGGCCCCCACCGTTCGCACATGGGAGTACGCCCTGCCGGACCTTCTCCCAGCGCCCCGTGAGCACGCCATACCAGCTGTCACTTCTCTATCGCTTTTTGTCACTGTCCCACGCGTCACGTGGCCACCCAAGGCGGCACTCGGAGAAGGGAGCGGACACGCGCGATGCCGACGCCCCATCAGAGGACACAGCGCGACGCCTGCCGAGCAGGACAGCGCGGAGACAGTGAAGAAGCGCAGCGGTGGGACCGCTCCCGCCGGGCTCCCGGGCGGCGCGTGTGACGCCGCCCCCGACCGGAACGGTGCGTGGTTGTCCAACGGTGACGGGAGCACTGCGCACCGTTCGGTTCGGCACACGGCCGGACAGCCGCGCGACAGGCCACACACGGCACGCTGCGGACCCCCGGGAACGGACTCCGAGCCGCGGGGGACGCGGGAGCTACCCCGCGGGGTCCTCAGTGGGGGTCCGGTACCAGCACCCGAACGGCGCGCGGCACGACCCTGCACGTGATGGGGAGCTCCCCGAGCCGCTCACCATCGGCGTAGCCCGTGGGCGGCCTGCGGGTTCCCTCCTCCCGGCTGGTAATGGTGATCTCCCGCCCCCGCAGTGTCGTGACCTCGTCCAACCTGGTGTGCGTGCCGTTGAGGACGCTGGGAAAGAAACGCAGGAAAGCAGCGCGTGGTACCTCGTGCACCAGCACCACGTCGAGCAGGCCGTCGTCGTGCACGGCGTCGGGGCAGACCCGCATCCCGCCGCCGTAACTCGCGGTGTTGCCCACAGCCACGAGCATCCCGTTGAAGTCCAGTTCCCTACCGTCCACACTGACAGTGAACGGTACCGGCTGGAACGCTCCCAGCTCGGCGACGAGACCAGCGAGATAGTTGACCCGGCCGAACGAGTACGGGAACCCGTTCACCCGTTCGTTCACCTGCGAGTCGAAACCGCAGGCAAGCACACTCAGGAAGTGTCGCCCCGCGGCGTGGACGGTGTCGCTGGCAACCGTCTCGTCACGCAGGATCATGTCGACCGCCGCGGTGAGCGAACGGGGGATGCCAAGTTCCCTGGCGATGTCGTTTCCCGTACCCGTGGGGACCACTCCCAACGGTACGTCCGTGTCGGCCACCGCTTGCAGGGCCATATGCGCCTGCCCGTCGCCGCCCACCGCAACGAGGGCGTCAGGGCCTGCCAGAACAGCTTTCCGTGCGCGCTCGGCGCTCTCTTCCGCCGAGCGGCCAGCCACCACCGTGACCCCGGCCCCGCGGGAACGAAGTCTCTGTACGAGCCGGGCCCCCGTTCTGGCTGCTCTGGGGGAGGCCGGGTTCACGAGAAGGGCGACGGAGGGGGGCATCACGTTCCTATCGGTAGGGACCGGTGGGAACAGACTAGTCGGTGTGGCCGCTGTCGCCTTCCGTGGCCCCGGGATTGTTGTTCGGGGAGGGAACTGCCGTCACCGGCACCTCTCCGCGCTGTATGGCGGCTTCCTCCTCGGTGAGATACTCCTCGGGGATGTCGAACTCCCCGTCCTTCGCGCCGAGGACGAAGGCCTCCCACTCCTCGGGGGTGAAGAAGAGCGTTCCCTTCTCCGGGTTCTTCCCGTCACGCACGGCCCGGTAGCCGTCGTCGAACTTGGCGACCTCGACGATGGCGTCGGAGTCCTCCGTCGACAGGGAGGAGCGTTTCCAGACCGCGTTCGTCGTGTCGTGCCACTTCGGGTTGCCCCGCGCTTCCGGTGGCAGTTCGGTACGGGACGTGTCGGCGGTGTTCTCGCTCATCTTCTTCTCCTCACAGGTGGGCGGGACGCTGGCTGGGAGGGTCCTCTTCTTCTCCCGTACCTACCCGGACCGCGGGAGTGATTCTAACTCTTGTGGCCGTCTGGGGAGGCGTGTTCCGTCTCCTCCAGCGGCGAGATCTCGTCGTCGCTGAGGCCGGCAAGCGGGTCGTTGTTCCTCCTGCGACGGTCGTTGAGGAAGCAGAACAGTTCGGCCGCTTCGAACAGCAGGATGACCGGAACCGCCAGTGCCAGCATGGAGAGGGGCTCGGCGGGTGTAGCGACCGCTGCGGCGACGAAGGCGCCGAATATGATCATCCGCCGCCAGCGGGCGAGGGCCGCGTGGGTCACCACGCCCAGCACGTTGAGCACGGCCACCAGTAGCGGAACGACGAAACCGATCCCGAACACCACCATCATCAGCATCATGTAGCTGAGGTAGTTGGTGATCGTGATCGTGGGGAGCGCGTCCGGTGGGGCGAAACCGAACAGCACCTGCATCGCCAGGTCGGTGATGGCATAGGCCAGGGCCGCGCCCACGGTGAACAGAACAGCGGCCACGGGAACGAACAGGTACGTGTACTTCTTCTCCCGCCCGTTGAGCGCCGGGAGGAGGAAGGCCCAGAGCTGGTAGAGCCAGAACGGACTGGACACCAGGATCCCGACGATAAGCCAGACCTTGAAAGCGAGGAAGAACGCGTCGAACATCCCGGTGAAGATGAGACTGCACGACTCACCGTCGATCTCGCGTGCCTCGGGCAGGGAACAGTACGGCGCCTTCAGGACCTCCCACACGGGCTCGTACACGAAGTACCCCACGACAGTGCCGAGCGCGATGAAGATCAGCGCCTTGACCAGACGGTCACGGAGCTCGCGCATATGGCCCATGAACGACATGCGCCCTTCGGAGTCCGGTTTCTCCTGTTGTCGCCGACGCTGCATTACTCGATTACTCTCCTCGACACCCGGTCCGCACCGCGGGAGACCGGTGGTGGGGACCGTTCAGCGCTTCCGCCCTGACCCATTCCGGCGCTGGGTCGCTAGCCACCGTACTTCTCGTTGCCGGACACGTGCCGTACCGGCCGGCCGTTCTCGTCGACGACGTACTGCCCCGCGGGCAGCTCGGCCTGACCGGCCTGTTGGGCGTGGCTGTCAGGTCTCTCCTGTGTCGTGCTCGGAGTGGCCTGCTGCTGGTGCGCATCCTCCGAAGCGGAGGACTTCTCGTCGGTCGATCCGGAATCGTCCTCCTCGGTCAGCCCCTTCGTCTCGGCTTTGAGGATCCGCGCGCTGCGCCCCAGGGAACGGGCGAGTTGCGGCAACCGGCTCGCGCCGAACAGGATGAGCGCGATAAGAAGCAGAATGAGCAGCGTTCGGGCATCCAACCCCATGTTTCAACCTCTCTCCAGGGCGTTGCGCACGTCTCTAGCGCTGAGCCCCGGTTCTCCGATCTCCTCCGCGGTCCCCTACCCCGGAACGCGCTGCCAGCTCGCGCGCGGACGGGTAGCGCCACTCCAGTTCGTGACGGGTCCGACGTAGCTGCCCGTGCAGTCGCCGTGTCTGGACGAGCAGTCTCAGCGTGAGGACGCCCGTGACGAGCAGCCCACCGAGGACCGCGGCGATGAGGGTAGCGATCGCGAACACGGCTCCCACTCTACTCGTCCGCTCTCGACACGCAGCTGTCCACACGGTTAACCCGTCGCGTCGGTCCCCTCATCGTAATGTGCAGAATATCCGGCCAGCGCTCTGCGGGCATCCTCGCCCACCCGTTCCGCCAGTTCCGCCGGAGCCACGACGCGACAGCGCGGACCGAGCAGCAAGGCGAGGCGCCGCACCCACTCGGGGACGGGAGTACGCAGTGTCGCCCGCCACCAGCCACTGTCCAGCTCCTGGACGTCAGAGCACACGTACTCCTCTGTCACCCAGCGGGCGGAGGGCGCGAGGTCCAGCGTCACACGAGCGTCCCCTGTCGAGAGCTGCAGCACACCGTCAGTGAGGTCGCGACGACGGGCCCCGGCGGGAACCACGGAGGAGGTGGGCAACACGGCCAGCCTCAGCACCCGGTCCAACCGGAACAGGCGCACGTTTCCACGGAGACGGCACCACCCTTCCAGGAACATGTGTCCGTCCTGGGCAACCAGTCCCATCGGGTCGACGTCGCGTTCGGTGACCTCGTCGACATAGCCGGACAGGTAACGCAGGTGCACCGCCCATCCGTTCCGCAACGCTTCGTCGCACTTTCGCTGGACGGTACGGACCTCCTCGCTGAGGTCCACCCGGACCCTGACGGAGTCGACCAACCGGTCCACCGCCCTCTCCCGGTCGGCGGTCTCCGCTGCGGGTTCCCCAGCTCCGGCCGCGGAACGCAGCTTGGCGCGTAGGCGGTTGAGGGCCTCGCTGTCCGCGACTCCGGGCAGTTCTCCCAGAAGCTCGACACCGACGATCACACTGGCTGCCTCGTCAACCGTCAGTTTCAGCGGGCTCGCCAACGTGTCGGCGTTGGCGATGATGATCTCGCCGGTGCTACGTGCCGCGTCCAGGTCCACATCGATGAGATCCCCCGGCGTGTAACCGGGCAGTCCGCACATCCACAGCAGGCTCAGGTCCTTGAGAACCTGCTCCTGGGACAATCCGAAGTGCGTTGCCACCTCGGAGACGCCAACGTCGTGGCTCAGCGCGTAGGGAACCAGCATCAGCAGACGGCGGAGCTGTTCCGCGGAATCCGCTCGTCTCTCCTGTCCCTCCTGCTCCACCGGTTCCGCGTTCCCCGCCGGCACCGCGGTGTCGGCGTCCGGAGCCTGTGTCGCTGCGCCGGAGAGGTGCGACATGAGAGCCGTACGAGCCGAAGCGGGGTGTTCCAGCACCACCCGGTCGCCGAATCCGGCAACACTTTCCACGAGCGCCGCGAGGTCCCCGTAGGGGTATTCCACGTAGTCCCACCAGGGTTCCTCGGGTCCCCGGCTTCCGGGAACGATCCGCAGCGCCTTCCGGCGTAGCTCGTGTGCCGCGTCGACCCGTACCCGCAGCCGCGCCACCTCCTCCGGTTCGGAGTGGTAGCCAGTGACCACGGAGCGAACGTCCACTCCCTCCGGCACCACCACCGTGGGGCCGTTGCCAAGAACCGTGACATCGCCACGTATCCGACCGAGCCGGAAAACACGGCGCGCCTGCCGGTCCCGGTCGTAGCCGGCCATGTACCAGTGGCCGTTCCTGTTCACCACACCCCACGGTTCCACGTGCCGTCGGGTCGCTTCGGCCCCGGGCTTGCGGTAGGCGAACGACACCGGTCTGCGGTCCCGCAGGGCGCGCCACACCGCCAGAAACGCCGGTTCGTCGGTGCCCACGACGGGGGTCACACCCGGCGCTGTCTCGGAGTCCACGGGAACGCCCGCAGCACGAAGTTTCAGCAGCGCGTTCGCACTCATCCCGCCCAGGGCGGCGTCGCGCCACGCCCGGGCAGCCAGTCCCAGCACGGCCGCCTCGTCCGCCCGCAGCTCGATCGCGGGGAGCTCGTAGGCGCTGCGCGATATGCGGTACCCCTCGTCCCCACTCCAGATGTCGGCGTTTCCCGTTTCGATCGGGATACCGCTGTCCCGCAGCTCCTTCTTGTCCCGTTCGAACATGCGCTTGAACGCCGCGTCGTCCTCAGCGCTGGTCCCGGCCGAGCTGGTGTAGCCAGCGACGGTGGCCCGGATCTCGCGGGCGGTCAGGAAACGCCGAGTGGCCAGTAGGCAGATCACCAGGTTGATCTGCCGCTCGGTCTTCTTGCGTGACATCCCTGCCTTTCCGCAGCAGCAGGAACACAGCCGCCCCCGCTCTGCCCAAGCGTCTGTACTACCAGGGGAGCCCGACCGCACCGGCCTCCGCGCACCGGCGGTCGGGGCCGCTCCCCCGGCGCTGCCGCTGATGGCGCCAAAGGAATACGGGAAGGGGCGTGGCCCCTCTCCCTCACTCCTCCTTGTCCTTCTCGCTGTTCCCATCCCCGCTGCCACCGGACTCCTCGTCCGGCGCGGGCGGCTGGTCGACAGCGCCCAGGATGTCCACAACGAAGACGAGGGTTCCTTCGGGAGCGTTGCCGCTTCCGGCGTCCTCCCCGTAAGCCATGTCCTCGGGGACCACGAGCATAACCCGGCTGCCGACTTTCTGGCCGGTTATCCCCTTGTCCCAGCCCTCAACCATCTGGCCGACACCCACCGGGAAAGCCGTGGGAGTCCCGCCCCGTTTCCAGGTGGAGTCGAAAACCTCACCGTTGTTCCAGGAAACCCCGGTGTACTGGACGACGACCTGCTGTTCCTTCTCGACCTTGGGGCCCTCGCCCTCGATCAGCTCCACGGTTTCCAGGTCCTCGGGGGGATCCGTGTCCTCGGGAATGGAGATGTCGGGCTGCTCACTGCCCTCGTCGCGCACGGCCGGCAGACCATCACCGCCGTTGGTGGTCTGTTCGCCACTGACAGTGTCACCCTTACCGTAGCGTTTCTCGATGTCGACGATCGACACCGAGCTTCCCGGCTCCGGTGACGGCTGTCCCTGCTGGCTCTGCTGGGAGTTCTGCTGGGAGGGGAACACGAAGACCACGCGGCTACCGACGCGCTGGTCCACCAGGTCCGAGGTGAGCTCCTCCCCCATCTGGCTCAGCTCCAGCAGCACGGGCGTGTCCGTCTCGTAGGTGGACTGGCTCTTCTCGGTCTCGCCCTTGGCCTTCCACTGGTAGTCGACGATGTTGGCGAGGACCATGTCGTCGGAGCGTACGAGCTCACCCTCTCCCTCCCCTTTTTTCACCACACCCGAGACCTGCTCCTCCGGCGGGGCGATCTTGGGGAATTCCACCTCGGGCTCGCTGCCGACATCACCGGTCACGGTGGGCAACCGGTCGTCAAGCTCCTCGTCCTGGGACTGCATGAAGGCAGGGGTCTTCCAGTCCTCCGGGATGGCGTTGCAACCAGAAACCGCCAGCAGAACGGCGGAGAACGGCGCTGCTAGGAGAGCGGCGCGACGTCGCATAGGTCATTACCTCAATTGTCCGGCTCGGGTCTTCGACACACTACCGAACGGGCCACACGGCCCGGGACCGCCGATTCCGCGACGCTTCACCGTCCTTCGCACCGACCAACGCCTCCGCTTCCGGACCGCTGGGAGAGGACCGCGGTCCCGGTACACCACCACTGTTGGCGTCCCCTCGCCCGTCCGCAGCGAGGGAGCCACGCGCGGACGCTGGTGCGTCTTCCCGCGACGGGGCGCCCCGCTCACACACCACGGCGCTCCAGCCCTCGGAGTCGGACCGGCCGGCACCGCAGCGCCTACGGTGGACCGTCCCGCGCCGCAGCGGGGGCGATCCTGCCACCCGGCCGCGGCACGGGCGAGGAGCGGCTCGGCCCGCCCCGCCCGGAACGGATGTGAGCCGCCCTACCCCGCCAGAGACCTACATCCCCGCGATGAGCTTCTCCACCCGCTCGTCCACAGCCTTGAACGGGTCCTTGCACAATACGGTGCGCTGCGCTTGGTCGTTGAGTTTCAGATGGACCCAGTCGACGGTGAAGTCACGCCGTTTCTCCTGGGCCTTGCGGATGAAATCCCCCCGCAGCCGGGCGCGTGTCGTCTGGGGAGGGACCGATTTCGCCTCGAAGATCCTCAGGTCACCGACCACGCGGTCCATCTGCCCCCGGTCCTGCAACAGGTAGAACAGACCGCGGTCACGGTGCACGTCGTGGTAGGTCAGGTCGAGTTGGGCGATCCGCGGTGAGGAGAGGGAGAGTCCGTACTTCTTCCGGTACCGCTCGATGAGCTGGTATTTCGCCACCCAGTCGATCTCCCGGGAAACCAGGTCCAGGTTCTGGGTCTCGACGGCTTCCAGGGTGCGCTCCCAGAGTTCCATGACCCGCTTACCGTTGGCATCCGTGCCGTGGCGGTCGACGTAGTCCTGCACCTTCTCCAGGTACTCGCGCTGTATCTCCAACGCGCTGGCTTCCCGACCGTTGGCCAACCGGATCTTGCGCCGTCCGGTCATGTCGTGGCTGATCTCCCGGATGGCACGGATGGGGTTCTCCAGCGTGAAGTCACGCATCACCACACCGCTCTCGAGCATCCGCAGCACCAGGTCCGTCGAGGCGAGCTTGAGCAGGGTGGTCACCTCACTCATGTTGGAGTCCCCGACTATCACGTGCAGACGCCGGAACCGCTCGGCATCGGCGTGCGGCTCGTCGCGGGTGTTGATGATCGGTCGGGAGCGTGTCGTCGCGGAGGAGACCCCCTCCCAGATGTGCTCGGCGCGCTGGCTGACGCAGTACAGGGCGCCGCGCGGTGTCTGCAGCACCTTGCCCGCGCCCGTGACGATCTGGCGTGTGACCAGGAAGGGGATAAGGGTGTCAGCGAGTTTGCCGAACTCCCCGTGCCGCCCTACCAGGTAGTTCTCGTGGCACCCGTAGGAGTTGCCCGCGGAGTCGGTGTTGTTCTTGAAAAGGTATATCTCTCCCGCGATACCTTCCTCGTGGAGCCGTTGTTCGGCGTCCACCTGGAGGCCCTCGAGAATGCGTTCTCCGGCCTTGTCATGCGCCACCAGGTCGTTCAGGTTGTCGCACTCGGGAGTGGCGAACTCGGGATGGCTCCCCACATCGAGGTAAAGACGCGATCCGTTCCGGAGGAAAACATTGCTGCTCCGGCCCCACGAGACCACACGCCGGAAGAGGTAGCGCGCCACCTCGTCCGGCGACAGTCGGCGCTGTCCCCGGAACGTGCAGGTGACACCGTACTCGTTCTCTAAACCGAATATGCGACGTTCCACGCGGACTCACCCTTTTCCCGTCCTCGCGCCGCCACGGTTGCACTTGTCTGCGACGCTCGACGACTTCACCCTGTGCACCCGGTTCCGCATGCCCATATTCCCTCGGCCCCGCAGCCGTGTGTGGTGCCCACCTGGTACCGGGGCCGGACGGGAACCGGCACTGGGGCACCGCTCTGCTCCCGGCCCGGTGCCCGTCCGGCCCCTTCCTTTCCTCCTGTCAGGAGTTTTCCCCGTTCTGCTCCGCAGAGCCTCCGGAACGCCCCTCTTCTATCAACCGGTTCAGTCGTTCGCCGTGCAGGCGCCGGAACTTACGGTGCTCCCGTTCCCGTTCCAGGACCGCCACCTCGAGGCTGGAGGCCTCCAGTTCCCGGTCCTCACCGCTCTCATGCGCCAACGCGTGCGTCGCTGAGGCCAGCGCCCGGGGCAGGGGTGCTTCTTTGGCGAAACGTTCCTGCAGCGCGGTGGTGACCTGTTCCGTTGACCCTCCCATGACCACGAAGTCGCGCTCGTCCACCACGGAGCCGTCGAAAGTGATCCGGTACAACTGGTCGCTGCCCGGATCGTCCCCCACCTCCGCGACGACGATCTCCACTTCCCAGGGTTTGGGGCTCTCGCTGAACACGCCCCCGAGTGTCTGCGCATAAGCGTTCGCCAGCATGCGCCCGTTGACATCACGACGGTCGTAGGCGTACCCGCGGGTGTCAGCGAAACGCACCCCAGCGAGCCGCAGGTTCTCGAACTCGTTGTAGCGCCCCACAGCGGCGAAGGCGATACGGTCGTAGAGTTCACTGATCTTGTGCAGGGTTCGGGACATATTGTCCGCCACGAACAGGATCCCGCCGTCGTACTGCATAGCGATGGCGCTGCGGCCTCGCGCGATTCCCTTGCGCGCGTAGTCCGCCTTGTCCTTCATGCTCTGTTCGGGCGAGACGTAGAACGGCATCGACACCGCAGATCGTTCCTTTGCTCGAGGTGGTGATGAGGGCAGGGGGTTAGCGCACCGGCGCGGTGGGCCCGTCCGGACGTTCGGAACGGGCCTCGACAACGGACTGGGCGACCTGCGCGACCTCGTCCGTCGGAAGCCGGCGGTGTCCCTCCTCGGTGATCACATCGATCAGGGGATAGATCTTGCGGTGCATGTCCGGGCCCCCCGTAGCGGAGTCGTCATCGGCGGCGTCGTACAACGCCTGTACCGCAACCGTGACCGCGTCGCTCTCGGACAGGTCGTCGGTGAAAAGCTTCTTCAGGGAGCCGCGCGCGTACACGGCCCCCGACCCGATCCCGTGGAAGCGGTGCTCCTCGTAGCGTCCGCCCACCGGATCGTAGCTGTAGATCCTGCCCCGCTGGAGTTCCTCGTCGAAACCGACCAGGACCGGAATCACCACGAAGCCCTGCAGAGCCATGCTCAGGTTGCTGCGGATCATCGTGGCGAGTTTGTTGGCCTTACCCTCGAGGGAGAGTGAGCGCCCCTCCATCTTCTCGTAGTGTTCCAGCTCCACCTGGAACAGTTTGGCCAGTTCCGTACCGATCCCGGCGGCACCGGCGATAGCCATGGCGGAGAACTCGTCGGCGCGGAACAGCTTGTCGATGTCCCGGTTGGCGATGACGTTGCCGGAGGTGGCTCTTCGGTCCCCCGCCAGTACCACCCCGCCGGGGAATGTCAGAGCGACGATCGTCGTGCCTTCCGGGGTGAGATGCGTATTGCCCTCGTTCTGCGGCAGCTCCGACTGGCCAGGCAGCAGTTCGGGATTGACCGCGCTGAGAAAGTCGGTGAAGGACGAGGTCCCTGGATTCATGAACGCGGCGGGCAACCGTCCACCGCCCTCGAACACTTCTGACACGCGACTCCCTTCGGTGGCGTCCCGTCCAGCGACGAGCCCGGACGGGGTAGCAAAGTTTTCTGGTTGTACGGGTGACCCTAGTTACCGCGGAAGACAGCGGCCCAATCGTCAACTGCGACTCTGCTGTCCGCGAACCGCACGGGAACGGTGCTGCGGCCCACGGGCACGAGGGGGCGCATGCTGGCTGCCCCGCCCTTCCGTAACAACGCTCCGGCTCCGGCCTGCCGCACCCGAGCCCTTGGAACGCACCGCCTTTCGCCGGCTTACGGGACCGGTTATCCCCGAAAGGCCCCTCCCGGTCGGGCAACACCGGTGTTTACCCGCGCTCCGGATCGTCTCCGGAGCGCACAGGGAACACGGACCTCCCAACCCACCGGGACGGCTGGCTGGGCGAAGAAACCGGCGGTTTCCCAGGGGATTCCGCACCGTCCCGGGATCCCCCGCCCCGCGAGAGCGCATTCGTTACTCTCCACCCTTTTGGACGAACTGGCGCACGAAGTCCTCACTGTTGCTTTCGAGTACCTCGTCGATCTCGTCGAGGATGTCGTCAACGTCCTCGTCCAGATTCTCGGTGCTCTCCTGCGTACCGGTGCTGGCCTCGACCTGCTCGTTCTCGGTTTCCTCTTCGCGGCGGTTGTCGTGCTTCTGGCCGCCGTTGTCGTTCGTCGCCATCGAAGCAACCTCCGATCGGGGGCGTCACCCTTATCTTGGCCCAACCGCGGGTGTTTCAACCTTGATCGCGGCTTCCGTTGTGTGCACGTTACCCATTCCGAGCTCCGTACACCCGTACGAACGCACCGCAGTAGTTGCCCAATTCCCGTTGCCGCACACTCCGGAAGGGGAAAGGAGGCTTCAGCGACCACCGGTTAGCACTGCCACCAGGTCATAGGCCGTCTCACAACGGTCCAGCAGCCCCCCGACGTGCTCCTTCGTGCCACGCAGCGGCTCCAGCGTGGGAACCCGCTGCAGCGAGTCGTGGCCGGGGAGGTCGAAGATCACCGAATCCCACGACGCCGCCGCGATGTTGTCCGCGTACTTGGCCAAGCAACGCCCCCGGAAGTACGCACGTGTGTCCTCGGGAGGTTGCGTGACCGCGTCCTCCACCTCGGCGTCGCGCAACAACCGCTGCATACGGCCGCGCTCGACCAGCCGGTAGTACAGGCCCCTCTCCGGGCGGACATCCGAGTACTGCAGGTCAACGAGCTGAAGCCGATGGTGGCCCCAGTCGATGTTGTCCCGGGAGCGGTAGCCTTCCACGAGTTTGAGCTTGGCCACCCAGTCGAGCTCCTCCGCCAGCCTCATCGGATCGTCGTCCAGCCGGTCCAGAGTGGACTCCCACCGGTCCAGCACCTCGGAGGTCTCGGGGTCCACATCGGCTCCCAGACGGTCCTCAACGTACTTGCGGGCCTGCTCGAGGTACTCCCGTTGCATCTGGAGGGCCGTCATCCTGCGCCCGTCTCTGAGCCGCGCAGCGTGCTTGAGCCCGATGTCGTGCGAGAAGGCCCGCATGTCCGAGACAGGGGTCTCCAGCGTCAGGTCGATGTTGAGGAACCCGTCCTCGATCATGGAGAGCACGAGCGAGGTGGTTCCGAGCTTGAGATAGGTGGAGATCTCGCTCATGTTGGCGTCACCGACGATGACGTGCAGACGCCGGTACTTCTCCGGGTCCGCGTGGGGCTCGTCGCGGGTGTTGACGATGGGGCGCTTCAGGGTTGTCTCCAACCCCACCTCGACCTCGACGAAATCAGCGCGCTGGCTTATCTGGAACCCGCTGTCCCTGCCATCGGCGCCCAGACCGACCCGCCCTGCTCCACAGATCACCTGGCGGGACACGAAGAACGGGATCAGGTGCCGAACGATCTCGGAGAACGGCGTGGAACGGCGCATCAGGTAGTTCTCGTGGCACCCGTACGACGCGCCTTTGTTGTCCGTGTTGTTCTTGTAGAGCTGGATCGGATCGACACCGGGGATCGCGGCAGCGCGCTGCGACGCGTCCGCCATCACCCGCTCTCCCGCCTTGTCCCACAGCACCGCGTCACGGGGGTTGGTGACCTCGGGCGCGGAGTACTCGGGGTGGGCGTGATCGACGTAGAGCCGGGCCCCGTTGGTGAGGATGACGTTGGCCAGCCCGAGATCCTCGTCGGTGAGCTGGGTGGGATCGGCCGCCTCGCGCGCGAGGTCGAAGCCACGCGCGTCCCGCAGCGGGTTCTCCTCCTCGAAGTCCCAGCGGGCCTTGCGCGCCCGCGCGGCCGAGGCCGCCAGGTAGGCGTTGACCACCTGTGTTGAGGTCACCATCGCGTTGGCACCGGGGTTTCCGGGAACGGAGATCCCGTACTCGCTCTCGATGCCCATAATCCGCCGCACACTCATGACTGAAGCGTATCCGCCGACGAACGGTTTCGAACGTGGTGAACGCGATCACCACCGAACCGGTGTCCGATACAGAGTTCCGACAACACGCCCATATCGCCCCGCTACTCCGGGTCCGCCAAGTAGAGATCCGTGCTGCGGAAAAACGTACTGTGCGAACCGGTGGTCTCGTGAAAGGGATTTCTGCCGGGTGAACAGTGTCGCTGTCCGGCCTCTTCGCCGGACAGCGACACCGCAGGGATCATCAGAGATACTGGCCGGTATTGGCCACAGTATCGATGGAGCGTCCGGAGTCGGCGCCCTTCTTCCCGGAGATCAGTGTGCGGATGTAGACGATCCGTTCGCCCTTCTTCCCGGAGATTCGCGCCCAGTCGTCCGGGTTCGTGGTGTTCGGAAGGTCCTCGTTCTCACTGAACTCGTCGACGCACGCCTGCATGAGGTGGGAAACCCGGATCCCCTTGTTCTTGTTGTCGATGTACTCCTTGATCGCCATCTTCTTGGCCCGGTCCACGATGTTCTCGATCATGGCGCCGGAGTTGAAGTCCTTGAAGTACAGCACCTCCTTGTCACCGTTGGCGTAGGTGACCTCGAGGAACCGGTTCTCCTCCGACTCCGTGTAGATGCGCTCGACAACACGCTGGATCATCGCGTCCACCGTGGCCTGGGCGGAACCGCCGTGCTCCGCGAGGTCGTCCTCGTGGAGCGGGAGCTCGGGGGTGATGTACTTACCGAAGATGTCCCGGGCCGCCTCGGCGTCGGGACGCTCGATCTTGATCTTCACGTCCAGTCGGCCCGGCCGCAGGATGGCGGGGTCGATCATGTCCTCACGGTTGGAGGCACCGATGACGATGACGTTCTCCAACCCCTCGACACCGTCGATCTCGCTGAGAAGCTGGGGAACGATGGTGTTCTCGACATCGCTGGAGACTCCTGAGCCCCGGGTCCGGAAGATCGAGTCCATCTCGTCGAAGAACACGATGACCGGTGTCCCCTCACCGGCCTTCTCCCGGGCGCGTTGGAACACCAGGCGGATGTGACGCTCGGTCTCGCCGACGTACTTGTTCAGCAGCTCCGGACCCTTGATGTTCAGGAAGAAGCTCTTTCCGGCTTCCTCGCCGGTCTTGTCCGACACCTGGTTCGCCAGTGAGTTGGCGACCGCCTTGGCGATGAGGGTCTTCCCGCAGCCGGGCGGGCCGTAGAGCAGGACGCCTTTGGGAGGACGCAGGTTGTGTTCGTAGAAGAGGTTCTTGTGGAGGTAGGGAAGCTCCACGGCATCACGGATCATCTCGATCTGGCCGCCGAGGCCCCCCACATCGGTGTAGGCGATGTCGGGAACCTCCTCCAGGATGAGTTCCTCGACCTCGGACTTGGGTATCCGTTCGTAAACATAGCCCGACTTCGGCTCCAGCAGCAGGGAGTCTCCGGGCCGGACCTGTTGGTCGCGCAGTGGTTCGGCGATCCGTACGATCTTCTCGTCGTCGTGGTTGGAGATCACCAGGGCCCGGTCGCCGCCCTCAAGGAACTCCTTGAGCATGACGAGCTCACCAACGGTCTCGAACGACTGCGCCTCCACGACGTTGAAGGTCTCGTTGAGCATGACCTCCTGGCCGGGACGCAGCTCGTCAGTGTCAACCGAGGGGCTGACATTGACCCGCATCTTTCGCCCGTTGGTGAAGATTTCGACCGTGTCATCCTCCCGGTTGCCCAGGAACACGCCAAATCCTGACGGTGGTTGGGAAAGTCGGTCGACTTCCTCCTTCAGCGCGACGATCTGTTCACGCGCCTCTTTCAAAGTCGACACGAGACGCTCGTTCTGGCTGTTTGCGGCCGCCAGATTGGCCTGCGCTTCCCGGAGCCGTTCTTCGAGCAACCGCACATGACGGGGGGAATCAGCGAGCTTGCGCCGGACTACGCTGAGTTCCTTTTCCAAGTAGGAGACTTGAGCCGTAAGTTCTTCGACTTCACGGTCGCGCTCTGCCTGACGCTCGTCATCGCGTTCAGCCACGTCCGCCACCTCCCTGTCAGAGGACGACTACTCGGAACCCTACCTATCCACGGCCTGTTCGTAACCTCCCAAACGCACCGAGTGTCGAAGGCCTCAGGGCCGAGTTCGCGAACACCGAGGACACGCTGGTGGAAGGACGGTCACCGTCATAAGAAAGTAACGTCCGCGCGGGCCGGAGTCATCCCTTTCGGGTCCCGCACGCGTCGCGGTTCACGTGTAGGGCTCGTCCTCGCCGGACTCGGACCCGGTCCCCGTCGCACGTTGCTCCGTCGCGCGGTTCTGCTGCCAATCCGGCCCGTAGGCGCCCTTGGCGGGACGCCGCCGGCGTTGCGGAGGCTGGACCCCCTCCGCGAGGCGCCTGGCGGTCACCAGGAACCCGGTGTGCCCGATCATCTTGTGGTCCGGACGCACGGCGAGCCCCTCGACATGCCAGTCCCGCACCATGCTCTCCCAGGCGTGGGGCTCGTAGAAGGAACCGTGCTCGCGCATCGCCTCCACCACGGTCGAGATCTGCGTCGTCGTCGCTACGTAAACGCACAGTAGACCGCCGGGAACAAGGGCTTCCGCAACCGTGTCGAGGCACTCCCACGGCGCGAGCATGTCCAGGATGACGCGGTCGACATCGGTGTCGTCAGCCGTCTCGCCGATGTCGCCGACGGTGAGCTTCCACGAGGAGGGGGAATGGCCGAAGTAACGTTCCACGTTCTTTCGCGCGATCTCGGCGAAATCGGCGCGCCGCTCGTAGGAGGAGACAACGCCTTCCGTACCGACCGCGCGCAGCAACCAGCAGGACAGCGCCCCCGAACCGGCGCCGGCCTCGATCACGCGAGCACCGGGAAAGATGTCGGCTTGCGCGACGATCTGGGCCGCGTCCTTGGGATACACGATCGTCGCGCCACGTTTCATCGACAACGTGAAATCGCTGAGGAGCGGCCGCAACGCGACATAGGCGGTTCCGGAGGTGGAGCTGACCACGCTCCCCTCGGGTTGGCCGATCAGATCGTCGTGATCGACTCGTCCCCGGTGGGTGTGGAAAGCCGATCCGGAACGCAGGGTGATGGTGTTCTTCCGCCCCTTGGGGTCGGTCAGCTGCACACTGTCGCCGTCGTCGAACGGGCCGCGTCGGCCGTGGATACCGGTCACTGGTGTTGATCTCTTCCGGGATGTCGCGGGAGTAAGGACAGCCGTCAAGGCTAGTGGTAGCTCGTCGAAGCGGGGTAATCGGTACCGAACCGTCCGTGGGTCACCAGGACCGGGCCGGGACGGCCCCCGACCCGCCCCGCCGGCGGGTCGGACCACTCTGTCCCGCCAGTCGGATAGGACACGGGGAGACACACACGGCAAGGAGCAAAGAGGTGAGTGCGATGGGAGGCGAGACCCCGCGCGTCGGCCTGGGAATCGACATCGGGGGCAGTGGCATCAAGGGCGCGCCTGTCGACCTGCACACGGGAAGCTTCCTGGCGGAGCGCAAGAAGATCTCCACACCACGGCCGACCACTCCGGAGGCCGTGGCCGGTGTGGCCTCGGAGATCGCGGACGCTTTCTCCGATCATCTCGCGGCGGGCGCTCCGGTGGGTGCGGCGTTCCCGGGGGTCATCCGGCAGGGCGTGGCCCGGAGCGCTTCCAACGTGGCCCGCTCGTGGATCGGAACGGACGTGGAACAGCTACTGTCCGACTCCACAGGCCACCGTGTGAGGGCGATGAACGACGCCGACGCGGCCGCGGTCGCCGAACACCGCTACGGCGCCGCACACGGCGCCTCAGGGCTGGTACTGATGACGACCCTGGGAACGGGGATCGGGACCGCGTTATTGCTCGACGGCGCGCTGGTCCCCAACACCGAGCTGGGGCACCTGGAGATCGACGGCCACGACGCCGAGACGCGGGCCGCTGCCAGCGCCAAGGACCGTGAGGGGCTCTCCTACAGGCAATGGACGACGGAACGGCTGCAACGCTACTACTCCACGGTGGAGAACCTGTTGTGGCCGGAACTGATCGTGGTCGGTGGCGGGGTGAGCAGAGAGGCGCAGGAGTTCCTCCCGTTCCTGCGACTACGCACTCCCGTGCGAGCGGCCCAGCTGCGTAACACGGCAGGGATCGTCGGCGCGGCGGTCCGTGCCGTGGAACGTTGCGCGAACTGACGTCACGGCAGCTCGAGTACACGTACGATCCGGCGGCTCGCACGCCTGGTGTCACCCACCGGCGTCAGGGGTGCGGTAGCGGAGTGGTACTCACTCCACCGCAGCCACCACCACAACCGTCCCCGGTGCGGACGCAGAACGACACGCTGGCTTCGGCGGACCGGCATGTGCGCGATAGCGTCGACGGCTCCCACGACCCCGTCCATACGCGCTTCCAGTCCCCACGAGCGCAATTCGACGGTCAGGGAGCTCAACGCCTGCAGCCACGCGGTATCGACCGGATTCTCGTCCAGAAAGGACCCGTATCCGGCCATACCGGCCATACCCGACGGTGGGGTTTCAACGGTCATTCGCCACTCCCGCTTCTGCCAACAGTCCCGGCGTTTCGGTAACCTTCGGCTCCGTGCTCGATCGGAGCGCCAGTGAGCCGCCTGTCGCACACTGTTCGTAACACTCTGCGTGCTGCCCCGCCCCCAGCCCCTCCGCGCGGAGCACTCCCACCAGGGGACTGCCATCCGGAAGGTTGCGGAAGCGTCCGCGCTGTATCTGCGCCGTCACCGCCACGGAGGTAGCCGCCTCAGTTCGACTGGGCACGATATCCTTCCGTTACAGTCGCCGCACAAGGCTGGCACAGCCGTTGGACTCGAATGCTGCACGCCTGTCACGTACAGCTCCGGCTATTTTACACATAGCTATCAAGCCCGCACGGCAACAATCATGTCGTTCTGGGCGGGATCACCACAATAGGGGTCAGCTTCAGGGAAACGCCGCGTTGACGTCAGATAAGTACAACACGCCACACACGCTTCCGTCGGTTTCGGCGAGAAGATATTCCGGCGCCGGATGCTGCCGCAACACTTCCAGTAATGACTCCCCCTCCAAATCAGCGGATATCACGTTGTCGGAGGTGATGGAGCGCGCGAGACTCGAAACCGTCACCCAGGGGAGCCGGGATTCGGGCACCGCCTGGACCGCCGCCTCACTGACGATCGAGGTGGGCGCACCAGCGGGGTCGGCAACCAGAATGGCGCCGGCGTCGGCCTCGGCCATCCGGCGCCGGGCTTCGGCCGCCGGAGTGTCCGCGACAACGCTGACCACCGTGCGGGCGAAACGGCGGGCCCGCAGGGCGGGGATGCGTTCCCTGATCCTTGCTGTCCGTAGCGCCGATCCGGCGTTCAACCAGATGAACGCTCCGAGCAGAACAGCCCAAAGCACCGCGAACAACTCCGGGGGGGTGCCGACGAGCGCGGCGTTGAGAAAGGGCAGCGCCACGACGAGAACCGCGAGCAGACGCCCCGCCCAGGAAGCAACCACGGTTCCGGCCATAGGCCGCCGTGTCACCCCCCACACGACGGCTCGGACGAGTCTGCCACCATCCAGCGGCAGCCCCGGCAGCAGGTTGAACACACCGACTATCGCGTTCGCCACCCAAAGCTGCCAGAGCAGGACATGGGCGACCGTGGCAGGCGTGGTATAGCCGTACGCCACGTACCCCAGGCCGGCCAGCCCCAGCGAGAGCAGAGGACCGGAGAACGCGATCCAGAACTCCCGGCTCGGCGTCCGCGACTCACCGATCTGGGATACCCCGCCGAGCATGTACAGGGAGATCCAGTGCACGGGAAGGCCGTAGAGTCGGGCCACGACGGAATGGGCCAGTTCGTGGACCAGCACCGAGCCGTAGAGCAGGACAGCGAAGACGAACGCCACCAGGTACGACCACGGACCGAGCGCCAGCTCTCCCTCGACGAGGGGCCGGTACAGCAGGGTGATCAACGCGGCGATGACCAACCAGGACGGGGAGACGTACACCGGGACGCCGAAGGGGCGCCCCATCAGGAGTCCGGAGGGCCGGTCGGCCGGCCCGTCGCCGGGATCCGAGGGACCGCGCCGCTTGGGACGTGCAGGGTGGGGTCTACCGTGTTCCGTCACACTGCCAGGCTACGTGGTCGGAGACCGCGCCGGAGGCGTGGCCTCCGGCCTAATCTGGAGAAACGCGGGCGCAGGGGCGGACCGCCGTCCCGACGGAAGCCGCGACAGGACGCACGCCAGGAAGGAGAAGGGCGCAGCAGCTCCAGTACGGCTGGGGCGGAACCGTCCACAACACGATGAGTCAAGTCGATGACCTCCCCGTGATCCACTCGCTGTCCCCCTCCCGCGCCTCTGACTTCGTGCAGTGCCCGTTGCTGTTCCGCTTCCGTGTCATCGACCGGTTGCCGGAACGTCCCAGCCTCGCCGCGCTGCGCGGCACGCTCGTCCACAGTGTCCTGGACCGGTTGTTCTCTCGTCCGGCCGAGGAGCGCACGCAGCAGGTTGCCCTGTCGATGCTGGAACCGGCCTGGGAGGAGCTGCGCGCCAGCGAACCACGCAGCGCCGAGCTGCTGGCTGACGACCAGGAGCTGGCCACCTGGCTGGCGGAGTCCCGTAAGCTGCTCACGCGCTATTTCGGTATGGAACGACCGGAGCAGCTCGAGCCACGCGAGCGCGAGAAGAGGATCGAAGTAACCCTGGAATCGGGACTACGGCTGCGCGGGTATATCGACAGAATGGATGTCGCCCCCACCGGACACATTCGTATCGTTGATTACAAGACGGGAAAGTCGCCTCAGCCCCGTTTCGAGGACAAGGCGAAATTCCAGATCTTCTTCTACGCAGTCATGCTGTGGCGGGAACTCGGCGAGGTCCCCACCCGGCTCCAGCTCATGTACCTCGGGGACGGAAAGGTCCGTTGGTACGAGCCAACGGAGGAGGAACTCCGCAACGCCGAGTCCGAGATACTCGACATCTGGACCGATATCGAGAGGACGGCGCGCTCGGGCGCGTGGGAGCCCAAACCCAGCAAGCTATGCGGATGGTGCGACCACCAGGAGATCTGTCCGGCGTTCGGAGGAACTCCTCCCTCCCTTCCCGAAACATGAGCCCCGGGCCCTACTCCCCGGGCCGCTACCGCGAAGCAGCCCCGTTCGGGCCGCCCTTCCCAGAGTCACGATCGGAAACGACCGCCCCATGCCCATCCGTGTGTTGCTTGTCGACGACCAACCGCTGGTACGCACCGGTTTCGGTCTCATCCTGGAACCCGACCCCGAGATCACCGTGGTCGGGGAGGCCAGTGACGGGCGCGAGGCCGTGACCGACACGCGGCGGTTGCTGCCCGACGTGGTGCTTATGGACATCCGGATGCCGGGCAGGGACGGCATCGACGCCACCCGGGAGATCGTGTCCTGGGCACGCACCGCCGAGCAACAGGTCCGGGTCCTCGTTCTCACCACCTTCGACCTGGACGAATACGTGGTGGAAGCGCTCCGGGCCGGAGCGAGCGGCTTCCTGCTGAAGGACGTTCCCCCCAACGAACTCACCAGCGCGATCCGCACCGTCTCCGAAGGGGCAGCGATCGTCGCTCCCACCGTCACCCGCCAGCTGCTGGACCGCTTCGCCGACAGGCTCCCCTCCCTGCGCGGCCCAAAGGGGCAACTGGGCCAGCTGACAGAGCGGGAACGCGGGGTACTGGAACTTCTCGCGCGCGGGCTCTCCAACGTGGAGATCGCTGAGCACCTCGTCGTCAGCGAGACGACGGTCAAAACCCACGTGGGCAACATCCTGACCAAACTCGGCCTGCGGGACCGGGTGCACGCTGTCGTACACGCCTATGAGACAGGTCTCGTCACACCCGGAGGGAACGGGGCGTAACCTCACTGGTAACGGACCCAAAGGGCTACCCGTGTCATGCGGGACGGGGGGACCGCCCGGATACGGAACCCGTCGAGGGCGGCTGTCTGACCCGGCTGTGCCACCACGCTCGGCGTGCTCATCAGCCTTCCCATCCCGAGCTGCCACGATTGTCCGTGAGGTACTCGACAGACAACGCACGGGCAACGGCCAACCCGGTGCCCGCCCTCCGCGTCCGCTCAGGGCTCTACCGCCACGAAGACGTATCCTCACCGGCTGACCGTCTTGAGGAGGTTGGGGAAACCGACCATGGCCCAGAATCCGCACCGGCCGAACCCGCAGAACGAGGACAACCTGCTCACTCGGTTGCGGGATTGGCGCGCATCCCACGAACCCGAGTTACACGGCAGCTCGCTCGACGACGAGGTGGCGGAACTTCCCGATCCGCGGGTCATCGACCTCATCCTCCGCGTGGGAGAACTACTGCTGGCCAGTGGCGAGAGCACCGAAGCGGTCAGCGAAGCCATGCTGAGCCTGTCAGTGGCCTACGAACTGCCACGTTCCGAGGTGTCCGTCACGTTCACCGCCATCACGCTCTCCGCCCATCCGGGGGGTGAGCACGCTCCCGTGACCGGCGAACGGGTGGTGCGGCGACGCACACTCGATTACTTCCGCGTGTACGAGCTGCACAAGCTCGTACAGGAGGCAGCGCTCGGTCTGCTCGAGCTGGAGGACGCGATAGCGCGCCTGCGTGCCATCAAACGTGCCAGGCCGCCCTATCCCAACTGGCTCATCGTCATGTGCTTCGGCCTGATCGCGTCCAGCGCCAGTCTGATGTTCGGTGGTGGCTTCATCGTCGCGGGGGTCGCGTTCGTCGCAACCGTGCTGGGTGACCGCGCCTCCGCCTACCTCGCCAAGCGCGGGCTCGCTGAGTTCTACCAGATGACAGCAGCCACGATCATCGCTTCGTGCATCGGGGTGGCACTGCTGTGGGCCAGTGAGGCCCTGGGGCTGGGACTGAACGCCGGCGCTGTGATCACCGGTAACATCATGGCACTGCTACCGGGACGCGCCCTTGTCGCCAGTCTGCAGGACGGGATCAGCGGGTCCTACGTCTCCTCGGTCGCACGGTTACTGGAAGTGTTCTTCACGCTGGGCGCGATCGTCTCCGGCGTCGGTGCCGTCGCCTACGCCGCGGTGAAGATCGGCGTCCCCATGGACCTCGACAACCTTCCCATGGCCGGCACCTCGATCGACGCCGCGGTGATTGCCGGTGCGGCGGGGATCGCCGTGACCTTCGCCGTCTCTCTCGCCGTGCCGCCCCGCATGCTCCCTGCCATCGGCGGTATGGGAATCGTGATCTGGGTGGTGTACGCCGGCGTACGGACGCTGCTGGACGCTCCCATCATCATCGGGACCGCGGCTGGTGCCATCACCGTCGGAATAGCCGGACACTGGCTGGCCCGCAGCACCCATCGCCCGGTTCTTCCCTACGTCATCCCCGGCATCGCCCCGCTCCTGCCGGGCAGTATCCTTTACCGCGGACTGTTGGAGGTGACCCTGGACCAGACCGTGGTCGGACTCGTCAGCCTGGCCAGTGCGGTCGCTGTCGGTCTCGCGCTCGGTGCCGGCGTCAGCCTCGGCGGGGAGTTCGTCCGCGCCTTCCACCGGGGTGGTCTTGCGGGAGCCGGCCGCCGGGCCCGCCCCGCGGCCCGCAGAACCCGTGGCGGACAGTGAGGGACCACCCGAGATGCCAGAAGAACCAGAAGAAACGTCGCACGGTGAGCAGGACGCCCGGCTACGCCCGTTCCCCAGCGACCCGGACGAGGCGCGCTCTCTCCAGGAGTCCCTGGCGCACCGTGTCCGTGTCACCGCTGTGGACCCGGACAGCGTCTCCCTCGTCGCCGGCACGGATGTGACGTACTCCCCCGACGACCAGCGACTGGTCGCTGCGGTCGTGGTGCTGTCCAGGCGCACGCTGGAGGTCGTCGACCACGCGACGACCGTCGCCGAACCGCGGTTCCCGTACGTTCCCGGTCTGTTCGCGTTCCGGGAGGCTCCTCCGCTCATGGAGACCATCGGGAAACTGCGCACCTCCCCCGACGTCGTTCTCTGCGACGGTGCCGGCAGGGCTCATCCGCGCCGGTTCGGTCTGGCGTGCCACATGGGGTGGTCGCTTGGCCGTCCCACGATCGGTTGCGCGAAATCCCTGCTGGTCGGTGCCGCGGAACCGCTGGCGGAAGAGCGGGGATCGTGGAGCGACCTGGTCGCGGAAGGGGACGTCGTGGGGCGTGCGCTACGCACCCGGACCGGGGTCCGCCCCGTTTACATCTCGGTTGGTCACGATGCGGACCTGGCAGGATCCACCCGGCTGGTCCTGGACCTCAGCCCCCGGTACCGGATACCGGAGCCGATCCGGGCGGCGGACCAACTCTCCCGGGAGATACTGCGCGGGGACGGGGACCGTTCCGGCAACGTGTAACAGCGCCCCGGTGCCCCGGGACGGTTCCGGAAGCCGGGCGTCGCCTCCCCGCGGTGCACCGCAGCGGGCCGGTTCGTGCCAGCACCGGCAGCGCCTGTCGACGGCCCCGGCGGGAACGGAGAGGGCGGGGACGAGCGTGACCGGCCAGACGGTTCCGCGTCCTTTTTCCGGCAACGACACACGAAGTGTGTCTCATGCCACTAGAGTGCGGGCAACAGGTACCCGTTCTAGCTGAACCGGAGGCACAATGTCGTGCCCACACTCCCCGCAGTGCCCGGATGTCAACAGTCCCGAGCGAGAGGCGGCCCGGGTCGTAGCCAGCCATGCGGAACAGGGCTGGAGCCTGCTGTGCAACGGTGTCGTGCTGTTCGACGACACGGGGGAACTGTTGCCCGACGGCAACACGGTCGCGCCGCACCGCCCCACGGACAGGTCCGCCTCCACCCGGTCCGACGCGGACCTGTCCGCTCACTCCGTGTAACGAAGCATCCACGTGACCGCGCCCTGGGCGATGTCGTCCGGGGCCTTGGCCAGCTCGTGGCGCTCTCCCGGGCGCACGTCCAACGTTGTCGCGTCGCTGGGGTCCGGTACCCCGAACGGGTCACGGTCACCGTTCACCACCAGCGTGGGGACTCCCGTGGAGCGGAGTTCGGCTACGCGTGAGTGCTCCGGACGCCGGGGAGGGCGCAAGGGGAAGGCGAGCGCCACTACCGCCTGCGCTCCGAGAGAGCGGGCTGTACGGCAGGCCACCCGTGCGCCGTTGCTCCGTCCGCACACGACCAGAGGTAACTGGCCGGGTTCCGTACGGGCGCGGACGTGACGCACGACCGCGCACCAGGCCTCGTCCTGGGCGCTGCTTTTTCCGGGCGCCTTCCGGCCGGCGACGCGGTAGGGCTGGGTCACCCGCGCCACCACCAGTCCGGCCGCACGGGCGGCCTCGCACAGCGCCAACAGGTCGGGGGCGTCCACTCCCCCTCCCGCTCCGTGCGTGAGGACCAGCAAACCACGCGGCCGGGTGGACGGCGCGGCGATATCGAACCGGGCGGGACCGTGGGGCGTATCTATGTCCATGTGCCCCGACGTTAGCCCGTGCCACCGGGCCTCGAGTGAGATCCCACCGGAACGGTCCCGCAGCACACCTAGGTCGCGTCCGGCCATCCGGGCGGAAGCACGTCGGTACCACCCGCCACCGCACGACGTAGGCGCTCCCGGAAGTCGTCGTGCAGCGCCCTCCCCCACACGTAGGAGCTCGGCACCCGTACGGCCTCCTCCGCAACCTGGCGCAGTTCGGCGGCCCGCTCCTCCCCCGCGGCGACTGGCCCCGCGATTCGCGTGTACATCTGGTCGAGCGCGAGAAACAGCTCTCCGGCGAGCATGGCGGAAGTGCCCTCGCTCGCGGCGGCCTCCACATAGGGGTCCCACCACGCGGTCACCTCGTGTGTCTCCTCGGCCTGTGCCTCCTCGGGTGGGGAGGCGTCGAGCGCGAGGAAACCACGTCGCAGCCGGGAGCGCACCTCCTCCGCGGTGGCGGAGTCGCCGTGTGCCATGCCGTACTCCCACACACGCTGGGACTCCTCCGGGTCTCCGCGCACCTCGAGCAGGCGGGCCAGCAGCTCCACGGCCGCACCGGTCGTCTCGGGGGGCGCTGTGGTGCCTCCCTCCGGCCCCGGTTCGGTCTCGGCCGTTACGGCACCGAACTCCCCGATGGCGCGCTCCATGTACACGGCCCCCAGCAACAGCCGCAGCCCCGGGTGCTCGCCCGCTTCCAACCCCGTGCGGATCGCTGCTTCCGCCCCGTCCACCTCTCCCCGGTCGAGCAGACGCCCGGCGTAGTCGTGGGCGGCCTCCGCCACGAGCCGTGTGGGGGGTTCCGCCAGCGCCCTGCTCCAGTACTCCCGCGCCTCCGCAGGGTCGCCGCGTTCCTCGGAGATGCGGGCGAGCCCGTGGTGGGCAGCCGGAACATAGCGGTCATTGCCCAGTGCGAGGAGTTCCTGCCATGCCTCGCTGGCTTCCTCCCCGGCTCCGTCGGCCTCGTGGGAGAGGGCCAGGTGGTAGGCGGCGCGAGCGGCGAACTCGGGGTCCCCCGTTTCGATGGCCATCCGGTCCGCTCCACGGGCGGCACGCACGTCACCCAGGTCGTGTCGCACCACGGCGAGGCCGAGAGCTGCCCGAGGGCGGTACGTGGGGCTCCCCTGGTCGAGAACCTGCTCGTACACGTACGCAGCGCGTTTCAGGTGGCCGTTCTCCGCAAGGTCGCGAGCCTGCTCGCACAGGTTCGCGAGTTCCGCCTCGTTCGCCGTGCTGGGGTCAGGGTTCCCGGAGGCCGCGGTCATAGAGTCACTCTCCACTTTGGCTGGTAATGCAGCAGTGCCGTTGGTGGTGGAAGAGTAACGTCTGTGGGACGGAAGGTTAGTGGCCGTGCGCGGGATGGTTTCGTAATTGGTTGAAGAAAAGCTCCACCTTTACGGTGTAGATTCACCTCGGTGGCAGTATGCCGCAGGTACCACGTCACGGCCACGGACCGGAACGTCTTCCGGCATCCCGCAGGGGGCAGGCCCGGACCGCACCGGCCTGCACGGAACCGGGTGGTGTCAGCGACCCGGCGGGTCGCTGACACCACCCGAACACTCCTACGGGAGGGACCTATCCCTCGAAGGCCTCCGGCGGGGGGCAAGCGCAGACCAGGTTGCGGTCCCCGTAGGCCTGGTCGATCCTTCCCACGGGAGACCAGTACTTGTTGAACCGCAAACTCGCTACCGGATACCCCCCCTCGCTACGGGGGTAGTCGTGTTTCCAGTCGTCAGCGGTTAGGGCCTCGGCCGTGTGCGGAGCGTTCTTGAGCGGGTTGTCCTCAGCGTCGTAGCTCCCGTCAGCGACGCGGTCGATCTCGGCGCGGATGGCGACCATCGCGTCGATGAACCGGTCCAGCTCAGCCAGGTCCTCGCTCTCGGTGGGTTCCACCATGAGCGTCCCGGCCACGGGGAAGGACATCGTCGGGGCGTGGATCCCGAAGTCGATCAGCCGCTTCGCGACGTCCTCGTTGGTTATGCCGGTCCTCTTCGCCAGGTCGCGGATGTCGATGATGCACTCGTGAGCCACCAGCCCACCCGAACCGGTGTACAGGACCGGGTAGTAGGGCTCCAGCCGCTTCGCGACGTAGTTGGCGGAGAGCACCGCCGTCTCCGTCGCGGAACGCAGTCCTTCCGCCCCCATCATTCGCATGTACGCCCAAGAGATCGGCAGGATCCCCGCCGAGCCGAAGGGAGCGGAGGAGACCGGACCGACCCCCGTGTAGGGTCCGGCTTCCGGCTGCCCCGGGTGGTTGGGAAGGTAGCCGGCCAGGTGCGCCCGGACCCCGACCGGCCCCACTCCGGGACCACCGCCGCCGTGCGGGATGCAGAAGGTCTTGTGCAGGTTCAGGTGGCTGACGTCGGCACCGAACTCCCCGGGCTTCGCCCAACCGAGCAGCGCGTTGAGGTTGGCACCGTCCACGTACACCTGGCCCCCGGCCTCATGCACCAGACGGCACACATCGGTGATCGTGTCCTCGTACACGCCGTGGGTGGAGGGGTAGGTCACCATGATCGCGGCCAGGTCGTCACTGTGCTTGTCCAGCTTGGCGCGCAGGTCCGCCAGGTCGATGTTCCCGTTCTCGTCGCAGGACACGACACTGACCCGCATCCCCGCCATGATCGCGCTGGCCGCGTTCGTACCGTGTGCCGAGCTCGGGATGAGGCACACGTCCCGCTGTTCCTGCCCGCGGCCACGGTGGTAGCCGCGGATCGCCAGCAGCCCGGAGAGCTCTCCCTGGGACCCGGCGTTGGGCTGCAACGACACCGCGTCATAACCGGTGACCTCCGCCAGCCACTTCTCCAGGTCACGCACGAGCGATACCATCCCCGACGCCTGTTCCAACGGCGCGAACGGGTGGAGGTCAGCGAACTGCGGCCACGTTATCGACTCCATCTCGGCCGTGGCGTTGAGCTTCATCGTGCACGATCCCAGCGGAATCATGGTGCGGTCCAACGCCAGGTCCTTGTCGGAGAGCTGACGCATGTAACGCAGCAGTGACGTCTCGCTGCGGTGGGTGTTGAAGACCGGGTGGTCGAGGTAGTCCACGCCGCGGCGGAGCGCCGACGGCAGTGCGTCACGTCCGCTCTCCGAACCCTCGGTGTCCTCCCTGCCCCCGAACGCGGACAGGACCCCGTCCACGTGCTTCTGGGTGGTGACCTCGTCACATGTGATACCGACAGTGCTGTCGTCCACGCGCAGCAGGTTTATGCCCCGCTCCCGCGCGGCCTCCACGACCGCCTGGGCGTCCCCGCGCACCTGCACTCGCAGGGTGTCGAAGAACTCCCGGTGGAGCACCGTGAAGCCGCGAGCACGCAGCTTCGCCGAGATCTGGGCCGTCTGTGCGTGCACTTCCTCCGCGATGGCACGCAGCCCGTCCGGGCCGTGGTACACCGCGTACATGCCGGCCATGACCGCGAGCAGCACCTGGGCTGTGCAGATGTTGCTCGTGGCCTTCTCCCGGCGGATGTGCTGTTCGCGGGTCTGCAGAGCCAGGCGGTAGGCGGGTTTCCCCGCGTTGTCCACGGAGACGCCCACGAGGCGCCCCGGAAGCTGGCGTTGCAGTCCCTCGCGCACAGCCATGTAACCCGCGTGCGGGCCTCCGAAGCCCATCGGAACGCCGAAGCGTTGGGTGGAACCGACCGCGATGTCGGCTCCCAGCTCACCCGGGCTGCGCAGCATGGTCAGCGCGAGGATGTCAGCGGCGACGACCGCCATCGCCCCCTGCTCATGAGCTGCTTCGATAACGGGGCGCGGGTCGCGTACCGCCCCACTGGCCGCCGGGTACTGTGTCAGGACTCCGAAGGCGTCGACCTCGGGAAGACCGTTCGAGAGATCCGCGACGACGATGTCGATTCCCAGCGGCTCAGCTCTCGTACGCAGTACGGACAGCGTCTGCGGGAAGACGTCGGAGTCCACGATGAAAGCCGAGGCCGCGCTCTTCTTCTTGCTCGCGCGCCGGGCCAGGGTCATCGCCTCCGCGGCGGCGGTCGCCTCGTCCAGCAGAGACGCGCCGGAGACGGCAAGGCCCGTCAGGTCACAGACCATGGTCTGGAAGTTCAGCAGAGCTTCGAGCCGCCCCTGGGAGATCTCCGGCTGGTAAGGGGTGTAGGCCGTGTACCAGGCCGGGTTCTCCAGGATGTTGCGTTTGATCACGGGCGGGGTGACCGTGTTGTAGTAGCCCTGCCCGATCATCGTGGTCAGGGCCTGGTTGCGTTCCGCGAGATCGCGGAGCTCGGCCAGAGCGGTGCTCTCGCTCGCCGCGTCGGGGAGACGCAACGGCGCGGGCCCCTTGTTCTCGTTCAGGATATTGTGGGGGACAGCAGCGGTCATGAGAGCTGTTGTCGATTCGTATCCCACAACCTTGAGCATCTCGGCGAGGTCCGCCGGATCCGGACCTATGTGCCGGTCCGCGAACTGTCGCGCCGGAACGCGGTCGGAGGGGTTTTCGTAGGTGGGCTGCTCCGGCATGGAGACCTCCTGGTCGCATAGGCCGACTGTCGGCTGCTCCTGTCTGGTCTCCCCCTCTGTCGCCCACGACCTCTCGGACGTGGCGCAGGCGCTTACCGCCTACCGCTTCAGAGTTGCCTCCTCCACGCGGTCCTTTTGCCTGAGAGGTTACTGGGGAGTATTGCCCCGTCGGCGCCCGCTGAGGGTCTCTCCCACGTGGTATCGACGGCTCGGGTCATTGCTGAAGTTGTCCCTGTACGTCACTCGCCATGGTACTAACACCTACCCGCCACCGGAGTTTCCGGGCAGTCTGTCAGCCATCGGGAGCGCCGCTTCCCTGATCCTGGCTGCGTCCTCCCGGAACCAGCCCGAGAGTACGTGCAGGTGACCTTAACAGGACACCCACACCGCCCCCCGGATACGGGACCCCGCTCAACCGGTCTTGCGATGCCGTCTCCGCCGCGTCAGCTCGTCGTCGTGGGGAGGCTCCGGCGGCCTCGTCCCCGCGAGGCGCTCGCCGGGAAACTCGCGCAGCGAGCTCTCCAGCTCCCGCCACACGTGCCCGAGGGCGATACCGAAGACGGCTTTCCCCTCCCGCATGAGGTCGGCCACGTCCCCCGGAGAGGTGCACTCGTATACGCTGACGCCGTCACTCATCAAGGTGATCTCGGCGAGGTCGGAGGTGCCACGGTGACGGAGGTGCTCGACCGCGGTACGGATCTGCTGCAACGAGATCCCCGTGTCGAGCAGCCGTTTCACCACTTTGAGAATCAGCACATCCCGGAAGCTGTACAGGGCAGCCCCGCATGTGTCCTCGGGCCACACGCTCGGCTCGACGAGACGGGTCCGTGCCCAGTAGTCAAGCTGGCGGTAGGTGATACCGGCAGCCGCGCACGCTGTGGGACCGCGATAGCCGATGTTCATAGGCAGCGCCACCACGTCCTCGTTACACAGTAGGCCCTGCTCCCCGGCTCTCTGCACGGCGAACCGCTCGCTCCCGGAGGCCTGCTGTTCACTGTTCGCAACCGCCACGCCGAACCTCCGGCTTCTTCGCCCACGGCAGCCCGGCAAGGAGACTTTCGACGAGTGCACCGCGGGTTCTCATCGAGAACGAAAGTAAGTCGACGGTGTGGAAAGCGTCAACGGCACGCTCCGGCGCGTTGCGAAACGCTCTCCTCCTAACATGCAGTAGCCATCCGTAGCCACACGCGCACGCAGAACCGCGGTGCCTTCCGTCCGACGGCCGAAGAGAGCGAGGAGCGGCAGAGTCCCGCCACACGCCCCACCCCTCGTACGGCAGTTCACCCTCCAGCTTTCACCACCGGGGGTTTCCGGCCGCGCACGGTCCCGAACGTCTCCGGGGCGGCCCCCACACCGCCCCTCGCCCGACGGAGGGAAGGACAGCTCCCGCGCTGGCCTGACCCGTGTCTCTCAGGTTGTCCGACCGAAATCCTCGGGACTGATCGTGTCCAGGAACTCGCGGAACTTTTCCACTTCGTCCTCTTGCTCGTCAGGTATTGGAACGCCGGCCTCGTCGACAACATCGCTGTGCGCGTAGATCGCCGCGCCGGTACGCAACGCGAGAGCGATGGAGTCCGACGGTCGCGCGCTGATCTCGATCCCGTTGGAGAAAACCAGATCAGCGTAGAAGATACCGTCGCTGAGCGACGTGATGTTCACGGTTTCCAGATGCGCGTCCAGACCCTCGAGAACGTCCCGGAAAAGATCATGAGTGAGCGGCCGTGCCGGAACGACCCCTTGTTGAGCCAAAGCGATCGCAGTGGCTTCGACCGCCCCGATCCAGATCGGAAGATAACGTTCACCATCGAACTCTTTGAGTAACACGATCGGTTGGTTTGAGGGCATCTCGACCCGGACGCCGACAACCTCCATGTACTTCACTTCGGCTCCGTCCCACGACTCGTCGTCCCGGATGGGCACTCGCCAGGGTCCATTCCGTCTGTCTTCACGGTACACCGCCGAAGCCAAAGGCCACAGAGACGGATTCGGGTGTCGTGTGAGCCACACCTGCCGCTTCTACCGCCGACGGCGCCCTCCGGTACAAGGTTCTCCTGCAGTGGAGTACGCAAACCTCCCTGTCCCCTGGGTGTACCCTCCTGCCGGCGGGAGGCTCAGCGCCGTGGTTTGGTCAGCAGAACCAATCGGAACTTGCCGATCTGGACCTCGTCCCCGCCACCAAGTTCCACTTCGTCTATACGCTCCCGGTTGACATAGGTGCCGTTCAAGCTACCGACATCGCGTACGCCGAACCCATCGCCGCGCCGGAAGAACTCGACATGACGCCGGGACACGGTCACATCGTCGAGGAAGATGTCGCTGTTGGGATGACGCCCCACGGTCGTGACGTCGCTGTCCAGCAGGAAACGGCTGCCGGCGTTAGGGCCGCGCTTGACCACCAGCAGCGCTGTCCCGGAGGGAAGGGCGTCAACGTTGGTGGAATCAGGGGCGACGTCGTCACCGGACTCGGTCTCGGCCTCCAGAGCCTGGATCCCCGAGATGGATATGGTGGACGTCGTCTCACCAACGGACTCACGGCGCTCCCCCGATTGGGGGGCTTGCTGCGCGTCACTGCGGAGAGGGGTACCACAGTTGGAGCAGAAACGGGCACCATCCGCAACGGCGTGACCGCACTGCGTGCAGTAAACGCTCGACATAGGTCGGCTCGGCCTCCTACCGCACGGGGCGGTGGTTGATTCGGCTGATAATCATGGCACGTGGTGTTCGGGCGGTGTGCCCGTGACGAAGAACGACCCAGGAGATTCCTGTAGTTCCCGATTCACTTCATAGTCCTCATCCTATGTTGGGCGCGGGAGGCGCAGTGCCGATACAACAGAGGAACCTCCCCTCCCTCCTCTCGGGAAAGGCGCGGCGGCTTCGTCGGGGGAACGGGGATGAGCCGCCCTCCTGCCGGGCCCACCACGGGCATTCCCGCATGCCAGACACCGCAAGCCTTGGCATACGGGGTTACCGAGCGGTTGCACGGAGGGGAATGCCCGTCTCGACACGTGTACGAGTGTATTCGGGACACGGCCGTTCCTGATCGGAAGTTCCCGAGAAATCGGGGCTGTGAGAAAAACGCTCTCCTGCGTTCCCGTGTTCCGCGCCTCCGGGAACCGGTCCCGCGCCCCACCTGTTCCCGCCGAACGGCACCGTAGGAAGCCCTCGGTGCCCCTTCCCCACCCGCTGGCACGAACGTTCCGCACGAGGGTGCGGCCACGGCCGGGGGATCCGCCACCCGACAGGAGCACCGCACCGGGCACCCTCCGGACGCATCGGTCCCGTGGGACGCCGAGGGCAAGACCGCGTGTGTCCCACCGACGGCGCCCCGCCTTTCCCGGCGGAGTCTCCCAACCGACCACACTGTTCCCATCGGGGACACCAACGCAGCGATCGGGCTGTCCTCCCCAACGCTCCCCAGCGGCTCGTCGCCGTCGGTTCCCGCGTACCGGGGCGGATCCTCCGCGACCGTTCGCCTCCCGTGTTCCCACGTGTGGCGCTGGCCAGGAGGACACGGGGAGCCGAGGCATCCGGCCAACACGAGAGCTCCCGGAACGTAGCGCGTGTCGACCGGGTCAGCTCGACCGCGGAGGGGGTGCGTCACTCCTCGGCCTGCTCCACGACCGCTCCCCACTCGTCCAACATGCGCTGTGCGGTGTCAGTGTCGGTTCCCTCCGCCCACACGTGCGTGACCGCCTCGGAGGTGTCGGGTAGCACCAGAGCCCAACTCCCGTCGGGCTCGATGATCCGCACCCCGTCCGTGGTGTCGATCTCACGATCATCCGCGGCCTCGACGACAGCGCGCATGACAGCGCCTTTGGCGGCCCACGGAGTAGGGACGGAACGGCGCAGCAGGTTGGACCGGGGGATACGCCGGTCGATCTGGCTCAGCGACAGCCGGGTACGGGACACCAGTCCCAACAGGCGCACGAACGCCGCTATCCCGTCACTGGTTCGGGAGAACTCCGGCAGCATGAAACCGCCCCTCCCGTCCGCGGCGAAGATGATGTCATCGGCACGGGCTGCCTTGGTGAGTTCGTCGATGGCGGTGGGGGTCCACTGCACACGGACTCCGTACTGGCCAGCCACCTGTTCCGCTACCCGGGTGGATGTCACGGGGAGCGCCACCCGGCCCTCCCCCCGTTCCGCGGCGACAAGGTCCAGCACCACCAACAGGGCACGCTCGTTGTCGATGAGTTCCCCGTTCTCGTCCACGATGGACATGCGCTCCGCCACCGGCTCGAAACGGACGCCGAAGTCCGCTCCGGAGGAGGAAACGAGATCCCCGAGGTGTTGCAGGTCACGCATCTGCTTGGCGAGGGTGTCAGTGGGAGAGTCCTCGTCCAGCCGGTTGTTGAGGGTCAACACGTCGACCCCGAGACGCCCCAACAGTGACGGGAGCACCAGCGCCCCAGTCCCTCCGGCGCAGTCGATGACCACTTTCATCCCCGACTCGCGCACACCGCTCGTGTCGACGCAGCGGAGCAGCTCATAGGCGTAGTTCTCTATTCCGCGGGAGGGCAGGGAGAGCTCGGCTATCTCGCCGGGGAACGCCCTTCGGTACTCCGCCCTGGTGAAGACGCGTTCCAGCTTGCGCTGGGCCGCTGGGGAAAGGTCAGCCCCGCTCTCGTCGAAGAAGACGATGTCCACGGACTGCGGGTCTCCCGGAGAGGTCCGCAGGGCGATGCCTCCTCCGATCCCGCTCTGTGAGGTGTGGAACCGGGCCACCGGGAGCGGAACCACCTCCAGGTCATGGACATCGATCGCACCCGCGGTCAGCGCGCTGATCACCGCGCGTTTCAGTGTGCGCGCCCCACGTGACACGTCACGTGACGTCGTTACCACTGTCCCCTTCTTCAGGGTCGTCGCGAACGCGCTTGCCAGACGCACCGCGAGCTCGGGGGTGATCTCCACGTTGATGAGCCCGGAGACGCCGCGTGGACCGAACAGCGACCGCTGCCCCCGGGACTCCCACACCACGTTCGCGTTGACGACGGCACCGGCCTCGATGGTCTTGAACGGATAGACCTTGATGTCGTTGGCGAGGTAGGCCTCGGACTCGATGACGCATTCCTCGCCGACGACCGTGCCCTCCTCAACGCGGGCCCCCGGCATGACGTCCGTGTTCTTGCCGATCACGCAGCCGCGGAGGTTGGTGCTGGCACCGAGATAGACGTTGCCGTGCACAACGGAGCGGTGCAGGAACGCCTCCGAGCGCACCACGGCGTTGCTGCCCAGAACGGTGAACTCACGCAGCTCCGCCCCGGGTTCGACCTTGGCATAGTCACCGATGTACAGCGGGCCTTTGAGTACTGCCTCCGGGTCGACCTCGGCCCCTTCGGCTACCCACACACCGGGCGACATCTCGAAGCCGTCGATCTCCACGTCGACCTTCCCGGAGAGCACGTCGGCCTGGGCCCTGAGGTAGCTCTCGTGGGTACCCACGTCCTCCCAGTAACCGTCAGTGACATAACCGTAGATGGGGGATCCCGCTTCGAGGAGGGCGGGGAAAACGTCACCGGACCAGTCCACGACCTCGTTCTCCGCCACGTGCTGGAGCACTTCCGGTTCCATGACGTAGATACCCGTGTTCACCGTGTCGGAGAACACCTGGCCCCATGTGGGCTTTTCCAGAAACCGCTGGACCCTCCCCTGGTCGTCGACGATGATGATGCCGAACTCAAGCGGGTTGGCGACCCGTTTGAGCCCAATGGTGACCATGGCCCCGTTCTCCCGGTGGAAACGGACCATATCCGATAGGTCGATGTCGGTGAGCGCGTCCCCGGAAACAACGATGAACGGTTCGCCCGCCAGTTGTTCCTCGGCATTCTTCACGCTTCCTGCAGTACCTAGCGGCACCTCCTCGGCGACGTAGTGCAGATTCATGTCGAACTCTTCCCCGTCACCGAAATAGTTCCGTATCAGAGTGGCGAGGAATTGCACTGTGACGACCGTGTCATGGAATCCGTGCCGGTTGAGGAGCCGTAGCACGTGTTCCATGATCGGCCTGTTCACCACAGGCAGCAGGGGCTTGGGCTGGTTCGCGGTCATCGGACGCAGACGTGTTCCCTCGCCTCCGGCCATTACCACTGCCTTCATCGGAACCACCCTCCGATCCGGCCAACGCGTACTCTCGGGAATTCGGGCATCAGTCGGTCTCCAGAAATCGTGCGGCCTCCGGTGACGGTAGCTGACCTGCCGCTACGCGGCTCCGCCCCGACACAGGGGGCCTTGATGCCATGCAGAAGGAAGGTGCGCCACGAGGTAGTCGGCAACCGTCGGGAAACATTGGTTTCCTTTCCCGCAGAAGGTATCAATGCGGGGATCCGGCTCCCTTTCTGCCGCCGGAGGTTGGACCTGCGTCATCGGAACGCCTCCCCACGGACATGTTGGCTTCGGAACCATGGCGTCCGGAGCCATGGCGTGACTCGTCAACGTTGCCAGCGGTGTTCCACTGTTGCGGTGCGGTACCGTTTCTCACTGCGGAATTTGGGGCGGAGCCCCGACCCTGTCGCACCAGTCGGCTCGCATGCACCGCGTACAGCAGACCGGACCACCAGTAGATAGCCGTTCCCCAGATGGCGAAGGCCCAACCAACGGTTTGCGCAATATCTCCTGCTATACCGGAATAACCAGCGACAAAGAGCAGAGGGAAGGAGTACAGCAAACACAGGGTCGCAGTTTTGCCGGCGAAGTTCACCGGAAGAGCTCCGTACCCGTAATGCCGCAGAAGCGGCAGCCCCAGGGTGAGAAAAGCGTCACGCGCCACCAGGACCGCCATCAGCCACCAGGGGACGATCCCCCGGACCACCAGGCCCAGCAACGCGGCAAAGATGTACAAACGGTCGGCCATGGGATCGAGCAGCTCCCCTATCCTGCTGCTCTGGTTCCATAGGCGTGCGATCTTGCCGTCGAGCCAGTCCGACAGCCCGGCGAACGCCAACAGGCCGAGCGCCCACCAGTCCTCGCGTGGTACCAGGACCAACCACAGGAAGACGGGCACTCCGAGCAGACGGACCACGCTCAGCAGGTTCGGTACCGTCCACACGCGTCGGCCGACCGGTTCCGTACGGATCGCCACCCACCTCCTGTGTATCCAGGTGACGAGCTTACCGCTCAGGATACGTGCGGGAACGCGTCCTGAACCCTCGTTGCGCGGAAGGTGTTCTCACCGGGCGCTGCCCTGGGTGTCCGGTGGCTCCGACAGACCGGCCACCGTCGCGGAACACCCTGCCGAGGACGCCGTACCCCGTCCGCCCCCGGCCGAACCACGCCACCTTCCGGACGGGACCCACCGGCACCGGGGTGTCCGTCCCCGGTCCCGGGTCGCGGTCATCCCGCACCCTGTTCGGGACCGTTGCTCACGCGGTGCCCCAGCGAACGCAGACGGGACTCCCCGGTGGGTTCCTCCAGCAGCGCCGGGAGCTCGACGACACCCTGCCGGGCGAAACACGCCCGGACCTGCTGCGGCACAGGAGTCCCTTCCCGCTCCGGAACCTGGTTGAGCACAACGGGGCCCAGCTGGAAACCCGCTTCCGTGAGCTGCTTCGCGGCACGCCGCGTTTCGGAGAGAACCATCCGCCGCGGGAGTGTGACGAGGCGCACCCACGCGTCGGAACGCAGCCGGCTCGCGGTGCGTTCCAGCCTGTGACGACGCGCGTGCAACCGTTCCAGCAACGGGTCGTCCCCCTCGGACGACGGCCCGACAAGCCCCTCGGCGAACCGCTCCGCGCCAACGGCGCGTTCCCGTTGCCGCGCAAGCCCGTGTACCCACGGGGTGAGCAGCGCCGGCAGGTCCAGCATGCGCAGCAGATGGGCCGTGGGAGCGCTGTCCACGACAAGGCGGTCCCACTTTTCCGGAACCTGGTCCATCGCGTCGATCAGCACGTCGGTCAGGGCGGATTCGGTCATTCCCGGGCTGGAGGCCGCATGGGCAAGGTGACGGCGCACCGCGGGCATGATGTCCCGGGAGACCGCCGCACGGGCGTCCTCCGTGACACTGGCCACCCGTCGCTGCACGGCCGCCTCGGCGTCCGGTTCGACCGCCCACAGGTTGTCGGCCACACGCCTGGGGCGATCGCCGAGCCCCGTCTCCAGCGCGTCTCCGAGGGAGTGCGCCGGATCAGTCGACATCACGAGCGTACGCTCTCCCCCGTCGGCGAGGGTAACGGCGTGGGCGGCAGCGACAGTCGTCTTGCCCACCCCTCCTTTCCCGCCGACGAACACGATGGCGGGGGAAGGCGGTCTCAACAGCACACCCCCGGGTCGCCGAACTCTTCCCTGCCCATGCGCTGGTGCCACTCGTGCAGGTCAGCCACCATGTAGGGAATCACGTCCAGCGTCTCGTAGGCCACTGGGTTGTCCACTCCCAGGGTTTCCAACAGCATGAGGGCACGGAGGGTGTCGTGCTGCGTCCGCGCTTCGCGGCGCAGCACGTGACGCCATCGCGCCTCGAACCACTGCTCGTGGAACTCTGTTACCTGACGCCAGGCGTTGCGCAGGCTCTCCCAGACCGTGGTCACGTCTCTTCCGCCCTGGTGGGGTTCTCGGAGCCGACCGTGTCGTCCTGCTGCTGGCTGCTACGTGCCCCCCAGGCCCGGTACAGGGCGATCGCGGCCTCGACGATCAGCCACATGGCCAACGCGAAGATCACCACGTCCAGCGGGGCCAGGAAGAACATCTGGAGCGGCTCCCCGGAGGAGAGGAAGCCCGTCAGGTTCACGACCAGTGCCCAGGTGGTCATCACCACGAGGAACGCCAGTGGGACCAGGACCGCGACAGGGTTCCGGCTCTTCTTCGTGACCCACACCGCCACCACGGCCAGCGCGAGACCGGCGGTGAGCTGGTTGGTGGTTCCGAAGAGCTGCCAGAGCGTCCCGAACGCGAAATCACCGGGCACGAGAGCCAGAGCGAGGGGAACCGCCGCCGCCACGACCGTGGCGAGGGTAAGGTTGCGCGCCAGGGGCCTGATCCGGACGATGTCGGCGATCTCCTGGACGATGTAGCGCTGCAGCCGCAGACCGGTGTCCATCGTGGTCGCGGCGAAGCTGATAACCACGATGGCGGCGAAGACCGCACCGATACTGGTGGGGACCCCCAGGTTGGAGGCGAACTCGGCGACGCCGTTGACGAAGTTGGCCGTGGAGTTGTCGGACGCCGTGTCGAAGTCGCTGTACACGCTGTTCCAGCCGCCCGATGTCAGGGCGACTCCGGCGGTACAGGCCAGCAGCGAGCACAGCGCCAGGCTTCCCTCGCCCACAGCGCCGAGGTACCCGACGTAGCGGGCGTCGGTTTCCGAGTTGAGCTGCTTGGCCGTGGTTCCGGAGGAGACCAGGCTGTGGAATCCGGACACGGCGCCACAGGCGATGGTGACGAACAGGAGCGGGAACCAGGGTGGGGAGTCCGCGGGAACGTCGTTGACGGCGGGCGCCACGATCGTGTTCATCCCGACCACGACACCGACCAGGATCACCACCAGCGCGAGGAGCATCTGCTGTTGGTTGATGTAGTCCCGCGGCTGCAACAGCAGCCACACCGGAAGCCGGGAGGCGACGAACGCGTAGGCGAAGATCAGCACCACCCACACCGTGTGCGGCGTGACACCGACCGCTTCCGCCACCGGGTCCATAGTGACCGGCATCTGCACGCCCACCGGGATCGAGGCGTAAACGATGAGCAACGCGACGATCGAGGGCAACAGGGCCGCGGTACGCCGACGGTAGACGTACTGTCCCACTCCGATCGCCAGCGGGATCGTCACCAGGACCGGCAGTACCACGGCGGGGTTGCTCACGAACAGGTTGGCGATGACCACGGCGAACACCGCGTTCACCATTGTCAGCAGGAAGTAGATGATCAGCAGGAAAAGGGTGCGTGCCCGTGAGCTGATCACCTCGCTCGCCAGTGTGCCGATGCTCTTGGCCTTGTGCCGGACCGAGACCACGAGCGCACCGAAGTCATGCACCCCTGCGGCGAACACCGTACCGAGCACGATCCACAGCAGCGCCGGTCCCCAACCCCAGAAGACAGCCACCGCAGGCCCCACGATGGGAGCAGCCCCCGCGATCGAGATGAAGTGGTGGCTGAAGACGATGTGGCGGTTCGTGGGGACGAAGTCGATTCCGTCCCTGTAGGCGTGGGCCGGGGTGACGAACTCAGGATCCAGCGCGTAGACGCGCCTGGCCAGATACGCTGAGTAATAACGGTAACCCAGTGCAAATATCGCCAGGACAGCGACCATAACGACGACTGCGGGCATGGGGGTCCTTACTTCCCGTTGCGCTGCTCCGGTTGCTCCGTACTCACTGGGTCAGTCCCTGGTGGGTGGGCGCCTGTCCCACTGCGCGCCGCGCCAGCGCCGCTCGTGGCGAACAGCATCCACCCACCAGGGGCCGGGGGTCGGAGGCAACCGCCCAGGGCTGGTCGGATGATCCGTTAAAGTTGGCCAGAAGTTAACATGCGGCATTCGTCACACAAAGGTATGGCCTTGCAGGACATGGTCACGGTTTGGCAGCGATCCACGACGGCGGAGCTGTGCTGGGTCGCTCCCGACGGACCGACGGGGATCCCGGTGGTTCCACTGGTGTGGGGGGAGTTCCCGTGCGCGGCGCTTCCTCTCGCCCACCTGGACGCCGTCGACGGCATGTCCGGGCGCCGGGTCGTCTTCAGCGCCGGCGGCGGCGCCGGTGCCGGGACCACATCCGCGGTACTGGGCAGCGGCCCCGTCGAGGTTCGCTACGATCTCGCCGGGGAACAGTTCACCCGGGACCTGTTGGCGCAGGAGGTCGCCAAGCATCCCCCCACGCGGCTGCGCGCCGACAGTCTCATGGCCCGTCGGGAGCACTGGTGGTGGGTCGCGCGTGTTCTGGTGATCCTCACCCGCCTGGACAGCCGGAACGAGGTCCGTCCGTGGAGGCCTGCCGAGGACGCCCTGCTGGTGCGCCCCGGCAACCGGGAACCGCGCGTCGACGTGGTCACGGCGCCCGGGTGGGGCGCGGCCGGCCGGTCCGAGGAGCTCTGGCGTCGGGACGGCCTCCCGCTGGCGGGCAACCACGAGCAGGCGTTCGCTTTCGGCCACCGCCACAGCCCGGACTTCGAACGGTGGGAACGCTGGTACCGCGCGGGGAGCCTGTCCCAAGAGACACTGACGGTGGCGGAGGCCGCGGGTAATCCCGGTGAGCAGCCGCAGCCGTTCGGTTTCCTCGGCCGGATCCGCAACCACTGGCGGGTTTCCCGTGCCTGCCGAACGGGAGTCGCCCGGGCCGAGGCACGGGGCGCACCACCGTGACCGGGGCGGTAGCGATGTGGCACCTGCCGCGCCGGCGGGCTACACCTTCCGCCAGTTCGGTACCCAGGCTCCGTCCTCGACCTCGTAGTCACCGAACAACGAGGGAGCCTCGGCCCGGACCGCCTCGCCGATCTTGCCGAACACCATACGGATCTCCTCCTCCGCTCCGGGAGCGGTCCGGGCCTCCAGCGTGTGCCGCAGTGTGCGGACGTTGGCGGTCCAGACCAGGCCGGTCGCCAACCCCTCGGGGGCGAAGCGGCGCATGAAAGAGGTGTGGTGCTTCTTCTCGGCGAACTGCACACCCTCCTCGTCGAGGCCGAAGTGGTCGGCCATCCACTGTTGGAACTCCTCCATCCGCCCCAGCAGGTCCGTGGCGCGCTCCATCAGTTCGGGGTCCTGTTGGGCCCATTCCGGGAACCAGAAGGGAATGTCGGTGAGACGGACGAAACGCAGCGACTCCTGCGAGATGGCCACGCCGGGACGGTGGCGGACCAGTTCGTGCGTGGTCACGCGGGACACGTTGTGCAGCACGAAGCTGAAACTGACGTGTTCCAGCACCGAACCGTGCAGGCTTCCCATGAGGTTGGAGAGATACTGGTCCTGGTCAGTGCGCACGCGGGTCACGTTGGGGTTGAGTCCCGGCTCCCACGAGCGGTAGCACAACCGGCCGGCGAACTCGGCGAGGTTCTGCGGGTCGTTGAGCGCCGAGTCCAGCTCCCCCTTGTCCAGGCGTTCCAGCCAGCTCTGGCCGCCGACCTCGGCGAGATAGCGCGCCATCTCCTCGTAGTCCACCTGCGGACGTGCCACCAGATGGACGTCGGGCTCAACGCTTCGCACTGTGGGTTCTCTCCACTCCTACATTGCCCGGGCCCCCGCTGTCCGCAGACCGGTGGGGAAGGCGTACCGACAGTTTCCGGCCGGAGCTGTACCGGCCGCCCTCCCGGGACCTTACATGCCACAACGCCGGGTTGATGCACCGTAGGAGCACCCCACCGGCTACTCCGGGAGGTAGGGCAACAGGGCCTCCGGAGTCGCGTACTCCCCTCCCTGTGGACCCCCGTGCCAGAACGGGTCGTCGTCGGGGAAGCGGGAAGCGTACCGTGCCGCGTCGTCGACCGGTTTGTAGCCCAGCTCGGTCTCGGCCACGCTGATGTCCCAGAACCGGCGCGCGTTGGCAGACACGGCGTACACCGCGAGAAAGTTCACGTTGGGCGCGGTGAGAGCGGAACGCACGTAGCCCACACAGTCGCGTGGGCTCAGCCACGTAGCCAGATGCCGGGTTTCGGCGGGTTCCTCCTCGAACGAGCCGAAACGCAGCGCCACAACCTGCAGTCCGAAGGTGTCGGCGTACATCTGTCCCAGCGCTTCCACCGCCACCTTGCTCACCCCGTAGAACCCGTCAGGACGGGGCGGCTCGTCGCAGAAGACGTGGTGGTGGATGGGATACCCCCCGGTCACCCGGTTGCTGGAGGCGAGTACCACGCGGGGGACCGAGGTCCGCCGTGCGGCTTCCAGCACGTTGCACGTTCCCTGCACGTTGGTGTCGAGCAGGTCAGCGAGCGGGGCCTCGTCGGACAACGCCGCGAGATGAACGACGGCGTCCGCGCCGTCGAACGCTTTGACCAGTGCGTCGAGATCGGCGGTGTCGGCCTCGACCACTGTCTCGTTGTCGTCTGCATCGGTCACAGGAGCCTGGTCGACCAGCACGAGACTGTCGGCCTCCGCGCGCAGCCCCGCGCGCACGGTGAGGGCGATCCTGCCGCCCGCTCCGGTAACCACGACCCTGCCAAGATTCGCATCCATGCTGTGGAGCCTATGAGCTATCGGGGACTTGTTCACGCGATGCGCGACATCAGAGACTATCGTGTCTCCGTTCCCACCGCGCTCATTCGGGCCATACGCAGGACATTCTCCACGATCCGCTCCCCTACCCCCGAGGTGAGGATGGACTCGGGATGGAACTGTACACCCCACTGCCTGGTGTGCGGGTTCTCGATCGCCATAACCACCGGGGTGGTTTCCTCCCTGGCCACAGCGGTCACCGTGAAGTTCTTCACCTGCTCCGGAGTGGTGAAGGTGGAGTGGTAGCGCGCGGCGGTGAAGGCTCCCTCCTCGTCCGCGAGCTGGTCCAGCATGTGCCCGCCGGTAACCCGCACCCGTTCCGGTTTGCCGTGCACCGGTTCGTCCAGTGTCCGGAGCTCACCGCCAGCGTGTTCCACCAGGGCCTGCAGACCGAGGCAGACACCGAACACCGGGATGGAGCGCTGTTCCAGAGCCTCCAGCAGCTCTGAGGTACCGAAGTCAGCAGGTAGTCCGGGGCCGGGCGACAGCACGACCAGGTGGGGGGCCAGTTCGTCCAGCAGCCCCGGATCGAAGCTGTAGCGCACTGTGGTGACCTCCGCCCCGTGCCTGCGTACGTAGTCGGCGAGAGTGTTGACGAAGGAGTCCTCGCAGTCCACCAGCAGCACCCGCATACCCGCACCGGCCCGGGCGTCGGCAACGGGGCGCTCTGTCCCCTCCGCACCGCTCTCGTTGAGGGTTTCCAGCAGCGCCCTGGCTTTCAGGAATGTCTCACGCTCCTCGGCCTGGGGCTCGGAGTCGTACAGCAGGGTCGCCCCGGCCCGCACGGACGCCACACCGTTCGTGATGTGCGCGGTGCGCAGGGTCAGTCCGGTGTTCATGGTGCCGTCGAAGGCGATCACCCCGACAGCGCCCCCGTACCAGCGCCGCGGGGTGGTCTCGTTGCGCTCGATGAAACGCATCGCCCACGTCTTGGGGGCTCCGGTCACTGTCACCGCCCACATGTGGGTGACGAAGGCGTCCAGGGCGTCGAACTCCCGACGCAGTGTCCCCTCGATATGGTCCACGGTGTGGATGAGCCGGCTGTACATCTCGATCTGGCGGCGTCCGATGACCCGGACGCTTCCCGGCTCGCACACCCGGGACTTGTCGTTGCGGTCCACGTCGGTGCACATGGTCAGCTCGGACTCTTCCTTGGGGGAGGTCAGCAGGGCGCGGATGTTCTCCGCGTCCCCCAACGCGTCGGCACCACGCTGGATCGTTCCGGATATGGGGCAGGTCTCCACGCGCTGTCCGCTCCCCGGAGTACCGGTGACGCGCACGAACATCTCCGGGGAGGCACCGACGAGGTACTCGTCCTCCCCCAGGTTGAGGAAGAACTCGTAGGGGGCCGGGTTGCGTTCCCTCAGCCGGTCGTAGAAGCGTGCGGGTGAGTCGCAGGCGGCGTACATGCGGTGGCCCGGCACCACCTCGTACAGGTCCCCGCGCGCGAACCTCTCCTTCGCGTCGGCGACGATGCGCGCGTAGGAACCGGGCGTGGGCGGGGGAGGGACCTCGGTGGGGGTGCCCATCGGTGCCTCTGGGGTCTCACGTGCCATACCGTCGGTGCTCGCCGCCCGGTTGTCCGGGGAGAACGAACCGGGAACGGTGAACTCGTAGGTGTAGCGCAGGCACTTTTCGCGCTTGCGGTCGTGCACGACGAGCCTGTCCGGCAGGTGAAGCACCAGGTCCCGGTCACCGGGGTCACGGTCGATGGTGCGCGTGACCGGTTCGAACTGGAAGGCGAGGTCATAGCCGAACGCGCCGTACAACCCGAGGTGCGGGTCGGCGTCCCAGGAGAAGAGAGCGACGATGGAACGCAGCGCCGAGAACACACTGGGCCTGCGGGTGCGCTCCTCCTCGGGGAGGAAGGCTGCGGGGTCGGGTTCGGGGATGGTGGCCGTGACGCTGTCCCCGGATGATCCGGAGGATGGCACCTCGACGGCGGCGTGCTCGCGCAACGCGGCGGCGATGACGGGCAGCAGGACCCGGCCCCGCCCGTTGAGCGCCCGCGCGGTGAGCGTCCGGTCCCGGGCGGCCAGCTCCAGGCAGGGGTCGACGTATCCCAGATGCCACCTGCTGTAACGCCCCGGGTACTCCATGCCGGAGGAGAGTATCCCCCCGCGTCGGTGTTCGACGGCACGGGAGAGTTCGCCGAGGGCTTGGGGGTCGCACGCCTCAACCGTGCGTCGGACGGTGAGACCGCCCCTGGTGCGGTGGGGGACTGCGTTTTCGTTCCGTTCTTCCACTGCCGGTCCTTTTCGCGCTGAGGTGACAGCGTGGCACCGGTCCGGCGTCCGGAAGAGCGGCCACCGGTCCGGCGGCCGCTGCTCAGGTGGTTAGATATGCGAACCCGCGCGCGCCGCCCGGAAGCAGCGCCACTGGCGCTTGGAGAAAACGGTTCGCATTGCGGCAATCCTAGCGCACTCCCCGCCGGGATAACACCGGGTGAGTGCGCACTGTCCCGGTCCCTGACGGTGCTGTCCCGGCAGAGGGAGGTGTGGATACCCGTTCCCGCTCCGTTGGAGGGCGCCGTGCGGGACGTCCGTCCCGGATCCCCGCGCCGAACCGGTGGTCCAGCCAGCTCACGGTCGGATGCGGCCCTTCCTCGGTCGGACCGGGCTCGCGCTGGATCCGGGACCCGTTCACTCCATGGCGACGAACGCGCCCGACGTGTCCCGCCGCAGGTATCGGACCGCGACCACCGCGGACCGCGGTACCGGGCCGTAGATGTGCGGGAACAGGGCCTGGGGTCCGACTCCGGGCGGCGGGGCCGGTGAGGGGGCCTCCCACCGGACTTCGGCGGGCAGCAGCGTGGTGTCTATGACGAGAGCCACCTGTTGCTCATTCGTCCCCGGGAGAACGTGGTTGGCTACCGCGAGCGCGGTCGCCTCGTCGGGTGAGGCGTGGACGAACCCTTCGGTTTCCAGTGAGGCGGGCGCGATCTCCGTCGGGGCGGCGGACCAGACCTTCTCGTCGGTGAGGTGCAGCAGGTAGCGCATGGCGTCGGAGGTTACCAACGCCTCGGCTACGGCACCGCTGCGGGTCGCCCCCGGACCCGTGCTCCCGTTCCGGGGCGCTCATCCCGATACTGCCCGGTCCACCGCGGCCTGCAGTCGGGAACGCAGCTCAGCAGCGTCGGAACGCTCGGTCCGTACCTCGATGAGCCGCAGCCCCTCCCCGTGCAGGGCCTTGGGCAGCTCACTCGGGTGTTCCACCCGGGAGTAGGGGAGATCGGCCATAGCGGCCACACGCTCCATCTCGACGCCGTGTGGTGTGCCGAACAGGCGCTCGAATCCGGCGTGTCCGGCCTGCTCCATCCCGGAGAAGATCCCTCCGCCGTTGTTGTTGGCCACGATGACGGCGAGATCGGGGCGAGGCTCTCCGGGACCGATGACCAAGCCGTTCTGGTCGTGCAACGCAGCGAGGTCCCCCAACAGGGCGTAGGCCCCCTCCCCTCCCTGGCTCTGGTGCGCCAGAGCAGCACCAACGGCGGTGGACACGCTCCCGTCTATACCGCTCACTCCGCGGTTACCGAGGATCCGCGCACCGCACCGCGGGTGCATGGTCGCGTCCAGGTCCCGGATGGGCATGCTGGAACCGGCGAACAGCAGTGACCCGTCCGGCATGTGACCGGCGAGGTCACGGGCCAGACGGAGCTCGCTGAACGTCTCCTCCCGGTCCAGTACGGTGTCGATGGCCAGGCGGGCGGTTGCCTCCGCGTTGTGCCAGGAGCGCGACCATCCCGTGTCCGGAACGGGGGCACTGGGGGGGTCCACCGCTGGAACCACGTCGGTGGCGGTACGCACCGGGTCGGCGAACGAGGCGGGGGTGCTGACGACGATGTGTCGGGACGCCCCGCGCAGGTACGAGAGTATCTGGCGGGAAAGGCCCGGACGACCCACGGTCACGACCAGGTCCGGCCTGTGCCCGGCGGTGAACTCCGGACAGGCGAGGAGGTGCCGGTAGGTCGAGATCGCGTCGGCGCGCCGGGCGTTGGAGGTGGGCTCGGCGAGCAGCGGCCAGCCGGTCCGTGCGGCCAGGGCGAGGTACTCGACGGGATCGTAGTCGCCGTCGCCGCAGACGATGACACCGCGTTCCACGGGCGGGAGTTCCAGTGGGGCGGAGCCTCCGGAACGGTGCGGCAGCGTGATCCACGGCTTGCTGTTGTCCCGCCCGTCCAACGCTTCGGGCCACTGGGCGGCGTGGTTGTCCTCGCCCGGAACCAGAGGGTCCCGGAACGCGAGGTTCAGATGGACGGGACCGGGGTGTTCGGCGGTGGTGGCCGCCCATGCGCGGCACGCGACGGAGCGCCAGTAGGCGACCATTCCGGGGATGGCTTCCGGAACTCCGACCTCGGTGAAGTAGCGCACCGCCGAGCCGTACAGTCCGATCTGGTCCACTGTCTGGTTGGCTCCGGTCCCCCGCAGCTCCGGTGGACGGTCGGCGGTGAGCAGCAGCAGCGGTACGTTGCTCTGGTCCGCCTCGAGTACGGCGGGGTGGAAGTTGGCCGCGGCGGTTCCCGACGTGCAGACCAGCGCCGTGGCACGGCGCGATGTACGTGCCAGCCCGAGGGCGAGGAACGAGGCGGAACGTTCGTCGATCCGGACGTGTGTCCGGATCCCGGGATGGTCGGCCAGCGCCAGCGCCAGAGGTGTGGAGCGCGACCCTGGCGCTACGACGGCCTCGTCGAGTCCGCAACGGGCAAGTTCGTCAACGAGAACGCGCGCCAGGGCGGTGGACGGATTCATCGTGTTTCGGGCGTGGGAGCTCCGGGGTTCCGGAGGCAAACGCCCTTCTCCTTTCTGACGGGACGGCCCGGCCCTTGGTCCGTGCTGGGGTGCACGCCACGGTCATGTGGGGACATCCCACCGCGCGACACGGGCAGCGCACGCGATAGGGCGGCCCTTCCGCGTGGCGGCCGCGGGAGGACATCCCCGGAAGTGTCGGTTCGACGTACCAGCCGACGACGCGGGCGAACGTCCGAACCATGGCACGAACCACCCGGCACAACACAGGCGCATCCCCGACACGTTCCGGTGCGAGGATGGGGCAGGCCGTCGCCTGCCACGCGGGCGCCTCTCCCCCGGGTGCGCAACGGACTTCCCGCCCCAGCCATTCCGGGCCGTGGTGGTCTGCCGCGTCACAAGCCGTGGGGCGAGGGGTCGGTGTGTTCCTGGTGCCATATCCGGCGTGCTTCGGCCATACGCCTCGCCGGTGTCGGGGACCGGGTCTCCACGGCGCAAAGCCGGTGTTCGTCGACCTCGGGGCGGCGCACCGGCAAACGCCCCCCGACGGGCGACAGCGGCTCCGCGCACACGTCCGCGCTGAGCAGCTGCATCGTCGCCAGGCCGCACGCGTAGGGCAGTTCGGGCAGCGCCGCGGCGAGTGCCGCCCCGGCCGCCAGTCCCACGGAGGTCTCCACAGCGCTGGACACCACCACGGGAAGACCGCATGCCTCGGCGACGCGCAACGCGGAACGCACCCCGCCCAACGGTTGCGCCTTCAGCACGACGATGTCCGCGGCGCCGGCGGAACGGACGCGCATCGGGTCCTCGGCGCGGCGGATCGACTCGTCCGCGGCCACGGGAACAGAGCTGCGGCGGCGCACGTGGGCGAGGTCCTCCACGGCCGCGCAGGGTTGCTCAACGTACTCGAGCTCGAACGGCCCGAGCCTGCCGAGCATCCGTACCGCCGTGTCCCTGTCCCACGCCCCGTTGGCGTCGATCCGGATCCGTCCGTCCCGGCCGAGAGCGTCACGCACCGCTGCCACCCGGTCGACGTCCTCGGCCGGATCCTGACCCACCTGGGCCACCTTGACCTTCGCCGTGGTGCAATCGCTGTCGGTGACGATACGGGCCGCGTGCTCCGGGTCCACAGCGGGCACGGTGACGTTCACGGGGATGGTGTCCCGTACCGGAGCGGGCCAGCCCAGAACGGCAGCCTCGTAGCAGGCCGCCCACCACCGTGCGCACTCCCGGGGCGGATACTCGGGGAAGGGGGAGAACTCTCCCCAACCAGCCGGCCCTCGAACCAGGACGCCCTCACGCGTGGTGACGTCGCGAAAGCGTGTCCGCATCGGTATCGAGAAGGCTCTCTCCTCGGCCGCAGTGTCCATACTCCCCAGTATCCCCGATCCGCGGTGTGGTGGACGGCGTTTTCCGTCCGCTCAGGGGCGTCGGGGGAACCTGTCGAACTCGGGGGAGCGCTTCTCCTTGAACGCGTCCCGGCCCTCCTGGGCCTCGTCACTCATGTAGTACAGCATCGTGGCGTCCCCGGCGAACTGCTGCATGCCAGCGGCGCCGTCGCTGACCGCGTTGATGGCTCCCTTGACCATACGCAGGGCGAGCGGGGACTTCTCCAGCATCTCCCGCGCCCAGGTGACGGTCTCCTCCTCGAGCCGCTCCAGCGGGACGACCGTGTTCACCAGCCCCATCTCGCGGGCTTCCTCGGCACTGTACTGGCGGCACAGGTACCAGATCTCGCGCGCTTTCTTCAGGCCCACCGTCTGCGCGAGGAGCCAGGAGCCGTAGCCGCCGTCGAAGGAACCAACCTTGGGTCCGGTCTGACCGAACCTCGCGTTGTCCGCCGCGATCGTGAGATCACAGCACACGTGCAGCACGTGCCCCCCGCCGATCGCGTAACCGGCGACCATGCAGACCACCGGTTTGGGCAGACGGCGGATCTGCACCTGCAGGTCCAGTACGTTGAGCCGCCCGATCCCCTGCCGCGCGGCCGCGTCGTCGTCACCCCCCAGATAGCCGTCCTCGCCACGAATCTTCTGGTCACCACCGGAGCAGAACGCCTGCTCCCCTGCCCCGGTCAGGATGATCACGCCCACGTCCGAATCGTCACGGGCAACGTTGAAGGCCTCTTGCAGCTCGAACAGAGTCTGCGGCCGAAACGCGTTGTGGCGGTGCGGTCGGTTGATCGTGATCTTGGCGATGCCCTCGGCAGTCTCGTAGATGATGTCGGAATAGTCGCCCGAACGTTGCCAGTCCACGCCACTCACGGTTATTGACTCTCCTCACGCAACACTGCCTGTCATACCGCGGCGTCGGCCACGGCGCGGCGTGGTGTCCGTTGGCTCGCTTCGAGCCCGACCGTCCCCGCCACCGCGCTGCTTACGCCGGCGGCTGCCTACCCTAGGCTCTGTTTGGCGGACGCCTGCCGCGCTCCGCGGCGAACAGCGTCCGCCAAACAGAGCCTAGTGGTTTCGCCGCGCCGAACCACACCGGTCACCTCCAGCAACTGTGCTCCTGGTCCGGCTCCGGAAAGCGTTATCCTCGTGGACGTGGCGACTCGATCCCTACAGGCCGTCTCCGGAGTCGATCCGGAGCGTTTCACCGCGTTACTGTCCGATGCCCTCCGGGGGGACGGGCCCGCGTTACTACCGCTCGACCACCATCTGCCGCGTCCTCGTATCGACGCCCTTCTCCAGACGATGCGCCCGGACTCGCTGCGCACACCCGACGGAGTCACCCAGCTCGACGGAGGGGAACCGGTCGCGGACGACACGGCTGTCGTTGTCGCCACCTCGGGCTCGACCGAAGCGCCCAAGGGTGTGGAGCTGTCGGCTGACGCCCTGCTGCGCTCGGCCCGCGCCTCGATCGACAGGATCGGTGCCGGGCCGCAGGACACGTGGTTGTGCGTGCTTCCGCTCCCCCATATCGCCGGGTTGCAGGTGGTCGTACGGGCCCTGGTGAACGGGGGGCGCGTCCTGCACCCGTCCGGGTCCGGGACGGAGGCCATCACGGCAGCCGCCGGGGAATCTCCCCACGTCTCCCTCGTTCCCACCCAGCTCCGCCGGCTGTTGACCGAACGGGCGGACCTGTCCCGCTTCCCGACGATCCTGCTGGGTGGGGCGGCAGCGGACGAGGGTCTGCTGACCGCGGCCCGCGAGGCTGGCGGCCGTGTCATCACCACCTACGGGATGAGTGAGACCTGCGGTGGTTGCGTCTACGACGGGATCCCGTTGGACGGGACGCTGGTGCGGCTCGACGAGGCGGACCGCGTCCTGCTGTCCGGCCCCACATTGTTCTCCGGCTACCGCCGCGACCCCCGGCGAACCCGGGCGCACCGGGAACGGGATGCCGAGGGTGGGGTCTGGTTCCGTACCGGGGACGTGGGCCGGTTCGGCGCTGACGGGGCGCTGGAGGTACGCGGACGCGCCGACGAGGTCATCAACACCGGGGGATACAAGGTGGTCCCCGGCGAGGTGGCGGCGTTGGTGAACCGGCTCGACTCGGTTCATGACACAGTGGTGGTCGGTCGGCCCGACGAGGAGTGGGGAGAGCGGGTCACGGCTGTGGTCGTCCCCTCCAGGGCGGATGCCCCGCCGACACTGCGGGAGGTACGCGCGTGGGTGCGGGAGAGGATGCCGAGCTACGCCGCTCCCCGGGAACTGGAGCTGCGTTCGGCCATCCCGCTTCTCAGCTCGGGCAAACCCGACCTGACGACACTGCGTTCACCTGCGACGATGCAGGATTGATGCGCCGCTTGCTGGGCAGGATTACCTACACCACGTTCTTCTGTGAGCGAATCATTCTCGAGGGGGAACCTCCCCGAGCCCGCGGGCGTCTATTCAAGCACCCAGTCCCTATCCGTGAAGGAGGCCGGCGGTGCGGAGCACCGGGTTCACCGGACACGCGCGCGACGCCACGTTCGAGGGCAGGGGGTCGATGACCACCGTTCTTTACCCGGTCAATGGGTTAATCGGCCACAATAACAAGTGTGATCTATACCACGGCTGCCGATATGCAATCGAGACCGGGAACATTTGACTCTCTGACACGTTGGACATAATGGCGCGCCAAGACGGCGGAGGCCCAACCGCCGCGTGCCTGACGTCTTGGAAGGGAGGGAGGTGCCTTCATGTCGCGCACTGCCCTAGCCACTTCTGCCACGGTGGTGGAGACCGCAGACGGCAAGGAGGGAGCGTCCGCAGCTCTGGAGGAGCTGATCACTCGGGGGCGCTCGCAGGGACACCTGTCCCTCGACGAACTGCGGTCCGCGTTCTCCGCAGCCGGCATCAGCCCCGCCGATGGCCGCTCGATCCTACGCGAACTCAGCGACGCCGGGGTTCGGCTCGCCAACGGGAGCGATTCCGACTCCGACAGCGGGGCGGTAGTGGAGTCCGTTGACCCAGATGCCGAGGACGAAGTACTAGAAGAGACTCTCGCAGCCAGCAAGATCGCTGAGCGGGAGAGCGAGAGCGACACCGACACCGAATCCGAGAACGGCGCCGCACAGGACCTCGAACCCCAGAAAACCACCCAGGAAACCGACCTCCCCGAAGCCGATCTGGACGACCAGTCTCCCGCCATGGGGGATTCGGTCCATACGTACCTGAAGGCTATCGGCCGTCGTCAGCTGCTCAGCGCGGAGGAAGAGGTCGACCTCGCCAAGCGCATCGAGGCTGGCCTGTACGCCGAGTACAAGCTCGGGACCCTCGATGAGGACGAGGCTCCCGAGGGCAGCGTTCCCCAGCCCCAGGAGCTTTCCGACGCGGAACGCGAGGAGCTGGAGAACATCGCCACGGACGGCCGCCAGGCCAAGCAGCACATGCTCGAGGCCAACCTGCGCCTGGTCGTCTCCGTGGCCAAGAAGTACAGCGATCGGGGCATGTCCCTGCTGGACGTCGTCCAGGAGGGGAACCTCGGCCTGATCCGCGCTGTGGAGAAGTTCGACTACACCAAGGGCTTCAAGTTCTCCACCTACGCCATGTGGTGGATCCGTCAGGCGATACAGCGCGGTTTCGCGGACTCGGCGCGCACCATCCGGCTGCCCGTCCACGTGTTGGAGCTTCTGAGCAAGGTCAGCAGGCTGGAACGGGACATGCACCAGACTCTGGGCCGGGAGCCCAACCCGGAGGAGCTGGCCAAGGAACTGGACAAGACGCCGGCCCAGATCGAGGAACTGCTGCGGATCACCCGCCAGCCGATCAGTCTCGACTCCACGATCGGTGAGGACGGCGAGACCCGGATCGGTGACCTGATCGAGGACATCGACGCTTCCGAGGCCTCCGAGGTGGTCGACCGGCAGCTGATGGCCGACCAGCTACGTAGCGCACTGGATGACCTCGAACCGCGCGAGGCGACGATAATGTCGCTGCGGTTCGGACTGATGGACGGCCGCCCCCGCACCCTCGACGAGATCGGCAAACACCTCGGCCTGACTCGGGAACGGATCCGGCAGCTGGAGAAACAGTCCCTGTCCAAGCTCCGGCACCCCAGCCGGGCACAGCAGCTGCTCGACTTCGCCAGCTAAACGCTCGGACGCGCGTACGGTGGCGCGGTGGGCCAGTGATCCCCGTGATCCTGGCGCGCCCCGCCACCGTACGTTTTTCATCGGTGCCCCTGGCGCAGCGCCGCGGCGACGATGTCCAGCGCCTCCTGCGGCCCGAGACCGAGCCGGGCGATGGCGTCAGCGTAGTCGCGTGCGGCCGCTACCGCCTCGGCGCGCTGATCGTCGCCGCCGGCGGCGACGAACGTTCCGGAACGGCCGCGTGTTTCCACGACCCCGGCCTGTTCCAGCTCCCGGTAGGCACGCGCGACGGTGTTCACCGCGATGGCGAGCCGGTCGGCCAGCGCTCGGACAGTGGGCAGCTTGTATCCCACGGGGATCTCCCCTTTGGCAGCGGCGTTGGCCACCGATGTCCGTATCTGTTCGTAAGGGGGGACCCTGGAATGCGGGTCAATGCGGATGAAATCCGGCATCGTTGGTCCGTGCTCCCTGTCCTCGTCGTGGTAGTGGCCGCTGCTTCCGCCGTGGCCGGGCCACCGTTACAGGCCGGGTCGTCCTGGGGTGACCGCGGGGCGCACCCAGCCGCGTCAGGCGGCGACAGGTTGGGGCGGGACCCGCTCGATCCCGTGTAGCCGGTGTGACTCACGCGCCGTCAGCAGACGCTCGGCGGTTTCCGTCACCCGCCTGACCCTGGGGGTCGCCAGCTTCTTCCTGCGGTAGATGCGGTCGGTGTAGCCGCGGGGACCGATCAGGACACGCTCCCTGGCGTAGGCGGCGCGAACAGCATCCGTCAGCGCCGTGTCCAGCGCGGTGCCGTAACGGTTCAGCTCGGCCGTGTCCGCTCCCCCGGCGCGCGCCTCTCTGAGGTCGTGCTCCGCGGAGGCGACCGTGCGCAGCAGCTCCGGCAGCAGGTCGGCCCTACGCTGGTCCTCAGCGTACTGGTCACGCACCTGCGGGTCGGCCTTCTTCCCGATCAGACTTGCCATGAGTGCTTCCTCTATTCACTGCTTACTGCGGCTGTGGTCCAGGGGCGAACACACCGGACACCAGCCACTGATGGCTCCGCTGCGGTTCTGGTGGTGTTTCGGTGGCTAACGTCTACTGTAGGGACGGAACGGCTCCTGCGAAACACGCTGTCAATCCTTCGCCACCTTTACACAGTAAGGTTATGCTGGGGTCATGAGCCGGAACAACGCGGGTCTCAGTACCGAACGCATCATCACGGAGGCCCTGCGCATCATCGACGGCCAGGGGCTGCGCCGACTGACCATGCGACGCCTCGGCGACGCGCTCAACGTCGAGGCCATGGCCGTGTACCACCATTTCCCGCTGGGCAAGGAACAGCTCTTCGAGGCCATCGTCGCCTACATCACCGACGTCACTCCCAGCGCCGCGTCCTCTGAGGAGGAGGCGGACACCGACCAGGGGGAGTCCCCCGCCGCCGACCCCTACCGCGGCATGTCAGCGGAGGTCCCGTGGGACGAGCGACTGCGCAACTGGGCACGCGCTTACCGCCAGGCCCTGCTGCGCCATTCCGGAGCTCTCACCCTGCTGATCAACCGGCGGCCGGACACTCCCGCGGCGACCCGGTCACTGGAACTCCACTACGCGGCCTTCCACGAGGCCGGGCTGCGCGGGGCAGCCGTTGTCCAGGCGTCCGCTGTCCTGGACTCCTACGTCACCGGTGCCGTGATCCACGAGGTCCGGGAGGCCGGCCTGGCGGGCGCCGCCCCGGCCGTGGTGGACGGCCGGTTCCCCCACGTCCACCGCCTGGACAACGTCGCGCTCGACCCCGATCAGCGGTTCGAGGAGGGGTTGGAGGCGACGCTGTCCGCCCTTGCCCGCGACGCGTGAACCGGCGCAGGCGAGGACGGACATCCCCTCTCGACGGGGCGAGAGGCGGAGCGTTCTCAGGCGGGAACCCTGCTCCCCTCCTGACCGCGGCGTTCCGCCCGGTGGCGGCGCGCCTCGTCCGGGTCGAGCACGGGCGCCGCGGTGAGCAGCTTTCTGGTGTACTCGTGCTGCGGGTTGTCGTAGACCTCGTCCCCGTCGCTCATCTCCACGATCTCACCGCTGCGCATCACCGCGACCCGGTCACTGACCTGGCGCACCACAGCGAGGTCGTGCGCGACGAAGATATAGGTGAGTCCCAGCTCCTCCTGCAGGTTCGACAGCAACCGCAGCACCTGGGCCTGGGTGGAGACGTCCAGCGCGGACACGGGTTCGTCGCAGATCAGCAGCTTGGGTTGCAGTATCAGTGCCCGCGCGATCGCGATACGCTGCCGCTGCCCGCCGGAGAACGCGTGCGGGAACCGGTTGTAGTGGTGCGGTTCCAGGTCGACACGCTCCAGAACCTGTTGCACCTGTCTCTTGACCGACCTGGTGTCGGTCTCCCCCTGCACCCGCAGTGCCGTTCCGATGCTCTCCCCGATCGTGAGCCGCGGATTCAGCGAGGAGAAGGGGTTCTGGAAGACCATCTGGATGTCCCGGCGCAACGGGCGAAGCTGGCGCTCCGACAACCGGGTGATGTCCTGGCCCTCGAAGGAGATGCTGCCCTCGGTGGGCTGTAGCAGTCGCGTGATCATCCGGGAGAGGGTGCTCTTCCCCGACCCCGACTCTCCCACGACGCCCAGTGTCTCGCCCTTGTGGAGGTCGAAGGAGACATCGTCCACCGCGTAGAAGGAACTGCTGCGGCCGAACGCGCCCCCGCGCACGTTGAACCGCATGCGCAGGTTCTCGACACGCAGCAGTGGCTCGCCGCCCCCGTGCTCCGCGGGCGCCTCCCCGCCGGTTTCCGCGGGTGGGTGGGAGGCCACCGCCTCGCCCTCGGACCTTCCGGCAGCACCCTCGGACCCGGTGGGGGCGTGTTGGCCACGTTCCTGTCGCATCCGGGCCCGCTGCTCGGCCCGGGACACCTCGAGCCGGGGAACGGCGTCCAGGAGCGAGCGCGTGTAGGAGTGGGTCGGCTGGGCGAGCACCTGGCGCACCTCACCGTGCTCCACCGCCACCCCGTTCTGCATGACGAGCACCTCGTCCACGGAACCGGCGACGACAGCCAGGTCGTGGCTCACCAGGAGGAGTGCCATGTTCCGTTCCAGGCGCAGCTCGTCGAGCAGGTCGAGGATCTGCGCCTGGACGGTGACGTCCAGCGCGGTCGTCGGCTCGTCGGCCAGCAGCACCTTGGGGTCGCACATCAGTCCCATCGCGATCAGCACCCGCTGTCGCATACCGCCGGAGAACTCGTGGGGATAGGAGTTGATCCGTTTGTCCGGCTGCGGAATACCCACGCGGTCCAGGGACTCCACGGCGCGGCGCTTCGCGTCGGCCGCGGAGACGTCCGAGCGGTGCGTGCGGTAGGCCTCGACGAGCTGGTTGCCGATCGTGTACTGGGGGTGCAGCGACGACATGGGGTCCTGGAAAACCATGGCGATGTCGTTGCCGCGCATCGCACGTACCGTTTTGTCCCCGGCGTGCACCGCACGGGGCGAGGCGCCTTGCGCGGCCGGCTGTTCGGTACGCAGCACATCGGTACCGGCGACGGTGATGTTCCCGGTGATCCGCGCGCGACTGCCACGGTGCAACCCCATCAACGCCAGTGAGGCCGCGCTCTTGCCCGAGCCCGACTCCCCGACGATACCGAGCGCTCCCCCGGGTTCCACCTGGAAGGACAGCCCGTCGACCGCACGGACGTCGCCGTCCATGCTCGGGAAGGTAATCGCCAGGTCGCTGACGCTGACAGCGGCCGCCTCGGTTGTTTCGTTTCGCTGTTCGTTCGCAGGAGTGCTCATCGACCTTCCTTATCTCACATCCCAGGTCATAACGGGCGCTTCCGGCGCGGTGGAGGATCCGTCGCCGGCGTCAGGCCGTGACACGGACCCGGGGGTCGAGCCAGGCGTAGAGCAGATCGACGATCAGGTTGCACACCACCACGGTGAAGGCTCCGAAGAGCGTGACGCCCAGGATGACCGGCAGGTCCTGGGATATGATCGCGCGTACGGTCATCTGCCCGATCCCCTGGAGGGAGAAGACGCTCTCCGTGAGGATCGCGCCGCCGAGAACCAGACCGATGTCCAGTCCGAATATCGTGACGATGGGGGTCAGTGTCGGTCGCAGCCCGTGCTTGAGGATGACCTTGCGTTCCGACAGGCCCTTGGCGCGGGCTGTCCGGATGTAGTCCTCGGACATGGTTTCCAACATCCCCCCGCGTGTCTGGCGCGCGTACTGCGCCGCGTGCAGGAACGCCAGCGTGACCCAGGGGAGGAACATCCCGCTCGCCCACGCCCACGGGTTCTCGGCGAACGGCACGTAGGTCGGGGTGTCGAACAGTTCCCAGGCGTGCACGGGGAACGCGAGCAGCATGAGGCCGGTGAAGAAGATCGGCAGCGACACGCCGCCCAGAGCGACCATCATGGCCAGGCGGTCGAAGATGCTTCCCTTCTTGATAGCGGAGAGGACGCCGATGGCGACACCGCCCACCAGCCACATGACGGCCGCGCCCACGGTCAGGGACGCCGTCACCGGTAGACGCTTGATGATCTGCGGGAAGACCTCGGTGTAGTTCTGGAAGGAGAAGCCGAAGCAGGGCACCGAGCACCGGATCGTCTCCCCGCCGAACTGGTACTGGGCACCGACGAAGATGCCCTTGACGAACTCCCAGAACTGCAGGGCGACGGGCTGGTCCAGGTTGAGCCGGTCGATGGTGGCCTGGATCGCCTCGTCTGTGGGCGCCTTACCGACGTACATGGTGGCGAGCTGCTCCGTGGTCTGACCCGCAAGCCGGGGGACCACGTAGAAGATCACGAACGTCATCAGCGTGACGATGCCGAGCAGCAGGACACCGGCACCCATACGGCGGAGAATGTATGTGAGCATCGTTATCAGTCCCAGGCACGGACTTGCCGCAGGACCTTCACCTGCCTAACTCAACGGTCGCGAAGGGTTGGGTCGTTTTCGTGCGTTCGCGGGTGACGCTCAACGCCGCACGGTTGCGCGCCGGCCGGCGGGGAGACAGGACCAGCGCGGGGCGGCTGTCCCGCCCGCCGGTTCCGGCGCCACCAGTCACGGGGGTGGGTCCGGTGCCCGTGGTGCTGCCGCCGCGCGGGAGCGGCGGCAGCGCGCCCGGAGGGGGCGGTCCTGGTACCCGGTTACTCATGGGCGTCTCACTTCGCTGGCTCCGTGTCGACTCTCGCGGACGGAACCGCTGGTGTTCGGGAGCGGCCCGAACGCGGTGACCGTGACGAACAGTGTCCATCGGAACACCTAGTCGGTGGAACGTGGGTCGTAGGCGTCCCGAAGCCCATCCCCGAAGAGGTTGAAAGCCAGGACGGTGACGAAGATCGTCAGGCCCGGGATGATCACGAAGTGCGGGGAGGTGGTGTAGAACTGCAGCGAGTCCGACAGCATGCGGCCCCAGCTCGGTGTGGGCGGGTTGATACCCACCCCGAGGAAGGAGAGGGATGCCTCGAAGATGATGTTGGTGGGGATGAGCAGCGTCGCGTAGACCAGGATCGGGGTGACGAGGTTGGGGAGCAGCTCCCGGAACAGGATGTGTCCGGAACTCGCTCCGAGGCTCCGCGCGGCTTCCACGAACTCGCGTTCGCGCAGGGTGAGCGTCTGCCCGCGTACGATCCGGCCGATGTAGGGCCAGTTGAAGAAGCCGATGACGAAGATCAGGATCCCCACGCGCAGGCCGTTTCCTTCCAGCCCGAACGCCTGGTCGGGGATGGCGCCGGTGAGGGCGATCGCGAACAGCAGGATCGGGAAGGCGAGGAAGATGTCCATCGCGCGGCTGATGATCGTGTCCGTCCATCCACCGAAATAGCCGGCGATAGAGCCGAGGATGGTTCCGATGACCACGCACACCACTGTGGCGCCGAACGCGACCAGCAGGGATATCTGTGCGCCGTAGATCAGCCGGGTGAAAAGGTCCCGGCCCGTTTTCGGTTCCAGCCCCAGCAGGTGGTCCGTGCTGATGCCGCCCATGGGGTCGATCCCGGAGGCCCCGTCGTCGGGGTCGTTCAGCGCCCCGCCGGTGAGGGGGTCCATGAGCTCACTGTGGTACTGGTACGGCGAGGTTCCCAGGAGCCAGCTGATCACCGGCGCGAATATCGCCGACAGCACGAGGAGGATCACGACGACCGCACCGGTCATCGCGACCTTGTCCTTGCGGAACCGCTGCCAGGCGATCTGGCGCAGTGAACGGTTCCCGGCGCCGCCGTCGCGGCGGTCCTCCGTCTCCGTCACCACGGCCGAACCATGGTGTGGTTCCGATTCGGGTGTCTCCAACGGCGCGGTCATGGCACCAACTACCCCCACTACTCCCGCGTGCTTGTGGCCTGCGGTGCTTGATCCGGCTGCGTCGCCGGAACACGACCGGCGATGAGCGGGGTCTGCCACCGCCGAGAAGCGCGCGACACAACCGCGTCTAATCTTCTGGGATAAACGCAGCTACGCGCACTGTGCGCTGGGTGGCGCACAGCGTTCAATCTACGCCCCACTTACGGAGAAAATCGTCCAGCATACGGACATGTGACGATATCGTGATAGATACCTCACATACCCGTCATAACTAAAGCCCTACTCACCTCGGGTGAGTAGGGCGAAAGAAAACGCTCCGGTTCCCGCAGCTCATCGCTCTGGCACAGCGGGAGCCGGCGGAGGGGACGGACCGCCGCACCGTGGCGGTCTCCGGATCACTCGATCCCATGCTTGCGCAGCAGCTCCTCGACATCGGAGAAGTCCTCACCTCCGCCGGAAGCCTGCTGCGTACCGGCTCCCACCTCGCCCTGGGCCGCCTGCTTTCCGCCGGCGCCGCCTGCCTTCTCAGCATCCTTGGCATCCTTGGCCTTGCGGCCGCCGCCACTCGGCGAGGAGCTTCCCCCACCCCGGGAGCGCATCACGCCGGAGACGATCCACAGCACGACGGCCAACCCGAGGAGGACGAGTCCGGCCCATACCACCGGGTTGAACACCAGGCTGGCGAAGAACCCCACAAGGTCGCCCACCAGGCGCCAGAGGATCGTCATCAGTCCCATCAGACCCGCGGCCAGTGGCAGCAGCGACCAGGAGATACCGCGCAACCCGGCCGCGGCCCCCTTCCGGCGCCACAGCAGCCAGGAGATGAGCAGCCCCACGACGGTGAGTGCCGCTCCCAGCATCGGACCCGCAATCGGCAGTTGTTCCGGCATGTCACTAGTCTCCCATCCGCGGGAACCTGTGCCTATCAGGTTATCCACCTAGGGAATTCCCGTCGTCGGTCCGGGCGGAGCACCGTGCTCCGCCCGGACCGCGTTCGCGGAGGGAGTCCTCGGCCCCGGAAACTACTCGCTGCCGCGGGTCGTGCCCAGCGCCATGTAGTCGTACATCTTCCAACTGGGGTTGAAGAACACGTTGGTCAGGTTGTCGGGGCGGTAGAGCACGGCCTTGTGGAACACCATCGGAACGATGACGGCCTCCTCCATGGCCATCTCGTCGATCTCGGAGTAGAGCTCGGCGCGCTCCTGCTCGTCCTCGGTCCGGATGGCCTCGTTCAACTTCTCGTTGATCTCGGCGTTGTCCAGCTCGGAGATGTTGGTGTTTCCGGCCTGCTTGATCGCGTCCCCGTGGATGATCTGGCCGAAGTAGCCGTAGCCGGTCGGCCAGTCCGGCATCCACCCGTAGATGTTCAGACCCAGCTCGTTCTCGTGCACGAAGTCGGGAGACCCGGCCTGGGAATTCGTGAAGCTGTCCGAGGGGTACTGCTTGATGCTGACGTCGATACCGGCGCGGTCCAGGCTGGTCTCGACGGCCTGTGCCGCCTCGACCTCGGCCGGGCGGTCGCTGCGCACGCCGATGTTGGTCGAGAAGCCGTCCTCCTCGCCGCACTCGGCGAGCTTCTCCTCGGCCTTGTCGATGTCGCCCTTACCCTCCTCGGAGGGGTAGAGGTTCATGTCCGGGTCCGCTCCCGGGATCACCGGCGGGAGAATCTGGGTGGCCTTGCTGCCTCCGGACTCACCGCCCCAGGCGCGCTGCACCTGGTCCCGGTTGAGCGCGTACTGCACCGCCTGGCGGCAGGCGCGGTCGTCCAGCGGCTCCACCTGGGTGTTGACCGCCGTGTAGTAGTGCGCGCTGTTCTCCGGGTTGTCGAGCCGCGCCTTGGTGTCGTCGTTCTGGAGGAGCTCCCCCTTCTTGGCCGGGCCGAGACCGGTACCGCTCAGGTCGACGTCCAGGTCGCCGTTCTCCAGACGCTGGTCGATCTCGTCCTGGTCCATGCCCTCCTTGACGGTGACCTTGTCCGGCAGCGCGTCCCGGATCGGGTCGGACTCGGCGTCCCACTCGCCGTTGCGGACCAGCGTCAGCCCGTCGCCGGGGCTCCAGTCCCCGTCGAACTTGTACGGACCCGAGGACATGACGTTGCTCTGGTAGCGCTCACCGGTGTCCTCCTCGGCCGGGATCGGGGAGGTCTGCGGCTGCACCAGCACGTACTTGAAGTCGACGAAGCGTTCCTTCAGGTGGAAGACGAGGGTGTGGTCGTCCGGCGTCTCGATCCCGTCGAAGCCCTCCAACGGGTCGTCGGTGTCGGCGTAGGGACCCTCGTAGTCCCCGCTCTCGGCGAGGTGTTCCTTGTAGTACTTGGGGCCGTTGGGCAACGCGTCGTCCCCGAAGTTACTACGGGCGATCGCGTACTTGATGTCCTCGGCGACGATCTCCGAGCCGTCCTCGTACTTCAGGCCCTCCTTCAGCTCGACGGTGTAGGTGGTGCCGTCGTCACTGACCTTGGGCATGTCCTTGGCCAGGTCGGGGACGACCTCGCGGCCCGCTTCCCCGGGCTCCTTGGCGTAGGTGTACAGCGTCCGCGCGTAGTAACGGCTGAAGTTCCAGATGTAGCCGTAGTACGTGTTCCCGGGGTCCGTACTCTCGATGTTGCCCGAGATCGCGTAGCGAAGCGTTCCGCCCCGCTCGTCACTGGCGTTCACGACCTCGGAGTTCCCCTGATCGAACTCGGCCGAGCTCTCACTCGCCCCGTCCGTTCCGCAGGCGGACAACACCAGGGAGGCCGACGCGCCGAGCGCGATCCAGCCCAGTACTCTTTTCCGCAATTTTCACCTCTCGTCATGGAGCGGGGCTACCGTCCGCCGCACGTCGCTCCACGCCGTCGGCTGCGACGTTTGATCGACAGCGTTGAACAGGTGCGCGCTCATGGTGCGCACAGCGGTCAATCTAGGGCGATTCAGATCACGTTTTGTCTAAGTTGCGGTAACTTATCCAAGCCGAAACTGCAAAGTGCCGCACCATCGGCGGCGCCGGCGCCCGCACCGCCACGCTCCGGTCCGGTGCCGGACACGCACTGTCTCACGCTCCCGACCACTGTCTCCCGTCCGCTGTGGGAGACGAAAGCCCGCCTCGGGGTATGTGTGCCCCGAGCGAGCAGGCGCGGCGGAGACGGCCGGGGGGCGGCGCTCCGGCAAACGGGCGCAACGTCCGGGCCGGAGGCGCTATGCTTCGTTCCGCTCGGAGACGAGACGCGCCAGCCACGCCATGTCGATACCGGTGAGATCGTCGACGAGGGTGAGTCCCGGCGCGGGGTCGAGATCCGCTTGCGTCGCCACGGCCACGGTGGCGCACCCGGCGGCCAGTGCGGAGGCCACCCCCACCGGGGAGTCCTCGAACGCCACGCACCGGGCGGGGTCTGCTCCCAGAGCACGGGCAGCAGCGCGGTAGGGCTCGGGGTGGGGCTTGTTCTCGCGCACCTCGTCGCCCGCCAGGGTGACGTCGAAACGGTCGATGCCGATGCTGGTGATCGCTTTCTCCAGCAACGCCCGCTCCGTGGAGGTGACGAGAGCCGAGGGCACCGGGGACGCCGCCACCAGCGCCACCAGTTCCGAGGCGCCGGTTCTGGGATCGGTGCCCTCAGCCAGCAGGCGGACGAACACGGCGTGCAGCCGGCCCGTGATCTCGCTATGGGACAGCCGTGTACCGGTGAGATCAGCGATGTAGGCGGCCACTGCCTCCGCTGCCCCACCGATGTTTCGCTGGTGGTCGACCTCGGACCACTGCCCACCGAGTTCGGCGACAGCCTCGGCCTCCGCCCGGTGCCACAACCCCTCACTGTCGATCAGGGTGCCGTCCATGTCGAACAGGACGGCCTGCGGCAGGGCAGCGGGACTGTCGCCGAACTCGACCGGTGTCATGCGTTGAAGTACTTCGCTTCCGGGTGGTGGACCACGATGGCGTCCGTCGCCTGTTCCGGGACGAGCTGGAACTCCTCGGAGAGGGTGACGCCGACACGGTCGGGCTGGAGCAGCCCCGTGATCTTGGCCCGGTCCTCGAGGTTGGGGCAGGCCCCGTACCCGAGGGAGAACCTCGCTCCGCGGTACCCCAGCTTGAAGAAGGAGTCCAGCTCCTCGGGGTCCTCGTTCCGGTAGCCCAGTTCGTCACGGATCCGGGTGTGCCAGTACTCCGCGAGCGCCTCGGTGAGCTGCACGGACAGTCCGTGCAGCTCCAGGTAGTCACGGTAGGCGTTCTTCTCGAAGAGCTCCTGGGTGGCCTGGCTGATGGCCGAGCCGACTGTGACGACCTGGAAGGAGACGACGTCGAGCTCACCGGACTCCTTGGGACGCCAGTAGTCGGAGAGGCACAGGTGCCGGTCGCGACGCTGACGGGGGAAGGTGAAGCGGGTGCGCTCGCTCTTCCCGTCCTCGTCCAGCACCACCAGGTCGTCGCCCTCGCTGTAGCACGGGAAGTGGCCGTAGACCACGGCGGCTTCCAGCAGCCCCTCCGTCTGCAGCTTGTCCAGCCACATCCGCATACGCGGCCGGCCCTCGTTCTCGGCCAGCTCCTCGTAACTGGGACCGCTGTCGCTGCGGGAGCCCTTCAGGCCCCACTGCCCCATGAAGGTCGCGCGCTCGTCCAGGAACGCGGCGTAGTCGGCAAGCGGGATCCCCTTGCTGATGCGGTCGCCCCAGAACGGCGGCTCGGGAACCCAGTTGTCGGTGGCGACGTCGCTGCGGGCCGGCATGTCCTCCGGCGCCGTCACGTCGAGCTGGGCCTTGGACTTGACCTTGCGCTTGCGCAGCGGGGGAAGCTCGGCTCCCTCCTCGCCCCGCTTGTAGGCCATGAACTGGTCCATCAGGCTGAGGCCCTCGAAGGCGTCCTTGGCGTAGCGCACCTCACCCTCGAATATGTCCGAGAGGTCCTCCTCCACGAAGGACCGGGTGAGCGCCGCGCCGCCCAGCAGCACGGGGTACTTCTCGGAGATCCCGCGGGAGTTCATCTCCTCCAGGTTCTCCTTCATGATCACCGTGGACTTCACCAGCAGGCCGGACATGCCGATGATGTCGGCCTTGTGCTCCTCGGCGGTCTCCAGGATGGTCGACACCGGCTGTTTGATGCCGATGTTGACGACGTCGTAGCCGTTGTTGGAGATGATGATGTCGACCAGGTTCTTGCCGATGTCGTGGACGTCACCCTTGACGGTGGCGAGCAGGAGACGGCCCTTGCCCGCGTCGTCCTCCGCCTTCTCCATGTGCGGTTCGAGGTGGGCCACGGCGGACTTCATCACCTCGGCCGACTTCAGCACGAACGGCAGCTGCATCTCCCCGGAGCCGAACAGGTCACCGACGACCTTCATCCCGGCCAGGAGGTGCTCGTTGACGATCTCCAGCGCCTTCTTCTCGTTCAGCGCCTCGTCGAGGTCGTCCTCCATACCGTTCATCTCGCCGTCGACGATGCGCTTCTCCAGCCGGTCCCACAGGGACAGCTGCGCCAGCTCCTCGGCTCGGGAGGCCTTCATCGCCTGGGCGTCGACACCGTCGAACAGTTCCAGGAACTTCTGCAGCGGGTCGTAGTCCTCGGTGCGCCGGTTGTAGATCATGTCGAGGGCGACCTGGCGCTGCTCGTCCGGGATCTGGTTCATCGGCAGGATCTTGGAGGCGTGGACGATCGCCGAGTCCAGACCCGCCTGGACCGCCTCGTGCAGGAACACCGAGTTCAGCACGATGCGCGCGGCCGGGTTCAGACCGAACGAGAGGTTCGACAGACCCAGGGTGGTCTGGACGTCCGGGTAACGCCGCTTGATCTCGGTGATGGCCTCGAGCGTCTCCAGACCGTCGCGCCGCGTCTCGTCCTGGCCGGTGGCGATGGGGAACGTCAACGCGTCGATGATGATGTCCTCGACGCGCATCCCCCACTTGGTGGCCAGCTCCTCGATGAGCCGGACCGCGACCTTGACCTTCCAGTCCTTGGTACGGGCCTGGCCGTCCTCGTCGATGGTCAGGCCGACGACGGAGGCACCGTGCTCCTTGACCATCGGCATCAGCCGGTTGATCTTGGAGTCGGGGCCGTCGCCGTCCTCGTAGTTGACCGAGTTGATCATGGCGCGGCCGCCGACGTACTCCAGGCCGGCCTCGATCACCGCCGGCTCGGTGGAGTCCAGCATCAGCGGCAGTGTGGACTCCGTCGCCAGCCGGGAGGCGAGTTCGCGCATGTCCTGCGCGCCGTCCCGGCCGACGTAGTCGACGTTGAGGTCGAGCATATGCGCGCCGTCCCGGATCTGGTCGCGCGCGATCTCGATGCAGTCGGCGTAGCGTTCCTCGACCATCGCCTCGCGGAACTTCTTGGAACCGTTGGCGTTGGTCCGCTCACCGATGGCCATGTAGCTGGCGTCCTGGCGGAAGGGCACGCTCTGATAAAGGGATGCGGCCGACGCCGGGCTGGAGGCGTTACGGGTCTTGACGCCGCGGCCGCCGACCCGCTCGACAACCTGCCGCAGGTGTTCGGGGGTGGTGCCACAGCAGCCACCAGCCATGGACAGCCCGAACTCGCCGGTGAAGGAGTCGTGGGCGTCGGCCAGTTCACTGGGCTGGAGGGGGTAGACGGCGCCCTCGGCACCCAGTTCCGGCAGACCGGCGTTGGGCATGCAGGAGATCGGCACCCGCGCGTGCTGGGAAAGGTAACGCAGGTGCTCGCTCATCTCGGCGGGACCGGTAGCGCAGTTGATACCGATCATGTCGACGCCGAGCGGTTCCAGCGCGGTCAGCGCCGCACCGATCTCGGAGCCGAGCAGCATTGTTCCGGTTGTTTCGATCGTCACCTGCGCGATGACGGGGATGTTCGAGCCGGTAGCGCGGCGGGCGCGCATAGCGGCGATGACAGCGGCCTTGGTTTGCAGTAGGTCCTGGCTGGTTTCCACCAGGATCGCGTCGGCCCCACCCTCGATGAGGCCGATATGGCATTTCTCGTAGTAGTCGCGAAGTTGTGCGAAGGGGGCGTGTCCGAGCGTGGGCAGCTTGGTGCCCGGCCCGGCCGCGCCCAGAACGTAACGGGGATGGTCGGGTGTTGAGTACTCCTCGGCGACCTCGCGGGCCAGCCGTGCCCCGGACTCGGCGAGTTCGTAGGTGCGCTCGACGATGTCGTACTCGCCGAGGTTCCCAAAGTTCGCGCCGAACGTATTTGTCTCAACACAATCAGAACCGATTTCGAAGAAGCTCGCGTGAGTGGAGCGAACGACGTCGGGACGTGTGATGTTGAGGATCTCGTTACAGCCTTCGTGCCCCTCGAAGTCGTCGAGGTCGAGATCATGGGCTTGGAGCATGGTGCCCATCGCGCCATCGGCAACGAGGACGCGTTGAGCAAGGGCTTCCCTGAAGGAGAGTCGAGAACTCATGACCCTTAACTGTAGTGCCAGCGGTACCTCGACCTCTGGCATGGGGGTGCCTCAGTGCTGTTATTCGCAGGTCACACGCCCGGCTGCCGGTAGGGAATGCCATCGCACCGGTCCGCTGTTGGCCTTTGGGGGACGATACCGCACGGCGTTACTTCCCTGCCTTCGCGCCCCATAGGGTGGGGACGGTCCGGTTCACAGGCGCCTCGGGGCCCGGCGGTTCGCTATCGCCGTGGCCGTTGGGCGTGGTAGAGCTGGACAGCGCGTCCGCGTACGCGTCCCGTGTCAGTTGGAACCGACCGGGTTTCCCCGAGTAGCCGGGCCCGGTCAAGTAAGGAGGCGGCCCGTGCCTGAGCTCGACAGCGTCGGTGAGCTCGTCGAGCCCGTCATGGTGGCCGCGTTCGAGGGCTGGAACGATGCCGGCGAGGCTGCCAGCTCGGTGATCGAGCATCTGGCCTCCGTCTGGAACGCCAACGAGCTCCTCTCGTTGGAGTCGGACGACTACTACGACTTCCAGGTCTCGCGCCCGCGGACGACGGTGACCAACGGGGAGAACCAAGGTATTACCTGGCCCACCACCCGGGTTTCGATCGCCCATCCCGCGAACGGGAACAGTGACATTGTTCTCGTCAGCGGGGCCGAGCCGAACATGCGGTGGCGAGGGTTCGCGAGTGACCTGCTGTCGGTGGCCCGCGAACTGGGAGTGCGGCGCATCATCCTGGTGGGGTCACTCCTCGCCGACACCCCCCACACCCGTCCCGTTCCGGTGACCAGCGTCGCTTCCCCGGTGGAGCTGGGACAGTCGCTGAACCTCGAGCCCACCGGATACGACGGACCCACGGGAATCGTCGGGGTACTGCACGACGTCTTCGCCGCCGCCGGGATCGAGGCCGTGTCGCTGTGGTCCGCGGTCCCGCACTACGTCGCCCAGCCGCCCTGCCCCAAGGGGACGTTGGCACTGCTGCGCCGCGTCGAGGACATCCTCGACATCCGGATCCCACTGGGGGACCTCTCGGAGGAGGCTCGCGCCTGGGAACACGGTGTCGACGAGTTGGCCTCCGAGGACGACGACATCGCCGGTTACGTCCGGAGTCTGGAAGAGGCCAAGGACGCTGCGGAGCTCCCCGAGGCCAGCGGTGAGGCGATCGCCCGGGAGTTCGAGCGCTACCTGAAACGCCGCGGCCGGGGCTGAGCCTCCGCAGACGGTCCTTCTCGCGTAGCCGGTGTGCTCCCTCGCCGTCAGTGGGACAGCTCGACCGTCTCACCAGTGGCCGTGATCGCGGCCCAGGCCGCGGCGATGCGTGCCAGTCCACGGCGCAGCTCACTCACGACAGCCGGGCAGAGCACCGCTGAAGGGTCGTCGGTTCCGTCCTCAGCGGGCTCCATCCGGGCAGTCATCCGCAGCCCGTCCAGTACTCGTTGCCCCTGGGCGATGGCATCAGTGTCGGCCGCTCCTCCCTGTGCGCGAAGCAGGCAGGCGCGCATGCCGTCCCGGAGCGCGATGGCCTCGTCGAACTCCGCGTGGGTGATGGCTACGGGGTCGTCCCCGACCAAGTGGTGCTGGCGCAGGAACCGCGCGAGATCCGAACGACTGGTGAGTGAGTCGCCGCTGGTGGTGAAATCGTGGATGATGCCAGCGGCGGTGCTGGGGGTTGTGCCAAGAGCCATGTCCACCATTTCACCATGCCCTGTTACCCGTATCACCGAACCAGCGGCGCAGGGGCCGCGGGATTACAGGCGCACGCCGAGGAGCGCCGCCGCGGTGTCGCGCACCAGCGCGGGCGACTCGGAGTCGTCGCCGGAGCCGTCGGCCAGCGCGGCGTCGGCCCACGTGTCGATCTCGGAGACCGCGGCCGCGGTGTCGAGGTCGTTGGCCAGCGCGGCACGCACCCGCCCGAGCACTGGCATCGCGTCCGGCCCCGCCGCCAGCGCGGTGGCGGCGCGCCAACGCCGCAGACGGTTCGCGGACTCGTCCAGCCCCGTGGCGGTCCAGCTCCACGGAGTGCGGTAGTGGTGGTTCAGCATCGCGAGGCGGATCGCGTCCGGTTCGGCGCCCTCGGCACGAAGCTGCGAGACGAACACCATGTTTCCCTGGGACTTCGACATCTTCTCGCCGTCGAGCCCAACCATCCCGACGTGGGCGTAGTGCTGGGCCTGACCGCTGCCGGTCGCGCTTCGCGTCTCCGCCGCCCCCATCTCGTGGTGGGGGAAGACCAGGTCCGTTCCCCCGCCGTTCAGGTCGAAGCCGACCCCGAGTTCGTGCAGTGAGATGGCGCTGCACTCCACGTGCCATCCGGGGCGCCCCCGACCGAGCACGGTGCTCCACGCGGGTTCGTTCGGACGTTCGGCCCGCCACAACAGCCAGTCCAGCGGATCCTTCTTGCCCGGACGCTGCGGGTCACCGCCGCGTTCGGCGAACAGGCGCAGCATCTCCTCCCTGCTGTAGCCACTGATCTCCCCGAAGTACGGTGCGGCCTCGGCGGCGAAGTAGATGTCACCGTCGAGTTCGTAGGCAGCCCCGCTCTCCTGGATCCTGCTGACGAACTCCGCGATGAGGTCGACGGAGTCCACGACCGAAACGTAGGCGCGCGGGGGGCGGACCCCGAGTGCCGTCATGTCGTCCCGGAAGACCTGGATCTCACGTTCGGCCAGTTCGCGCCAGTCCTCTCCGTTGGCCCGGGCGCGCTCCAGCAGGGGATCGTCGATGTCGGTTACGTTCTGCACGTAGTCCACATCGTGTCCCGCGTCCCGCCACACCCGCTCGACCATGTCGAACGTGAGGTACGTGAACGCGTGGCCGAGGTGCGCCGCGTCGTAGGGGGTGATGCCGCACACGTACATCCGTGCCGTCGGGCCGGGGCCCGTCTCGCGCACTGTGTCGGTAACGGTGTCGTACAGGCGGAGCGGCCCGCCGGTTCCCGGCAGGCGAACGATGTCCTCAGGCACAGACCATGAACGCATGCTTCCGAGACTATCCGGCCATCCCGGAACAGAATGCTCACACCGGGGTGCGGCGACGAGATCAATCCCCTAGTGCAACCGGGAATGCGACACGTCCGGCCCGAGCTGCCGCACTCCGCGCGGCGCGCCGCAGCGACGCACCGCCCCGCCCTCCTCCGACCAGCACGGTGCTTGTCAGAACCGTCCCGCGCTCCCACGGTAGGTGTGGAGTATGGCGCCGGCTCCGAGCAGGGTCCCCGCGGCGCACAGCAGCGCGAGGACGCTGTTCCCGGACTCCCAGTGCGCCATCGTCGCGGAGAAGGCCACCACGTACAACAACCAGTAGGCGGGGCGCTCCCCCACGTACCGCCGGTACGTCAGGGGGAGGGCTTCTTCCGCCGTGCCGGTACCCCCGCGTTTCTCCCGGGAAGAGCGTCGAACCATCACGTGCCGTGGGACGCCGTGCGCCCTGCCCGGGTTTACCCGCCTCCCTGGGCCCGGTCAGTGCACGATACGCCAGGCCTCCGGATCCCCGGGCGAGTCGGTGAAGGCGTACCGGAGCACGTCTGGTGCGCAGGCGAGCAGTGTCACTGAGGAGGTCGCCCAGAGCTGTCCGTCGCCGAGGTCCACCCGGGCGCGCAACGAGGTCGGATCGTCCGTCTTTGTTCCGTCGTGCGTTCGTGCCCCCGCGCTCATGGCACGGTCGACCATCCGGGGCCACTTTCCCCATATCCCGTCGGGTTCTCCCGCATGCAGCTCCGCGGTCGTGGGGCGGGGCCGGTTCTCGGTGAAGAGTCCCGCGTACCGCCGCACGCGGGGGTCCTCGGGATCGATCCCGGTGTTGACCAGCATGCTGACCCCCGGTTCGAGGCTGCGCCGGGTGAGAGCGCCACCGTCCCAGGCGTGGTGAACGGCCGAGCGGGAGTCGGCGCCCAGGAGGTGGAAGGGTTCGTAGTCGCCCACCCGTTCCGGTCGTGGCTCCCACTGGCCGTGTGAGGCCAGACGCAGCGGAAGTTCCCCCCGGCTCGGTCGGGCGGGTCCGGCGGGACGGGCCGGATCCGCCCCGTCCCGTGGCAGCCCATTCACGACAGCGCCGACGCGGGGGCCGGAGGGAAGCGAGGCACTGGTGTTCACCGCGAGCCAGGTCCCGCCCGCACGGGTGTCCTTCCCCCCGAGCAGCTCGGGACGCTCGGGCCAGTGCCGGCCGGGCTGCTCCCAGGGACGGGCGAGCAGCTCGTCACGGACCGCGACCACCAGCAGCGGAACCTCTTCCGCCGGGGCGAAACTGACGATGACCGTACACATAACCTTCCCTCCGGGAGCCCGGGGTTCGGGAGGGCCGTCCACCGCACGGGGCGGCCAGCGGCACCCGAACGCCGCTCAGACGGGAGGCCAGGGTATCGCCGGCCATCCCGGGGCCGGGTACGGGTGCACCCGGTGCTCCAGCAGGAGCTCGACCCTGCGGCGCAGCGCGTAGCGTTCCGGCTTAGTGAGGTGGCTGCTGAGCTCCGCGGTCAGGGCGCTGTCCGGCTGACGCAGGAGAAGACGCACGTTCTCCAGGGCGTGCAGGGTCTCCGTTGCCAGTTCCTCGCCCTGCCACTGCCACAGCACGGTGCGGAGCTTGTACTGTTCCGCGAAGGACACCCCGTGGTCGCACCCGTAGAGGTGTCCGGCAGCGGTCGGCAGGAGGTGGCCGACCTTGCGGTCCGAATTGTTGATCACGGCGTCGAACACCGCCATACGGCGCAGTCCGGGATGGTGGTGCTCCTGGGCCAGGTCGACCAGGTCCACGGTGGGGTCACCCGTTATCCACAGCTGGCACATGCCCTCGCCGAAGGGGCCACCGCGGTACACCGTGGGGGGAACGATCCCCCACCCCAGCGCCTCGGAGACGGCGAAGGCAGCCAGTTCCCGGCCGGCCAGCGTCCCGTGGGGGAAGTCCCACAGCGGGCGTTCCCCCGACACTGGCTTGTAGACGCAGGGGATCTCCCTACCGGCGGAGGCGACCGTGCAGTAGAGGGTGGTGTTGGACGCCTCGGTGAGCCGGCCGGCGACAGTGATCTCACCGGTGCTCAACGCTTCCACGATCTCGCCTGCAGGCAGCTCCTGGAACGCCGCAGTCATCACTGCTCCCACCTGGATCATGATCCGCCAGGCTTGTACCCGTTCTGCCGGGGGCAGATGTGCCCTTCGGGATCGAGCGGTTGTCCGCACAACGGACAGTTGGGTCTGCCGGCGGCGACGACCTTCATCGCCTGGCCGGCGAACGCCCGGGCAGCCGTCGGGGTCAGGTGGACGCGCAGCACGTCCTTGTCCACCGGCTCCTCGTCGGCGAACACGTCGACCTCGCCCTGGTCGTCGGCGTCCCCGCCCGTCTCGTCGACCTGCTGGGCCTCGATGATCACACGGGCCGCCTCCGCGTCCCACGCCACGGCGAGCGTGCCCACCCGGAAGTCCTCGTCGATGGGTTGTTCCAACGGGCCATCGTCGATGTCGACGGTGTCGGGCTGCGTGTCGCCTGGTTGCTCGCCGAAGCGTCGCCGCACTTCCTCCAGCAACTCCTCGATGCGTTCGGCGAGCGCGGATACCTGCGCCTTCTCCAGAGCAACGCTGGTGATCCGCCCGCCGCCGCTGGCCTGCAGGAAGAACGTGCGTTCTCCCGGTTGGCCGACCGTGCCGGCCACGAAACGTTCGGGAGGGTCGAATTGGAACACGGGCATAGGACGAACCTTAGGGGATAGTGGGTCACCGTAGCGACTCTTCGTTCTGCGGGCCGCCACTTCCGCCCCCGACGACGGCGTCACCGGAGCCGGCGCTCTCCGCCGGCTCCAGTCCGGCGGCCGTCGCCCCGACATCGTTGAGCCGTTGCACGAAGGGACGTGTGGCGGTGTAGCGGATTGCCGTGAGCGAGCACGGGTCGATGCTGATGCGTTGGAACTGGTCGAGGTGCACCCCCAACGCATCCGCGACAATAGCCTTGATCACGTCGCCGTGGCTGCACATGACGTACACGGGCGAGTGGCTCCGGCCCAGCAACCACGTGTTCCACTCTCGCACAGCGGCCACCGCTCGGTGGGACACTTCGGCCAGGCTCTCCCCGCCGGGGAAGCGTGCGGCACTGGGATGGTTCTGGACCACGCGCCACAGCGGTTCCGCTGTCAGGCTCCGGATCTCGCGTCCGGTCCAGTCCCCGTAGTCACACTCGCTGATCCCGTCCTCGAGGAGCACCTCGTTGCCGCTCACCTCCGCGACGGCGGCAGCGGTCGCGCGGCAGCGTTCCAACGGGCTGGACACCACGGCGTCCAGTGCGAGGCCGGAGAGGCGTTGGGCGAGTCCCGCCGCCTGGGCCGTGCCCCACTCGTTGAGGTGCACTCCCGGGCTCCTCCCGGTCAGGGTCCCACCGGTGGTGTCGGTCAGACCGTGCCGGACGAGCAACAGGCTGACGGCCGGCTCGCTCTCGCCCATGCTGGTATCCCCTGTCGGTGCTCGGGTGTGCTGCGTCGGCAGGTGGCGCGGGATCCTCCCACCGCGACCGGGCCCCACTGTACAGCGGCCCGCGGCGCGGGCCGCCGGGAGCGGCGCTCACCCTGCGGGGGTCTGTTCCTGCTGTCCCTGCTCCTGCTGGGCCTGGGGGTCGTAGGGCTGGCCGGTGTAGGGGTCGATGGGAAGCCCGGTCTGCGGATCGATCTCCACGAGTTCCCCGGTGTTGGGGTCCTTGTGCTGTCCGGTCTCGGGGTTCTCCGCCAGTCCGGTCTCCGGATCGATCGGCCATCCGGTCTCCGGGTCCGTGCTGGGACCCGTGGACGGGTCCACCGAGGAGTCGGAGGAGCTCCCGTCCTCGTCGCCCGCGGAGTCCTTCTCCTCCTTGTCCTTCTCCCCGCCCTCCGAGGAGCTCTCCTCGGAGGAGGCCTCCGGTCCGGCGCTGCCGTTGCTCGCCGAGCCTCCCTGCGGGTCGAGGACGTTGAAACTGACGAGGGTGAGCACCAGAACGCCGAGGCCGATGCGGTAGTAGACGAACGGCATGAAGCTGTGGGTGCTGATGAACTGCATGAACCAGGCGATAACCGCGTAGCCCACGAGGAACGCCACTGCCGTGCCCACGAACGTGGCGGTCCATCCCGCGTACTCGTTACCGCCGATGTCCGTCAGTTTGTAGAACCCCGAGGCGAACACGGCGGGCATCGCGAGCAGGAAGGCGTACTCCGCCGCGTCCCGGCGTTTGAACCTGAGCAGCATCCCGCCCGTGACCGTGGCCCCGGAACGCGACACTCCCGGGATCAGCGCGAGTGTCTGGAACAGACCGTAGATGAGTCCGCGCTGCACGTTCAGGTCGCTCAGCTCGCGGTGTTTGCGCATGTACCGGTCGGCCATGCCCAGGAAAACACCGAAGATGATCAGCGTGAGGGCGATCAGCCGGAGATCGCGGAAGAGACTGTCGATCTCCTCTTCCAGGAGCAGACCGATGACCCCGATGGGTATCGTCCCGATGATCACGTACCAGCCCATGCGGGCGTCGAGGGTGCGCCGCAGTTCCCGGTTCACCAGGGACCGGAACCAGGCGGAGAGGATGCCCCACACTCGCGCGCGGAAGTAGATGAGGACGGCGAGTTCGGTTCCGATCTGGCTGACAGCGGTGAAGGCCGCTCCCGGGTCGGGCCAGCCGAAGAAGGAGGAGACGACACGCAGATGACCGCTGGAGGAGATCGGTAGGAATTCGGTCACTCCCTGGATCACACCAAGGATGATGGACTCGAGGATAGACATGACGGGCTCGGCTCCTGGGAACTAATTCCGTGGCACGTTCGTTTCCGGACCCCAGCCGGGGAAGAAGGATGGCACGTACACCGGGGGAAGGGCTGGGTCGACCGCGACAGGGGCGACGGCAGTCTACTGTCCGCACACGCGGGACAGCAGCCGACTGTGCGGGCCGGAGATTACCAGTCACCGGAGGGTGTGGGACGCGCTCCTCCCCACGTCCGCTCCCGTTCCGTCGCGGACCGGTCGCCGCTGCGCGCGCCGCGACAGCCGGAAAGGCGGTACTCTCCGCCGCATGGAGCAACGACAGGTGGGTGGGTCCGGACTGTGGGTGTCTCGCATCGCACTCGGCACGATGGCCTGGGGAAAGGATACGGCCGAGGAGGAAGCGGCCGAACAGCTCACCACGTTCGTGGATGCCGGTGGAACGCTGCTCGACACCGCCGACGTGTACACCGGGGGCAACAGCGAGCGCATCACCGGTCGGCTGTTGAACAGCACCGTACGGCGCGATGATGTGATACTCGCCACCAAGGCGGGACACACGCCCGACGGCCATCGCCCCGGGGACACGTCCCGCAGACACATGCTGGCGTCGTTGGAGGCCTCGCTGCGCCGGCTGCAGACCGACCACATCGACCTCTGGCAGTTGCACGTGCACGATCCGGCCACGCCGGTCGAGGAGACGCTCGCGGCGATGGACGCCGCCGTCACGTCGGGCAAGGTGCGCTACATCGGTGTGGGGGACCTCGCGGCCTGGCAGTTCAGTGTGTACGCGACGTGGCAGCAGGCCGCTCCCGGGTGGGAGCGGGCTCCCGTCGTCTCGACCGGGAACGAGTACTCGCTTCTCAACCGCCGGGCCGAACGCGACGTGCTGCCGGCTGCCATGGCACGCGGCGCCAGTCTGATCGCGTGGGCACCACTGGGGCGCGGTGTCCTCAGCGCGAAGTACCGCAACGGCCTCCCGCAGAGTTCCCGGGCCGCCCTCCCCCACATGGCCGCCTACATCGAGCCCTACTTCGACGAACGCAGCCGACGCATCGTGGAATCGGTGTGCACCGCCGCGGAAGGGCTGGGGGTTTCCCCGCTGTCGGTGGCACTGAGCTGGGCGCGCGACCAGAGGGGGGTGGCCGCGGCGACTGTCGGTCCCCGGACGAACGCGCAGCTCGTCGACATACTCTCCCAGGAGAGTACGGAGCTTCCAGCCGAGATCCGCCATGCGCTCGACGACGCTTCCGCGGTTCCCCAACCGTGACCGTACGGTTGGCCGCGTCGCGGCCCCCGGGAAAACACCGGGCACACGCGTGGCCCGCACACCTGTGACACGGACATGTCCAGAGAGGAGGAGGGCGTCCCTTCCGGTACGAGCGCCGGAGACGTACGCCGCGAAGCGATGAGTGAGCTCCCGCTGTCCACCGAGGGAAGCACCGTTCCCTCGTCTCCTTCGCCCGAGGAGGGCGGCAGTGCCCCTCCGGCGCAGCAGCTGCGGCAGGTACTGGCCAGCATGGGGGCTCCCGAGACCCTGGCAGAGCCCGTCACGGAAGCTCTCGGTCCGCAGGCGGCCGCTCTCCTCACCGAGGATCCGTGGCAGCTACTAACCCTCGGCAGTGTCACCGTGGAGCAGGCCGACTACTGCGCCCACCGGTTGCTCGGCCCCTCCCCCTCCCCGGACGACCCCCGTCGCCTCCGTGCCATCGTGCGCTGCGCGCTGTCCCGGGCCGCACGCGAGGGCCACACCGTTCTCGAGGAGCACCACCTCTCCACCACCGTGCGGGACCTGGGGGGTGCGTCTCCCCGGCAGGCACTGGAGGAAGCGCTGCAGCAGCAGGACGTCGTCCCCATCGAGGTGGTGGAGGACACGGACGAGGAGGGGGAGGAAGAGCCGCCGGATCCGACCCGCTACTACGCGTTGGCTGACCTGGGGCAGGCGGAGCAGGAGCTCGGCACCGGTGTCGCACGGCTGGCGTACACCAGTGAGCCCATCATGGACTCCGCCACCGCGGCGGAGACCGCGGCGGCCACCGCCGAACGGTTCGGCATGGAACTGGCCGGAGAGACCACCGCCGCTGTCGTCACCGCGGCGCTGCGGGGAGTCTGCGTGCTGGCGCACGGAGCCGGCGCTTCCCGTGGCGTGTCGCACGCTCTGGCATGCTGCGCGGATGTGGCTGCGGAGAGCGGCACCGGCATCGCTGTCGCCGCTCCCACCGCGCAGTCGGCCCAGGCCCTCAACGCGCAGCTGGACAGCGAGGGCGTCTCCGGGGTCCGCGCCGTACCACTCCCCCAGCTGCTGGAGTGCAGCTCCCCCGGTGTGTTCGAGCGCGGCCCGGAACATCCGCTGGAAGCGGGCCTCGTCGTCGTCACCAGCGCCATGGCGCTGGACACCCGGCACGCGGCGGCGCTGGTGCGGGCCTGTGGCGACGGCACACACCTGGTGCTGCTCGCCGACCCCGACCAGGCGCCCTCGGCCGGCCCCGGCCAGGTGGTGCGTGACCTCCTCGCGTCGGGAACAGTGGCCAGCGCCACGGTGCCGTCCGACCCCGCTCCGGATCCCATCACCGCGATGGCGGAACTCGTAGCCGCCGGTGAGTGGGGGGAGGTTCCGGCTCCGCACCGGGAGGTCGCCGTTGTTCCCGCCAGCTCCGGCGAGGAGGCGGCCCACCGGGTCCTACAGCTCCTGACGGACTCGATTCCCCGTGCGTTGGGGATCCCTGCCGAGGAGACCCAGATAGTGACGGCCACCCGCGGTGGGGAGGCGGGCGCGGACGCCCTGAACGCGGCCTGCAAGTCCCGGTTCAATCCCGGGGCCGGGCGGGTGGACGGCCTGGACAGCGGAGACCGGGTCCGGTTCACCACCGACGGTCCGGGCCATGCTGCCGGCGACGTGGGCTACGTGCGCGCGTTGGACGACGACGGTGCCACTGTCGACCTGGCCAACGGCACCGTCGCGACCGGTGTGGACCGCGGGAAACTGCGCCTCGGATGGGCTGTGACGGTAGCCGCTGCCCACGGCGGCCACTGGCCCGCGGCCATCGCGGTGTTCGACCCGCGGGCCTCCGGGTCCCGACCGCAGGTGTACACGGCCGCCACCCGAGCGCTACGGCACCTCTCCGTGGTCCACGCTTCCGGCCCCGAGCTCACGCGAGCTGTGCGGGACAACGTCACGCTGTCCCGGCACACGTGTCTGATGTGGATCCTGCGCGGCGCGTGAGGGGTGGCGCTCCCCGGAAAGGGAACACCACCCCGGCACAGCGCCGCTACCGGGCTCTGCCGCGCGCGGCGCTACACCTGGTCGAGGAACCCGCCGTCGACGGCCACGTTGACACCGGTGGTGAAACTCGCCGCTGGGCTGGCCAAAAAGACCACCGTGCGCGCGATCTCCTCGGGAGCCCCCAACCGGCCCATGGGGATCGAGGAACGGATCCGTTCGTAGAAATCGGGGGCGTTCTCCCGGCGGCGGGCCCAGCCGCCGCCCTCGAACTCGACGGGTCCGGGCGAGACCGTGTTCACCCGGATCCCCTCGGAAGGCAGGCTACGGCCCAGAGCGGCGGCGTGCTGGTTCATCGCCGCCTTGACCGCTCCGTAGGCCCCGGCCCCGGAGGGAGGCCCCGTGTGCAACGCGGACGTCGTCGAGATCAGCACGATCGCACCGCCCCGTCGGGATGCCGCCAGATGGGGCTGGGCCTGTTCGGCTATCCGTACGAACGGCATCAGGTCCGTCTCGTAGCTCTGCTGCCATGTCGCTCCGCCACCCGCGGAGACGTTCGACACCAGAACGTCGACACCGCCCAGCTCGCGCGCGGCGTGGTCGACGAAGCCGCGTATCCCCGCGTCATCGGTGACGTCGACGGCCTGGTGCACCACGGTTCCACCGGCCGCACGCAGCTCACGCGCGGCCTCCGCCAACGGTTCGGGGGAGCGAGCGCAGATCGCCACGTCCGCGCCCTCGTCGGCGAACGTGTGCGCGATCGCCCTACCGATGCCCCTGCTCGCCCCGGTGACGACGACCTTCGCCCCGCGGAGTCCGAGTTCCATGCCGCTGGTTCCTTTCCCGACTTCTGGATCGCGCGACCGTGCCCGACTCGAACGACGCTCTCCGCACCGACCACGCCACGGCTCTGGCCTCGTCGGCCGGACTGCCCCGCAGGGCTCAGCCTACGCGCCGGTCGAGTGGAAACCTCCGTCGACATGCACCACTTCCCCGGTCGTGGCGGGGAACCAGTCGGAGAGCAGGGCGGTGACAGCGCGCGCGGCGGGCTCGGGGTCGGACGTGTCCCACCCGAGAGGGGCGCGTTGCGGCCAGGCGTCGGCGAGCTCGTCGAAACCCGGGATGCTGCGCGCGGCCATGGTACGGAGCGGCCCGGCGGAGACCATGTTCACCCGGACCTGGTCCTCGCCGACATAGCGCGCGAGGTAGCGGGCCGTGGAGGTCAGGGCGGACTTGGCGACGCCCATCCAGTCATAGACCGGATACGAGACGCTGTTGTCGAAGTCCATCGCGACGACCGACCCTCCCTGTTTCATGAGGGGAAGCACGGCCGTCGTGAGGGCCTTCAGCGAGAACGCCGAGGTGTGCACGGCGGTGGCGACGTCGTCCCAGCCGGCGTTGAGGAAGTTGCCGCCGAGGGCCTCCTGGGGGGTGTAGGCGATGGCGTGCACGATGCCGTCGATCCCGTCGACGTGTTCGGCTATACGGCTGCTGAGGCTGTCCAGGTGCTCGTTATCGGTGACGTCGAGCTCAAGGACGGGGGGAGCTTCCGGAAGCCGCTGGGCGACGCGTTCGACCAGGCTGAGCCGCCCGTATCCGGTGAGCAGCACCGTGGCGCCCTGTTCCTGGCACATACGGGCCACGTGGAAGGCGATCGAGCTGTCCGTGATCACCCCGGTGACGAGGATGCGCTTGCCCTCGAGGATTCCCATGGGTTGTTCCGTTCTATGTCGTGGGTTCGGTTGCCGTGGCCGCGGTGTCAGTGGCCCATGCCGAGTCCGCCGTCCACCGGGATGACGGCGCCCGTGATGTAGGCGGCGCTCGGGCTGGCGAGGAAACGTACCGTCGAGGCGACTTCCTCGGGCGCACCGTAACGGCCCAGCGGGATGTTCTTCTTGATCTCGGCCTGCCGGTCCTCCGGAAGCTCGGCGGTCATGCCGGTCTCGATGAATCCGGGAGCGACAATGTTCACCGTGACGTTGCGGGAACCGATCTCACGGGCGAGGGAGCGGCCGAAGCCGACCAGCCCGGCTTTCGAGGCGGCGTAACTGGTCTGTCCCCCCGAACCGAGCAGCCCCACGACAGAGGAGACGAGGATGATGCGGCCGTCGCGGCTACGCATCATGGAGCGCACGGCCCGCTTGGCGACGCGGAACGCACCGGTGAGGTTGGTGTCCAGCACTGCGGAGAAATCCTCTTCGCTCGTCAGTGCCAGCAGTTGGTCCTTGGTGATGCCGGCGTTGGCGACGAGAACGTCGACCGGCCCCTGCTCCTTCTCTACCTGGGTGAAAGCGCTGTCGACCTGAGTGGTGTCGGTGGTATCGCAGGAAACGCCGAACAGCCCTTCCGGTGGGTCTCCGGAACGGTAGGTCACGGCGACGTTGTCCCCGGCGGCGGCGAGCTCCCGGGCGATGGCCAGACCGATCCCCCGGCTGCCGCCGGTGACCAGTGCCGAGCGGGACATAAGGTGGGCACCTCCGAAAGCGCTGATGGGCGCGAGACGACCATGAGAGAACGGGTAGCAGCGTATCTAGCTACCGGACGGTAGCGGAACGTCCGTGCTGGTTGACCTCCCCGTCCTCGGACGGCCCCCGCTCCGACGTGCGGTGCGTCACACCTCCGGTGACCGGGTATGCAGTCTCTGTGTGCCCCGGTATCGGGGGGACGGACGGGGCACCAGCGCCACTGGCAGGGGAGGCTCCAGTGAAAACCGTCACTACCGCTACACCCGTCGACTTCGACACGTTCGGGGACTACGGCTCCTACATGACCAAGCCCCGGGGGGAAGCGTTCGAACGGCCCGCCTACCCGTTCCGGGAACGGATCGGTTCCCAACGCTTCCCCGCCGAGAGCGGCCGCTACCACATCTACGCTTCCTACGCGTGCCCTTGGGCGCACCGCAGTCTGATCGTGCGCAAGCTCAAGGGGCTGGAGGACGCCGTGTCGGTCGGCATCGTCGATCCGATACGCGACGGCCGCGGCTGGGCCTTCCGGGAGGGCGAGGGGCACGGCCCCGACACCGTGGGCCACTTCGCTCTGCTGCGCGAGGCCTACGAGGCCTCCGAGCCCGGTTACGACGGCCACATCTCCGTTCCCGTGCTCTGGGACACGCACACGCGGCGCATCGTCAGCAACAACTTCCCGGACATCACCATCGACCTGAACGAATGCTTCAACGCGTGGGCCACCAAGGCGATCGACCTGTACCCGGAAAGCATGCGTTCGGAGATCGACGACCTCAACCGCCGGATCTACGCCACCGTGAACAACGGGGTCTACCGGTGCGGGTTCGCTCCCAGCCAGGAAGCGTACGACAACGCGGTGGCCGCGCTCTTCACCACCCTGGACGACCTCGAGGAGCGTCTGTCCACTCGGCGTTACCTGCTCGGTGACCGGATCACCGAGGCCGACGTGCGGCTATGGGTGACCCTGGCGCGGTTCGACATCGTCTACGCAACGCACTTCAAGACCAACGTCCGGCGCCTGGTGGACTACCCCAACCTCTGGGGCTACACCCGCGACCTCTACTCGTTGCCGGCCTTCCGCGAGACCACGGACTTCGACCACATCAAACGGCACTACTACGTCACCCACGGCGCCCTGAACCCGAAACGGATCGTTCCGGCCGGCCCGGTCACGGACTTCGACGCGCCGCACGACCGGGCCCGGCTCAGCGAACACGACCCGCACGCACAGGTCATCAGCCCTCGCCAAGGCGGTTGAGTCCCGCCCGGACCAGCTGGGGGACGGCCTCGCCGATGCGGTCGAAGTCCTCCCCCACCGTCTGGCCCTGGCTGTGCCGGTAGTGGATTCCTTCCAGGATCACCGCGAGCTTGAAGAACGCGAACCCGACGTAGAAGTCGAGCGTGGAGACGTCCCGACCGGAACGTTCCGCGTAGCGCCGCACGATCTCGTCGGCTCCGGGGAAGCCCGGGGCCTCACCGACGTTGCTGACCCCGGCGATGTGGGGAAGTTCGGGGCTGCTGTAGGCGATGATCAGCGCCAGGTCGGTGAGCGGGTCGCCGAGGGTGGACATCTCCCAGTCGAGCACGGCCGTGATGCGGTCGCGCTCGTCCACGAGCACGTTGTCCAGCCGGTAGTCCCCGTGCACGACGGTGGGGGCCGGCGATTCGGGGAGCATCGTCGTCAGCCGCTGTTGCAGCTCGTCGATTCCGGGAAGGTCGCGGCTGCGGGAAGCGTCGAGTTGTTTGCCCCAGCGGCGCAGCTGCCGTTGGAGGTAGCCGTCCGGCCGGCCGAAGTCCTCCAGCCCCACGCTCCCCGGATCCACGGTGTGCAGCTCCACCAGCGTGTCCACCAGCGAGAGGACGAGCCCGCGGGTGCGTTCCGGACCGATCTCCTCCAACTGCTCGCGCCGGCGGTACGGGGTCCCGTCGACGAAGTCCATGACATAGAAGTTCGCGCCGAGGACGTCCGGGTCCTCGCACAACAGCACGGTGGGGGGCACCGGAACGCCCGTCCCCGCCAGCGCGGCGATGACACGGTGCTCGCGCCCCATGTCGTGCGCCGTCGGCAGGACGTGGCCCAGCGGTGGGCGCCGCACCGCCCACGCGCGGTGTCCGTCGGTGACCCGGTAGGTGAGGTTGGAACGGCCACCGGCGATCACCTCTCCCGCCAGTTCCCCCTGGACCAGCCCCGGACGCTCCGCCGCCATGTGCGCGCGCAACCGTGCAAGGTCCAGCCCCGGAGGGTCGGTCTCCCCCATGAGTTCTCCCGCCTGGTCTCCTGTCACTGCAACGCCCGGGGGCATTCCGGTTCCCCGCCGGGCGTGAGCGCAATATACCCCACGGCTTTTCCAAGAGAAAATCAATGGGGATATTGACATACCATCCGGTCGGTTTCATGCTTTGGCGAAAACGTCGGCGTGTTTTTGTTCACATTTCCCGCCCCGGAACAGCGCCAGGAGGAACGGCCCGATGTCTGGTCAACCAACCGCTGCCACCGCTGCGCAGCAGCCACCCTCTCCCCGCACACGCCGCGTTGTCGCAACCGCCGCGGCGGCCACCGCAGCCGTCGAGTGGTACGAGTACTTCGTGTTCGGCGTCGCGGCCGCGCTCGTCTTCAGCACGCTGTTCTTCCCCGAGTTCAGCCCGATCGCCGGGGTGCTCGCCTCGTTCGCCACGTTCGCTGTCGGGTTCCTCGCCCGTCCGCTGGGTGGGGTGCTCGGCGGGCACCTCGGCGACAGGTTCGGGCGCAAGCCCGTACTCGTGTGGTCGCTGGCGGCGATGGGAGTGGCCACGGCACTGATCGGAGCGCTGCCCACGTTCGCCACCATCGGCGTGGGCGCTCCCCTCCTGCTGGTCCTCCTGCGGCTCATCCAGGGGGTGGCGGTCGGTATGCAGTGGGGCGGCGCCGCGCTGCTGGCCACCGAGTACTCCCCGGAGGGCAAACGCGGCCTGTACGGCAGCCTGGTCCAGATGGGGGTACCCATCGGCCTCGTCACCGCCTACACGGTGTACTACGGCACCAACTTCCTCACCGGTTCGGAGGCGTTCGTGGCCTGGGGATGGCGGGTGCCGTTCCTCCTCGGCGGGCTCGTGCTGCTGCTCGCCTGGCTGATCCACCACTACGTGGCGGAAACCCCCGACTTCCAGCGTGCAGCGGCGAAGGACTCCGGTGCGCGCTCGCCGCTCGGTGACGTGCTGCGTTCCCACAAGGCGACGGTGCTGCTGGCCGGCGGCTCCTTCATGGTCAACCACGCGACGTTCTACGTGCTCATCACCGGAATCCTGGACTACGCCACACGCGACCTGGGTCTGCCGTACGGGAACGTGCTTCTGGTCGCCCTGGCCCTGAGTATCTTCCAGCTTCCCCTCATGCCCCTCGCCGCGGGAATCTCCGACCGGATCGGCCGGGTCAGGGTCTACACGGCCGGGATCACGGGGCTGTTCCTGTGGGCCGTTCCGCTGTTCCTCCTGGTCGACACCGCCAACATCTGGGTCATGGCAGTGGGCATGTTCGGGTGCGGGTTGTTCCTGAGCATCATGTACGCCCCGCAGGCCGCCCTGTTCGCCGAACTGTTCGACGCCGAGGTCCGGTTCACCGGTGCCTCCCTGGGGTACCAGATCAGCTCCGTCCTCGGAGGCGGATTCGCTCCCCTGATCATGGTCTCCCTACTCAGCACCACCGGAAGCTCGCTGTCGGTATCGGCCTACCTCATGGTGCTCGCCACGATCGCCCTGGGGTCGGTGTGGGCGCTGGTCCGGCGGAGGCGGCGCCGCGACGCGGAAAAACCAGCCGCACCCAGCGGCACCTGAGCCTCCGGGAGCCGTCCGGGTGCGCCCGCGACGCGCATCCGGCACAATGCCTGCCGTACCCGACTCTCCGCGAAGCGAACCGACAACGTGAGCCCCCCATTGACCGAGACACCTCCCTCCGTCGACACCAGCGTCGCGCATGTGGCCCGCATCTGGAACTACTGGCTCGGCGGCAAGGACAACTACGCCGCCGACCGCGAGACCGGAGACGAGATCGCCCGTGTCGTCCCCGAGGTCCGTGAACTGGCCAACGCCGCACGGGCGTTCCTGGGACGCGCGGTGCGCTACCTGGCCGGTGAGGCCGGGGTGCGCCAGTTCCTGGACATCGGCACCGGCATGCCCACCGTGAACAACACCCACGAGGTCGCCCAGGCCGTCGCGCCGGAGTCCCGCGTCGTCTACGTGGACAACGACCCGCTGGTGCTGGCCCACGCCAACGCCCTGCTGGTCGGCACCGAGGAGGGCAGCACCGACTACATCCACGCCGACCTGCGCGACCCCGCGACCATCATCGAGGCCGCCCGCCGGCGGTTGGACCTCACCCGACCGGTCGCGCTGATGCTCATGGGCGTCCTCGAGTTCGTCACCGACGACGACGAAGCCCGCGGCATCGTGCGACAGCTGTTGGAGGCGCTACCGGCCGGCAGCTATCTCGCCCTGTACGACGGGAGTTACGTCATCTACGAGGAGCGCTCCGCCGAGATGGCTCGGATGTGGAACGAATCCGGAAACACACCGCTCGTGCTGCGGAGCCCCGAACAGCTCGCCGGTTTCTTCGAGGGCACGGAGCTGGTCGACCCCGGCGTCGTCTCCGTCTCCCAGTGGCGGCCGGATCCCACCCATATCGGGTCTCCGCGCGAGGTCGACGCCTTCTGCGGTGTCGCCCGCAAACCACACGCCTGACCCGGCAAGGACCTCCGCCGGGAGGGGCCGGCGTTCCACCGGGGTGTCAGGTCATGTCTGTATATTTCCCACTGCTGTGGGGCGTAGCGCGTCCAGGAGCAGCCGGGCGTAGTGGTCACCGATCTCGGCCGCGCTGAGCGGACCGTCCGACCGGTACCACGTGCTGAGGTGGTGCACGGAACCGAAGTAGAACTCCGCCACGAGGTCCGCCGGAACACCGGCCGCGAACACCCCGGCTTCCTGCCCCTCACAGATCAGCGAACGGAACAGTTCGTGGTACCGGCGCCGCTCGGCACGCACGTTCTGCTGTTTCGCGGCGCTGAGCTGGTGCAGGGAACGGAAGAAGATGGTGGCGTCGTCCAGGTGGGCGATGGTGGTGACGACGACGTCGGCGGCCGCCTCGCGTACCCGCTGCGCCACGGGGAGCTCCTGGTAGGCGATACGCTCCAGGCGCTCCATCTGCATCCGCAGCACCCGGGAGTAGACCTCCGCGAGGAGGTCGTCCTTGGAGTCGAAGTAGTGGTACATCGCCCCCTTGGTGACGGCAGCGGTGTCCACGATCTCCTGCACCGACGTGCGGTCGAAGCCCTTCTCCGCGAACAACCGGGTGGCCACAGCCATCAACCGGCGTGGAACGGAGCCTTCCGATCCCTCGGAGGCGGTCGGGGTCGTCGTCTCGTTTCCCCCCGTGCCGCCATGGGCGCGAACGGCCACGGCATGCGCCTTTCTGCTGAGCGGTTAACCCGGTCGGGTCTTCCTACCACCATAGGACCTCACCGCGGGCACGGGACGACAGGAACACCGCGCGAGGTGCTCACGCCCACCCGGCGTCGTGGGCCAGAATCGCCGCCTGCACCCGGTTCGTCATCTCCAGCTTCGCCAGGATCCGGCTGACGTGGGCCTTGACTGTGGCTTCCCGCATATCCAGCTCGCGTCCGGCTTCCGCGTTCGACAGGCCACGGGTGACGGCGACGAGCACCATGCGTTCCCGCCCGCTGAGGACTTCCAACCGTTGCTGGGCTCGGGCGGCGCTGTCCGGTGCGGGGGTCGCGAAGCGTTCCAGCAACCGTTTGGTGACGGTGGGGGCGAGCATCGCGTTCCCCTCGCTGATCGTGCGCACCGCCGCGATCAGGTCACGCGGCGGGGTGTCCTTCAGCAGGAAGCCGACCGCCCCCGCGCGCAGTGCCTGGTGGACGTACTCGTCCAGGTCGAACGTCGTCAACAGCACGACCTTGGGCTCATCCGCCAGCGCCACGAGTTCTCCCGCGGCGGTCAGCCCGTCGACCCCCGGCATCCGGATGTCCAGGAGCACGAGGTCGGGGGCGAGCTCACGGGCCAGGCGCACCGCATCCTCTCCGTCGGCCCCCTCCCCCACGACCTCGATGTCCTCGGCCGAGTCGAGAATCATCCGCAACCCCGAACGCACCAGTTGCTCGTCATCGATCAGGATGGTGCGGATCATCCGTACTACTCCCCGCCGTCGTCGTTCGAAGTCGTCGTGTCCTGGTCCGCTGCGGGCGCCGCCGGCAGAACGGCGCGGATCCGCCACCCACCGTCGGGATCCGCCCCGGCCGCCAGCGTTCCCCCCACCAGGGCCACGCGTTCCCGCAGCCCGGTGAGTCCGAAGCCGCTGCTCGGTGGTGGGGAACCACGGCCGCTCCCCTCCCCGGCAGAGGGCTCGTTGCTGACGACGATCTCCAGGTCCTCGCTGCCGTAGTCCAACCGTACTGCCACCGGAGCGCCCGGCGCGTGTTTCCCGGCGTTGGTCAGCGCCTCCTGGACCACGCGGTAGGCGGTGCGCTCCACCTGTGCGGCGAAGGAACACGGCGTTCCCGTCACCTGCTTCTCGACGCTCATTCCCGCCGCACGCCATTCGTCCAGGAGACGCTCGATGTCATCCAGCACCGGCTGCGGGGCGGTGGGGGCCTCGGTGCTGTTCTCGTCGCGGAGTACACCCAGGATGCCGCGCAGTTCCGAGAGCGCCTCACGGCCGGTGCTGCGGATCAGGGATGCCGTGTCCGCGGTGGCGCGGTCCGAGGCCGAGATCTCCAGCCCACCGGCGTGCAGCACCATCATGCTCACCCGGTGCGCGACCACGTCGTGCATCTCGCGGGCGATGCGGGTACGTTCGGCCACGATCGCCCGGTTCGCCATGAGGTGCTGCTCACGTTCCAGCCGCTGGGCGCGTTCCTGAAGGTTCGCGATGAGCTGGCGGCGGGTCCCCACCCACAGTCCGGCGACGAGTGGGAGGGCGATGGTGAGCGTACCCATGAAGACGATGAACAGGGCCGCTCCTGCGGCCGTGTTCGATGGCCCTATCCCGTAGAACACGACGAAGAGCGCCGCCAGGACTCCGGTCCAACCGGAGAGCCGCCGGGCGTCGGAGTACCAGGCCGCGTAGGAGTACAGCGCTATGACGCTCGGTACGAAGTTCGCGGTCGCCACCATCAGCACGGCGGCGAGTACCAGCAGCGGCCCGGGATTCCGCCGCCGGAGCAGGATCGCCCACGACACCAGCCCGGGCAGGGCGATCCCGAACAATACGATCATGACGAGCTGCGTCGGGATTCCGGGAGGGGCTCCCTGAACCAGGTAGCTGAGCACACCGGACGGGGACGGAAAGTTGAACAGCGCTACGAACGGGAAGTACGCGCACGCGGCCACCCAGTCGACGATCCGGTGGCGCCGCCCCCACCATCGCCCCCACATGCTCCGTGGCCGCCCCGTGAAAGCCCGCCACCACCGGTGTGCTCTCCCCTCGCTCATACCGGGGAGTCTAGGAGCGCGCTGGCGGTGGCCACTCGGTTCGCCGGCGGGTTCGTGTGTTCCGCCGACGAACGTCGGTGGTACCGGGTGCGGGGCGTACCCGCGGGTTCGGCCGGCTGGGACCTCTCCGTCGGAGCCGCGGTACCGACGAAAGTCGGTGGGCGCGTCCACCTAAGAGAGCGGGGCGGCGGTCAGCGCGTACTTTCGTCTGGGGGAAATCTCAGTGCTACGTCGGAGGTGTGCCGACCGCACGTGCCCGTAGCGTTGTGTCGCGAGGCGGCGGGCCCTGCCCCCGTCCGGCGCCGTCCGGAACACCCATGCACATGTCAGGAGACACCAACGTGAGCGACACAGCCGCCACGGCTGACCCCCACTCCGTCGACGCCCCGCCTGTCGTCAGCGCGCGAGGGTTGGACAAGACCTACGGAAGCGGCGACTCGGCCGTGCGCGCCCTCGACAATGTCAGTGTCGACTTCTCCCGCGGGGCCTTCACCGCGATCATGGGCCCCTCCGGCTCGGGCAAGTCCACGCTGATGCACTGCCTGGCGGGGTTGGACACGGTCACCTCCGGGTCCGTCCGGCTGGGCCGCACCGACATCACCACGTTGAAGGACAAGGAGCTGACCCTGCTGCGGCGGGACCGCATCGGGTTCATCTTCCAGTCGTTCAACCTGCTGCCGATGCTGACGGCCGAACAGAACATCCTGCTTCCGGCTCAGATCGCCAAACGCAAGGTCGACCGGGAGCACTTCAACCACCTCGTCCACGTTGTGGGGCTGGGCGAACGGCTGGACCACACGCCGGCCAAGCTGTCCGGCGGCCAACAGCAGCGTGTCGCGGTCGCCCGGGCGCTGCTCAACGCGCCCGAGGTGGTCTACGCCGACGAACCCACCGGAAACCTCGACTCCCGCTCCGGATCCGAGGTGTTGGGGTTCCTGCGCGACTCGGCCCGGGAGCTCAACCAGACCATCGTCATGGTCACGCACGATCCCGTCGCCGCCGCCTACGCCGACCGGGTGATCTTCCTGCGTGACGGACAGCTGGTGGACGAGGTGCGCGAGCCCACGTCCGAAATCGTCCTCGACCGACTGGTGAAGCTGGAGTCCTGAACAGATGCTGCGCACAACTCTGGCCGGCCTGCGTATGCACACGGGCCGGCTGGTCGCTACCGCGCTCGCCATCGTGCTGGGTGTCATGTTCGTCTCCGGCACGCTGGTGTTCTCCGACACTCTGGAGGAGGGGGTCGATTCCCAGGTCATGGGGTCGGCGAGCGATTTCGAATCGATCGTCACCCCCGAGGAGGGAGCCGGTGCTCCGGCGGACGCGGAACCGCCGCTCACACCGGAACTGCTCGACCGCATCGAGGGGCTGGACGAGGTCGCCTCCGCCAGCGGAACGATCCAGGGCGACACTCCCGTACTCGACAAGGACGGCCGGGCTCTCGGCCAGACCCCGACGACCGGTATCTCCGTCGACGGTGACACCCGGCACACCGCCGCCACCGGGGAACTGCCCTCCGCGGACGACGAGATGGCGCTGGCCACCACCACCGCGGAGCAGGCGGGCTACGAGGTCGGCGACGAGGTCACGGTTCTCGGCGGGGAGGACGCGAAGCACACGTTCACGGTCACCGGCCTGATCGACTTCGGTGTGGAGTCGCCGTTCGCGTTCAGCGGCGGGGCCGCGTTCACCCCGCAGACCGCTGAGAAGCTCACCGGCAAGGAGGCGTTCTCCGAGATCGACGTCCGGGGAGCCGAGGGGGTACCGCCCGCCGAGGTCACCGACGCGGTCGCCGAGGTTTCCGGCTCCGGCGCCAAGGCCCAGACCGGCACCGAGATGGGGGAGGAACTCGCCGAGCAGTCAGGGGCGCAGGTACAGATGCTGAGCATCGGGCTGCTGCTGTTCGCGCTCATCGCGATGTTCACCGCCGCCATCGTCATCTACAACACCTTCGCGGTGCTCATCGCCCAGCGGCAGCGCGAGATGGCGCTGCTGCGGTGCGTGGGGGCGCGACGCGGCCAGGTGTTCCGGGGCGTGCTGCTGGAGGCGCTGATCGTCGGGGCCGTGTCGTCGGTTATCGGCGTCGCCGCCGGTATCGGTCTCGGGACGGCGGGTTTCGCGCTGAGCAAGGAGAGCCTGGGTGCGGGCGGGGCGACGACGTCGCTCGTCGTCACTCCCACGGCTGTCGGACTGGGGGTTCTGGTCGGCACGGTCGTGACACTGCTCGCGGCGCTGCTTCCGGCCCGCAAGGCGACGAAGGTGTCACCGCTGGCGGCGCTGCGGACCAGCGCCGCGGCTGCGGGAATGGAGAAGGGGATCGGCTGGCTGCGGACCGGCGCCGCCGTGCTCCTGTTCGCCGTCTCGGCCTGCATGACGGTGCTCGGCCAGAACGTTGGACAGGAACCGGGGCTGTTCCTGACGGTCGGCGCGGCCATGCTCGCTTTCCTCGGGGTCGTGGTTGTCGGCCCGTTGATCGTGCGCGGGATCGCTTCGGCGGTGCGGCTCCCGATGAGGGCGTTCGGGGTTCCGGGGAAGCTGGCCGCGGACAACTCCCAGCGCGGTTCCCGGCGGGCCGCGACCGCCATGATCGCCCTGACCATCGGCGCGACGCTCATCACCGGCTACGCGGTCTTCAGCTCCTCGATGCAGAGCACGATGGAGGAGGAGCTCGCCGAACAGTTCCCCGCCGACTACGTGCTGAACCAGCAGTTCGGCACGGAGGACTTCGAGCAGGGGGGCATACCCGCCGACGTCGTCGACAGGTTGCAGGACTCCGAGGAGATCGCCGGCGCCTACAGCCAGCGCAGTGAGCCGGTCAGCATGGCCGGAGAGCCTGCCACGGCCTTCGCCTACACCGGCGCGGAGCTCGGCACCGACCTGCAGGGATCGGTTGTCGCGGGTGAGCTCTCCGAGGTCGGCCCGGGATCCGTCGCGGTCGCGGAGAACATGGCCGGTGACCGGGAGGTCGGGGACACGGTGAAGATCGGCCCCGCGCCGGAGGCCGCTCCGGCGGACGAGCCGGACACCTCCGCCTCCGAGGAGGAACAGCGCTCCTACACGATCGCCGCGATCACCCCGGCCACGGGAGCGATGTACGGGATCACCATGGACCCGGACGACTTCTCGACGGCTTTCCCGGACAGCGACACGGCCCAGAGCGTGTATGTCACCGCTGCCGAGGATGCGGCGACCGCGGACAGCCGGGAAGCCGTCAACGACGCCATCGCGGAGCACCCCACGATCCAGGTGCAGTCCACGACGGAGATGAAGGAGCAGTTCGAGCAGGTGCTGGACATCGCCTTCGCCAGCATCGCGGCGATGTTGGGGCTCGCGCTCGTCATCGCGGTGTTCGGTGTCGCCAACACCATGGCGCTCTCGGTCCTGGAGCGGAGACGCGAGTCCGCGATGCTCCGGGCGTTGGGCCTGTCCGGCGGGCAGCTACGCCGGATGCTGAGCCTGGAAGCGGTGCTGCTGTGCCTCACCGGCGCCGGGATCGGGGTCGTCCTGGGGGTCACCTTCGGCTGGGCCGGTGGCCTGGTGGCGTTCAGCGACCTGGTCCTGACCATCCCCATCGCGAAGATCGGACTGTTCCTGGCAGCCGCCGTGGTGGCCGGCCTGCTGGCGGCGGCGCTCCCTGCCCACCGCGCGGCGCGGACGTCGATCACCGGTGCGTTGGCCAGCGAGTGAGCGAGCCGGAGAACACTGCGGGGTCAGCGCGAACGGTTCGGGGGTTTCCCGTACCGTTCGCGCGCCCGCCGCTCCTGGGTTCGCATCCGGAGCGGGCGGAGTGCGGACTCCAGCTGCACTCCCAGGTCCATCTTGCTGGTTCCCTGGCCACGGTCCCGGAAGTGGATGGGGATCTCCACCATCTTCTGCCCGCGCCGGTAGGCGCGGAAGTGGGTCTCCACCTGGAAGCTGTAACCGTTGCTGTCCACGCTCGGAAGGTCCAGGGCTTGCAGCGCTTCGCGACGCCACATCTTGTACCCGGCGGTGACGTCCCGGATCGGCATCCCGAGGACGCTCTTGACGTAGGTGTTCGCCCATCCGCTGAGGAGCCGCCGGTGGAGGCCCCACTGGTGGGAGAGGCTTCCTCCCGGGACGTAGCGGCTGCCGATCGCCACCCCGGCTCCGGTGGAGAGTAGTGTTCCCAACAGCTGTGGAAGGTAGGCGGGCGGGTGGCTCAGGTCGGCGTCCATCTGCGCGACGAACTCGGCCCCCTCGTCCAGAGCCCGGGTGAGCCCCGCCACGTAGGCACGTCCCAACCCGTCCTTCGCGGTGCGGTGGAGCACCGTGACCCGTCCGGCGTACTCGGCCGCGAGTTTCTCGGCGACGTCACCGGTGCCGTCCGGGGAACCGTCGTCCACGATGAGCAGCCGCAGTCGGGTGAGTTCCAGCGAGAGTACCTCTTCCACGAGGGTGGGCAGGTTCGTCGCCTCGTTGTAGGTCGGGACGACGACACTTACCGCGGAGTCCGCCCAGGGCTCGGGAAGAACGGTCGGGGTTGGCATCGCATGATCTCCGGGACGGGTGAGTGGGTCGCAGTGGCCAGCGTACGTACTCGGCTCACTCGCCGCGATCGGACTCCAGTACCGCCACGTGCACCACGGTTCCCGTCTCCTCCAGGGTCAAAAGCACCTCCGGATCCGCGTGGTTGTCGGTGACCAGGTGCGCTATGTGCTCCGGTGGCGCTGTCGACACCATGGTGTCCGTCCCGACCGCGGTGTGGTCGGCGAGAACGATGGCCTCCTCGGCACAGGACACCAGGGCCCGCTCGGTACTGCCGGTGGCCGTCACGGAGGTGCTGAGCCCGCGGTCGGCGGTGACCCCGTCGCCGGAGAGGAACGAACGGCGTACGCGCAGCCCCCGCAGTGTCTGTTCCGCCGCGCTTCCGACGAGGGAGCGGAGCGGACCGTGCAGGGTTCCGCCGCTCACCACCACCTCGACTCCGGGGGACGCGGACAACGCTTCCGCCACCGGAAGCGAGGTCGTCACCACGGTGAGACCGTTCCGGTGGGCGATCTCGTGGGCCAGCGCCTCGGTCTTCCGTCCCGGTCCGAGCGCGATCGTGTCGTTGTCCCCCACGAGCCGGGCCGCCGCGTAGGCCAGAGCGCGTTCCCCCGCCACGGGGGCTTCCCCCGCGCCGTCGGCCGGGGGGTCGTGGTCCAACAGTCCCGGAAGGACGGCGCCGCCGCGTCTGCGGTCGAGCAACCCGTCGGACTCCAGCGCGCGTACGTCGCGGCGCACCGTGGCTTCGGACGCCCGCACCTGACGGGCGATGTCGCGCAGTGCCATGGCCCGGTTCACACGCAGCAGTTCAAGAATCCGCTCCCTGCGTTGGGCGGTGAACGTCGGTGTCGCCCCTGCCGTCATCGCTGGTGTCCCCCCTCGCGTTGTCCCACGTCTGTTGGACCGTGCATGCGAGCATAGGGGGACTGGACTCCTGAGACGGGCGAGCCGCACTTTCCGGGTAGCCGCCCGGGGGGTCCTCCTCTTCCGTTGCGTCCTCCGGCGCGGTGTCCGCCCCGGAGAAAAGCGTGACGACAAAGAGCACGACAAGCAGCCCGCACATGCCGAGGGCCGCGGTACCGAACAGCGCCAACGGGGACATGGCGCACTCCCTTTGTTTCCTGGGGTCGGGCACGGTCGTCGCCTCGTTTCAGGAGGGTCGTAGCCGGGGTTACCCGCTCGGCGCGTCGGCGACACCCGTGCGGTACGGCTCGGTTGGCCCGAGACAGCCTCCGGCATAATGGGCCCGTGGTGTCGGTAGAGCTGTGGTGGTCCACTCC